>NZ_LT906479.1:2758221-3064690 GCF_900187015.1 Serratia ficaria | reverse complement strand
AAGCGCAATACGCTGATCAACAACCTGGCGCTGCTGCTGTCGATCGCGCTGCGGCTGGCGCTGGTGAGCGCCGCGCTGCCGCTGGTGTGGTTCGCGGTGCCTTACATCCTCAGCAGCGCCGTTCCTTACCTGGCGCGCCTGTGGTTATTCCGCGGGGAAGCGGCGGCCTCGCCGCGGGTTACGCCGCGCCAGGCCGGGCGCTATGGCCGTTATCTGCTGAAGGTGGGGCTGCCGCTGGCCATCTCCAGCCTGTCGATAGTGATCTATACCCGCATCGATCAAATCATGCTGGGCAATCTGGTCGGCGAACAGGCGGTCGGCTGGTTCAGCGCCGCCACCACCCTCAGCCAGGGCTGGGTTTTTGTGCCGATGGCGCTGATCACCTCGCTGATGCCGGGCATTGCCGGCTGCCGCGATCCGCTGGAGCAGGAGTACCGCATCCGGCTGCTTTATCTGGTGGTATTGGGCCTGTCGTTGCCGGTGCTGCTGGGCCTGTGGTGGTTCGCTCGCCCGGCCATCGCGCTGCTGTATGGCGCCGCTTTTCAACCGGCCGCCGACATCCTGGCGGTCTGTACGCTGACCTCGCTGTTCTCGGTGATGGGGACGGTTTCGTACCGCAGCATCGTGCTGTTCGCCGGTTATCGCTTCATCGCCATCAAGATGCCGCTGGTGGCGCTGGCGAACGTGGTGATGAATCTGCTGCTGATCCCGCGCTACGGCCTGATCGGCGCGGCGGTGTCTACGCTGCTGGCGGAATTCATTTCGTTTTTCGTTCTGAACAGTTTTTTCCGCGGCGGAAAAATCACCCGACTGCAGCTGACCTGTTTTTACTGCCTGCCGCGTCTTATCAGCAAATTAAGGAGAGAGCATGTTAAACACCCTGGTTAAAAACATTTCCAAGCGCCTGCCCGATGCCTGGCACCATCAGGTTAAATACGCGCTCTGTTTCAAAAAGCTGCCGCACCTGTCGAAACCGACCGGCTTCAGCGAAAAGATCATGCGTCGCAAAATTTACCCGCGCAGCATCTACACCACCCTGTCGGACAAGTACAAGGTGCGTGAATTCATCGCCGGCCTGTGGGGCGAGGAGTATCTGGTGGAGCTGTATGCGCACGGCACCGAGCTCAGCTACGACACCTTCAGGCAGTTGCCCGACGCCTTCGTGCTGAAGGCCAACCATGGCAGCGGCTATAACCGGTTGGTGTTCGACAAGCGGCAGGTCAGCTACGCGGAGCTGTACGATCTCAGCAGCGCGTGGATGCGCAGCAACTTTTACGAGCAGAGCCGCGAAAAGCATTATCAGGACATCGAACCCTGCATCATGGTGGAGCGCATGCTGCTGGACGGCGAGCAGGTGCCGAACGACATCAAGTTTCATTGTTTCAACGACAATCATGAAATTCGCATGTTCATCCAGGTGGATTACCAGCGTTTCGGCACCCATCGGCGCGACATTTTCGATATCGACTGGAACCGCACCGAAATCCGCATCGGTTTGCCGAATGCCGACGAACCGATGCCGCGCCCTACGCGGCTGGAGGAAATGACGCGTCTGGCTCGCCAGGTAGCGCAGCAGTTCGCTTATGTCCGCGTGGATTTCTACCAGGCCGGCGAGCAGGTGTATTTCGGCGAGCTGACGTTTACGCCCGGCGCGGGGTTAAGCAAGCTGATGCCGAAAAACATCGAGCAGGAATGGGGCAGTTATTTTACTGAGTAAACGCTTATGCAGAGAGTCGCCTCCAGTTTTCACGCGCATGCCAATGCCGGTTATAATCAGTCGCGGGACTTGGTCAATCAATCAATAGTGTTGACCTTTCTGTTGATATTTTTCGTGAAAACCTTCCTGACCTCGGGATCGTTCAACAGCGATCTGATCAATAAAGCCGTGATGGGGCTTAATGGCCTGATGTTGCTCTATGTCGGCTATGCTTTTTTTATCGCCACGCTGGCGGAAAAGGCGGTGGCGGGATTTTTGGTTCTGCTGTTTCTGATTAATATCGCTACCGGGCATGGCGATTATCTTTTTGGCGCGGTATTCAGCACGGCGGTGATCATTTTATTTCGCCGCATCGAGATGGCGCGCGGCGCTGAAATGTTCGCCATCGCCTTTGTGGTCGCCGGGCTGTTGATGGTTATTCCCTATACCTTTTACACCGATGGATTTGTTTATCTGGATGAACGTTACGGCAACAGATTAACGCTGGGTTTCGATAACCCGAATACCCTGGCGTATTATTTTTTTGCCCTGTTCGCCATGCTGCTGTGCCTGATCGACCTGGCGAAATTAACGCGCGGCATGAAAAACATCGCCTCGCTGGCGGTGTCGGCGTTAATTCTGCCGGTGCTGATGTATTCCTATTCTCGCACCTGTTTCATGCTGGCGTTGTTGATGCTGCTGCTGTTTTGGCTGGCGCCGCTGCTGCGCGTCGCCCCCAATAGAAAAGTCTGCATCGCGCTGACGTTGGCCATTCTCGGCTTTCAGTTCGCCAGCGTGATGCGTTGGGGGAGCAATCCGGCGTTGGACGTACTGCTGAACCAGGCGCTGACCGGGCGCATCTGGTTCTCATGGCAGATGTTTCAGGCGGTGGGGCTGCCCAATCCGCTGTTCGGCATGAACATCGAACCTTATAAGCCGGTCGACTTCTTTTACATCGCCATGTTTTATTCGGCCGGCGGGATCGCCTCTGTCGTCATGCTTTCCTGTTATTTCCAGCTGTTGGGAAACATGCGCAGGCTGAGTCGGTTCATGCGCTGGGTGGTGGCTGTTTTCCTGCTGACAACTTTTACGGAAACCTATTTCCTGGTCCCGGTATTCAACGTGTCTTTATTGTTGCTTTGCCGTGGAAAAGAAATGATCAATTCGAAACTGGAGGGGTAAGAAATGGATTTCTCGATCGTGATTCCTATTTATAACAGTGCGCGCTACCTGCCTAAAACCCTGAAGCGGATTTTCAACGCCTGCCAAGGGTTCGATTATCAGGTGATTCTGGTTGATGATTGTTCCGACGAGGACGACATCAAACATATTCGCCAGATAGCGGCGACCAACAGCAACGTGATGCTGCATGAGAAAAAACAGAAGAGCAATGCGGCGGTGTCGCGCAATCTCGGCAGCCGATTGGCGCAATCGGAGATCGTGTTTTTTCTCGACTCGGACGATTACTTCACCACCAACTATATTATTCGCCGCATGAAGAAACACGAAGATCGCCATATCGATATTATCTTCGGCAACTATGCGGAGGTGAGCGGCGATTCGGTGCGCGACTTCAACTTCCACTATAAAACCGGTTCTTCCGGCGAGGATTTTCTTTTTCTGGAAATGGGCGATATTCGCTCATCCACCATCAGCATGCGTAAAAAAAGCGATCGCCGCTTTTTATTTCCCGAGTTTCTCAACAAGCATCAGGATTGGGGCTTTCTGGTCAACGCCACCAATTTGGGCGCCCACGTGGCGCACGACGCCGGCGGCGGGGTGTTCCTCGACGTGGGGCGCGACGGCCGCATGACGGCGAAGCTCAATCTGGAGGCCAGCGACCGCTTTATCAACACCTTCCTCAGCCCCAGCGATCGCCATATCAGCGGATTCGCCTGCAAGCACCTGCTGGCCTCGCTGTATTCCGAAAACGCCCAGGCGTTCAATTATTACTCGTCGCGCATCGTGCGCCACAGCCTGAGCGGCAAGTTCAAGATGATCAAATGGTATGGCGATTGCCTGGCGCGGTTGGGGTTGTTCCCGGTCGGCGGCCGGCTGCTGCGCAATGTGCGCCAGGGATTCAGGAGATGATATGCAACCACGCAAGGTAATCGTCGTTATCGAAAATATGGCGGGCAAGGGCGGCACCGAACGGGTCGCCAGCGGTTTGGCCAATGCGCTGGCGCGCCTGCCGGGTTACGAGGTGGCGGTGTTTTCGCTGTTTGGCGAGCGGAGCTTCTTTCCGCTGGCCGCCGACGTCCGGTTGCGCTGCGGCGGCGGCGGCTCGCTGTTTTGGCCATGGCGGCTGGCGTTGGCCCTGCGGCGTGAACGCGCGGACGTGATCATCACCGTTTCCATGGGAAAACTGTCGGTGGTGATGACGCCTTTTCTGCGTTTGTTTTGCGCCCGCAGCCGGCTGTTATTGAGCGAACACGTCAGTTTTCACCAGTATCCGCGCGTATTCAAGTGGTTGAAGCTGCTGGTTTACCGGCTGGGCGATCGGGTGATTTTCCTGACGCGGCAGGATCGCGACGCCATCGCCCGCTGGGTGGGCGCCGGGAAGTGCCGGGTGATCGAGAACGTTTCGCCGTTCGGCGCGCAGGCGCCGACGCCGGAGCTGCAGCAAAAGGTGGCGCTGGCGGTGGGGCGGTTGAGCAACCAGAAAGGCTTCGATCGTCTGATCGCGCTGTGGCGAGGGGTGGCGGCGCAGGCGCCGGATTGGCGGCTGCTGATTGTCGGCGACGGCCCGGAGCGCGACGCGCTGCGGCGGCAGATTGCCAGCGCCGGGCTGGAGCGGCAGGTGAGCCTGCTGCCGGCCACCGCCGACGTGGCGGCCTATTATCGCCAGGCCAGCCTGTATCTGATGACGTCTCGCTATGAGGGGTTGCCGATGGTGCTGATCGAAGCCATGAGCTTCGGCCTGCCGCTGGTGGCCTACGACTGCAAGACCGGCCCGGCCGAGCTGATCGACGACGGCGTCAACGGCTATCTGGTGCCCGATGACGACGGCGCCGCCTTCAGCGACGGGGTGCTCAAACTGATGGGCGATCCGGGCCTGCGCGAGCGCTTTTCGAACGCCGCGTTGGAGAAGTCTCGCCGTTTTTCTCCCGAACGTATTTATCCCCAGTGGCGACAGCTCACCGAGTGAGGACAGAATGGAAAAAATATCCGTGATAATGCCGGCCTACAACGCGGCGAACTCTATCAAAGAGTCGATTCTTGGCGTGCTGAACCAGCGATTTACCGACTATCACCTGTATGTGATCGACGATGCGTCCACCGACAACACCGCCGAGGTGGTGCGGCCGTTCATCCACGACCGCCTGACCTATATACGCAATGAGCATAATCAGGGCGTGGCGGAAACGCGCAACATCGGCATCGAGGCGGCGGGCGGCGACTATATCGCCTTCTGCGACAGCGATGACGTCTGGCTCCCCAACAAGCTGTCGCGCCAGGCGAGCATCTTGCAGACCCGCCGCTACGACGTGGTGTGTTCGCATTATTACACCTTCGAAGACGACCTGAAGTTGATCAAAAACACCCGCGGCGCGGATGAGCTTATCGGCTATCAGGACATGCTGAAAAGCAACTGGATCGGCAATCTCACCGGCATCTACAACCAAAAGCGCATCGGCAAGGTGTACCAGCAGAAAGTGGGCCATGAGGACTACCTGATGTGGCTGGCGGTGCTGCAGAAGGCGCGTAACGGCCTGGCCTACTGCATTCCCGAACCGCTGGCCTGCTACCGGCTGTCGAGCCATTCGCTGTCGGGCAACAAAATCCGCGCCGCGGACTGGCAATGGCGGATTTACCGTCAGCATCTGGGGCTGTCTTACCAGAAATCCTGCTATCTGTTCGCCACCTATCTGCTCAATGCCGCGATGAAAAGGCAATGACCATGAGGGGCATGTACCGGATGGCGGCGCTGGGCTGCTGCGCCTGGTGGAGCGTTTCGGCTCTGGCGCAGGGCTGCCAACCCACGCTGTTGGCCAACCCCGGCTTTGAGCAGGGGCTCGGCGGCTGGCGCGCGCAGGGCGCGCAGGCCGACGACGATGCGCACAGCGGCAAGCGCAGCCTGCGCTACGACAATGCCGATGCCGCGCAGTACCGGACCTTCAGCCAGGCGCTGCGGGTGGCGCCGGGGCAGACGATCGATTTCGGCGTTTGGCTCAAGACCCGCGGCGTGCGGGGGCAAGGCCGCGACGGCGGCGCCGCGGTTTATCTGCAGAGCTTCGATGCGCAGGGGCGCTTTCTGGAAGGCGCCTATCCGGCCGGGGTGGCCGGCGACAGCGATTGGCGGCAGGTGAGCGCCAGCTATACCGTGCCGCCGCAGGCGGCGCGGGTCACCTTTGGCGTCTATCTGCGCAAGGGCAGCACCGGCAGAGCCTGGTTTGACGACGCCTATGCGTGCGTTCGCGCGCCTGCGCCGGCGTTGTATCAGCTCGGCCCGTCGGCGCAGGGTAAGGTCGACACGCTGCTGGTCACTCCGCAGCCGCAGCATGTGCAGGTCGACAGCGAATTGCTCAATGCCCAGGGGCAGGTTATCCACAGCAGCCGCGGCCGTTATCGGGTCGAAGGGCAGCGCCGCATCGAATACCAACCGCCGACCGGCCTGGCCCAGGGGGAATACCGCCTGCGCCAGCAGGTCAGCGGCGCGCAATCCCGGCAGGCGCAGGGCAGTGAGCTGTCTTTTCGCGTCGGGCAGCCGGCGGCCAAAGTGGCGATCGACAGCGAAGGCTTTACCCTGCGCGACGGCCAACGGATTTTCCCGCTGGGCATCTACGCCAACGTGGCTACCGATGAGCATTTGGCGCGCATCGCGGCGGCGGGATTCAACACGGTGCTGAACTATGACTATGGAGAAAAGAAAGATCCTTACGCCTTTTTCCGCAACGCGCGCAAGCGCGGGCTACTGGTTATCTATTCCGTCAAAGATCAGTATCGCGGCAGCCGTTTCGCCCCGGCCGTCCGCGGCGGCGACTACGCGGCGATGACCGCCTGGTACGTGCAGCGCTTGCGTTCGCAGCCCAACCTGCTCGCCTGGTACATCAACGATGAGCTGGGGCCGGAATATCTCGATAAAATCGAGGAAAAAAACCTGCAAATCAAGCGGCTTGACGGCGATCATCCCACCTTCCAGGTGCTGAACAAAACCGGGGAGCTGGACGCTTACTTCAACAGCAGCGACATTCTGGCGACCGATCCTTACCCGGTGGGGAACGATCGCGATCTGACGCGCACCACGCGTTATACCGCGCTGACGGTGCAGGCCGCCCGCCAGGCGCGCGGAGCCTGGGTGGTGATGCAAATCATGGATCACGCCGCCTATGACGCCCGCCGCCGGCCGCATCCGCCGTCAGAGGCGGAAATCCGCAATCAGGCCTGGCAGGCGCTGATCGGCGGCGCCAAGGGACTGCTGCTTTACTCCTATACCGACCTGTTCTACAAGCGCAAAACCGGCCGCTTCGACCAGCGGGAGTTTGACGCCGCCTGGCGTGGGGTGGCCGCCGTGTCGCAGCAAATCGCCGCCTTCACCCCTTATCTGCTGACGGGGAAATCGACTCCGCTGACGGGAAGCGACCCGCAAATCCCGGCGCGGATGTTTATTCTGGGCGATCGCGCCTTGTTGCTGGCGGCCAATCCCTACTATCGAGAGGCCAACACCCGATTGCGCCTCCCGGCGGGCTGGCGGCCGCAGGAGGCGGGCGCGGAGGTCAGGCTGGCGTTGCCCGCGGTGGGCACGGCGACCCTGTGGCTTCAACGCTGAATTCTTCGAGTTAGCGCCACGCGGGAGGTTGCTCCCGCGTTCTACCCCCAAATACCCCATCTCTTATCCTTCCGTCCTCACCCAGTCCGTCAATCCTCTTTTATCGGTTTATTATCAATCATTTATGTCGAATTTCCGGAGTTATACTTTGGTGGTATTCCCGTCGCCTCCGGCGCTTTTTCCACCGCCTTCTCTTGATCGCAATCAAATCGCCGCCGTACCGCCCTCAGTAGGCTGGCGGCAGATTGAGCATGTCTTCTTATAACGACAAGAGCCTTCAGGAGCCTTCCGGATGAGCAAGTTTTTAGACCGTTTCCGCTACTTCAAGCAGCTGGCGGAGCCTTTTTCTGGCGAACACGGCCAGACGCTGAACACCAACCGCGACTGGGAAGACGGCTACCGCAGCCGCTGGCAGCACGACAAGGTGGTGCGATCCACCCATGGCGTGAACTGCACCGGCTCCTGCAGCTGGAAGATTTACGTGAAAAATGGCCTGGTGACCTGGGAAACCCAGCAGACCGACTATCCGCGCACCCGCCCCGATCTGCCGAACCACGAGCCGCGCGGCTGCCCGCGCGGCGCCAGCTATTCCTGGTATCTCTACAGCGCCAACCGGCTGAAATACCCGCTGATGCGCAAGCGCCTGCTCAAGCTGTGGCGCGAAGCCAAGGCGCAGCACGGCGATCCGGTCGACGCCTGGGGCGCTATCGTCAGCGATCCTGAAAAAGCCAAAAGCTACAAGGTCGCGCGCGGCCGCGGCGGCTTTGTGCGCTCCAGCTGGCAGGAGGTCAACGAACTGATCGCCGCCGCCAACGTTTACACCGCCAAAACCTTCGGCCCCGACCGCATCATCGGCTTCTCGCCGATCCCGGCGATGTCGATGGTGTCCTACGCCGCCGGCGCGCGCTATCTGTCGCTGATCGGCGGCGCCTGCCTGAGCTTTTACGACTGGTACTGCGACCTGCCGCCGGCTTCGCCGATGACCTGGGGCGAGCAGACCGACGTGCCGGAGTCCGCCGACTGGTACAACTCCTCCTACATTATCGCCTGGGGCTCCAACGTGCCGCAGACGCGCACCCCGGACGCCCACTTCTTCACCGAGGTGCGTTACAAGGGCACCAAAACCGTGGCGGTGACGCCGGACTACGCCGAGGTCGCCAAGCTGTGCGACCACTGGCTGAACCCGAAACAGGGCACCGACAGCGCGATGGCGCTGGCGATGGGCCATGTGATGCTGAAAGAGTTCCACCTCGATCGCGAGGTGAATTACTTCCGCGATTACGTGCGCCGCTATACCGACATGCCGATGCTGGTGTTGCTGGAGCCGCGTGAAGAGGGGCACTACGCCGCCGGCCGCCTGCTGCGCGCCGCCGATCTGGTGGACGGCCTGGGCCAGGAAAACAATCCCGAGTGGAAAACCGTCGCCATCGACCAGCGCAGCGGCGAGCTGGTGGCGCCGCAGGGCTCCATCGGTTTCCGCTGGGGCGAAAAGGGCAAGTGGAACCTCGAGCAGCGCGAAGGCAAGGAGCAGCAGGACGTCGAGCTGCAGCTGAGCCTGCTGGGCAGCCATGACGAGGTGGCCGAGGTGGGCTTCCCTTATTTCGGCGGCATCAAGAGCGGCGGCGCCGACGGCGAGCATTTCAACAGCGTCGCGCTGGAAGAGATCCTGCAGCACAAGCTGCCGGTAAAACGCCTGCGCCTGGCGGACGGCCGCGAGGCGCTGGTGACCAGCGTCTATGACCTGACGCTGGCCAACTACGGCCTGGAACGCGGCCTGAACGACGCCAACTGCGCCGCGAGCTACGACGACGTCAAGGCCTACACGCCGGCCTGGGCCGAACAGATCACCGGCGTATCGCGCCACAATATCATCCGCATTGCCCGTGAGTTCGCGCAAAACGCCGAAAAGACCCGCGGCCGTTCGATGATCATCGTCGGCGCCGGCGTCAACCACTGGTACCACATGGACATGACCTACCGCGGGCTGATCAACATGCTGATCTTTTGCGGCTGCGTCGGCCAGAGCGGCGGCGGCTGGGCGCACTACGTCGGCCAGGAAAAACTGCGGCCGCAGACCGGCTGGCTGCCGCTGGCGTTCGGCCTCGACTGGCAACGCCCGCCGCGCCATATGAACAGCACGTCGTTTTTCTACAACCACTCCAGCCAGTGGCGTTACGAAACCGTCGGCACCGATGAACTGCTGTCGCCGCTGGCGGATAAATCGCGCTTCAGCGGCAGCCTGATCGACCTTAACGTGCGCGCCGAGCGCATGGGCTGGCTGCCGTCGGCGCCGCAGCTGGGCACCAACCCGCTGCAGCTGGCGGCGCAGGCCAAGGCCGCCGGCCAGACGCCGGTGGAGTTCACCGTCGACGCCCTGAAGTCGGGCGCGCTGGGCTTCGCCGCCGAACAGCCGGACAACCCGCAAAACTTCCCGCGCAACCTGTTCGTCTGGCGCTCCAACCTGCTGGGCTCCTCCGGCAAGGGCCATGAGTACATGCTCAAGTATCTGCTGGGCACCGAGCACGGCATTCAGGGCAAGGATCTCGGCCAGCAGGGCGGCGTGATGCCGGAAGAGGTGGAGTGGCGCGCGCAGGGCGGCGAAGGCAAGCTGGATCTGGTGGTGACGCTCGATTTCCGCATGTCCAGCACCTGCCTGTACTCCGACATCGTGCTGCCGACCGCCACCTGGTACGAAAAAGACGACATGAATACGTCGGACATGCATCCGTTCATTCACCCGCTGTCGGCGGCGGTCGATCCGGCCTGGGATTCGAAGAGCGACTGGGAGATCTACAAGGGCATCGCCAAGGCGTTCTCCGCAGTGTGCGTCGGCCATTTGGGCCAGGAAACCGACGTGGTGACCCTGCCTATCCAGCACGACTCCGCCGCCGAGCTGGCGCAGCCTTACGGCGTGCAGGACTGGAAAAAGGGCGAATGCGGCCTGATCCCCGGCAAGACCGCCCCGCACATCATCGCGGTGGAGCGCGATTACCCGGCCACCTACGAACGCTTCACCTCGTTGGGGCCGCTGCTGGACAAGCTCGGCAACGGCGGCAAGGGCATCAGCTGGAACACCCAGACCGAGGTCGACTTCCTGAAGCAGCTGAACTACGTGAAAGCCGACGGCCCGGCGGCGGGGCGGCCGAAAATCGACAGCGCCATCGATGCGGCGGAAGTGATCCTGTCGCTGGCGCCGGAAACCAACGGCCAGGTGGCGGTGAAAGCCTGGGAGGCGCTGAGCAACATCACCGGGCGCGATCATCGTCATTTGGCGCTGAACAAGGAAGACGAAAAAATTCGCTTTCGCGATATCCAGGCCCAGCCGCGCAAAATCATCTCCAGCCCGACCTGGTCCGGCCTGGAAGACGAACACGTGTCCTACAACGCCTGTTACACCAACGTGCATGAGCTGATCCCCTGGCGCACCCTCAGCGGCCGCCAGCAGCTGTATCAGGATCACGAATGGATGCGCGCCTTCGGCGAAAGCCTGCTGGTGTACCGGCCGCCGATCGACACCCGCGCCGCGCAGCCGCTGCTGAACAGCAAGCCGAACGGCAACAGGGAGAAAGCGCTGAACTTCCTGACGCCGCATCAGAAGTGGGGCATCCACTCCACCTACAGCGACAACCTGCTGATGCTGACCCTGTCGCGCGGCGGGCCGATCGTCTGGCTGAGCGAGGATGACGCCAAAGATCTGGGCATCGCGGACAACGACTGGATCGAAGCCTTCAACGCCAACGGCGCGCTGACGGCGCGGGCGGTGGTCAGCCAGCGCATCCCGCCCGGCATGACCATGATGTACCACGCCCAGGAACGCATCGTGAATATTCCGGGCTCGGAAATCACCAGCCAGCGCGGCGGCATCCATAACTCGGTGACCCGCGCCGGCCCGAAACCGACCCACATGATCGGCGGTTACGCGCAGCTGGCTTACGGCTTCAACTATTACGGCACCGTCGGCTCCAACCGCGACGAGTTCGTGGTGGTGCGCAAGATGAACAATATCGATTGGTTAGACGGCGAAGGCAACGACTACGCGCAGGGCAGCCAGCAGGAGAAAACCCAATGAAAATTCGTTCTCAAGTCGGCATGGTGCTGAACCTGGACAAGTGCATCGGTTGCCATACCTGTTCGGTAACCTGCAAGAACGTCTGGACCAGCCGCGAAGGCATGGAATACGCCTGGTTCAACAACGTGGAAAGCAAGCCCGGCGTCGGTTATCCGCACGCCTGGGAAGATCAGGAAAAGTGGCGGGGCGGCTGGATCCGTAAAATCAACGGCAAGCTGGAACCGCGCATGGGCAGCCGCGTCGGCCTGCTGGCGAAAATCTTCGCCAACCCGGACGTGCCGGCGCTGGATGACTACTACGAACCGTTCGACTACGACTACCAGCATCTGCACACCGCCAGGCAGGGCAAACACCAGCCGGTGGCGCGCCCGCGTTCGCTGATCACCGGCCGGCGCATGAAGAAGATTGAAAACGGTCCGAACTGGGAGGAGATCCTCGGCGGCGAATTCGAAAAGCGTTCGCAGGACAAAAACTTCGACAACATGCAGAAGGCGATGTACGGCCAGTTCGAAAACACCTTCATGATGTATCTGCCGCGTTTATGCGAACACTGCCTGAACCCGGCCTGCGTCGCCACCTGCCCGAGCGGGGCTATCTACAAGCGCGGCGAAGACGGCATCGTGCTGATCGACCAGGATAAATGCCGCGGTTGGCGCATGTGCCTGACCGGCTGCCCCTACAAGAAAATTTACTTCAACTGGAAGAGCGGCAAGTCCGAGAAGTGCATCTTCTGCTACCCGCGCATCGAGGCCGGCCAGCCGACGGTGTGTTCGGAAACCTGCGTCGGCCGCATCCGCTACCTCGGCGTGTTGCTGTACGACGCCGATCGCATCGAGCAGGCGGCGGCGGTGGAAAACGATAAGGATCTGTATCAGAGCCAGTTGGATATTTTCCTCGATCCGCACGATCCGGCGGTGATTGCCCAGGCGCTGGCCGACGGCGTGCCGCAGGGCGTGATCGACGCCGCCCAGCAGTCGCCGGTGTACAAAATGGCGATGGACTGGAAGCTGGCGCTGCCGCTGCACCCGGAATACCGCACCTTGCCGATGGTGTGGTACGTGCCGCCGCTGTCGCCGATTCAGTCGGCCGCCGACGCCGGCGAGCTGGCGCACAGCGGCGTGCTGCCGGACGTAGAAAGCCTGCGCATTCCGGTGCAGTACCTGGCCAACCTGCTGACCGCCGGCGACACCGCGCCGGTGCTGCTGGCGCTCAAGCGCATGCTGGCGATGCGCCACTACAAACGCGCCGAGACCGTCGACGGCGTGGTGGACACCAGCGCGCTGGAGCAGGTCGGGCTGAGCGAGGCGCAGGCGCAGGAAATGTACCGCTACCTGGCGATCGCCAACTATGAAGACCGCTTCGTGGTGCCGTCCAGCCACCGCGAACTGGCGCGCGAAGCCTTCCCGGAAAGCAAAGGCTGCGGCTTCAGCTTCGGCGACGGCTGCCACGGCAGCGACGGCAAGTTCAACCTGTTCAACAGCCGCCGCATCGACGCCATCGACGTGACGCAAAAAACCGTACGCCCGGAGGATGCCTCATGATCAGCCTGAAAGTGATCGCCCGCCTGCTCGATTACCCGGAGCAGGCGCTGTTTGACCATCAGCAGGCGCTGATCGAAGCGCTGGAGCCGGCCAGTGAGCTGGATCTGCACCACAGCGCGCAGCTGATCCTGTTTATCCGCCGGCTGTGCGCCCGGCCGTTACTGGACGTGCAGGCCGACTATTGCGAGCTGTTCGACCGCGGCCGCGCCACCTCGCTGCTGCTGTTCGAGCACGTGCACGGCGAATCGCGCGATCGCGGCCAGGCGATGGTCGACCTGATGGCGCAGTATCGCGCCGCCGGGCTGGAGATCGACAGCCGCGAACTGCCGGATTTCCTGCCGCTGTATCTGGAATATCTGGCCAGCCGCAGCGGCGAACAGGCGCGCGAAGGGCTGCAGGACATCGCGCCGATCCTGGCGCTGCTCGGCGCCCGCCTGCTGCAGCGGGAAAGCCCTTATGCGGTGTTGTTTGAGCTGCTGCTGGCGCTGTCGGGCAGCGAAGTGCAGGCGCAGGCGCTGGAGACGCAGGTGGCGAAAGAGGCGCGCGACGACACGCCGCAGGCGCTGGACGCCGTGTGGGAAGAGGAACAGATCAGGTTCCTTGGCGAACAACCGGGCTGCGGTTCCGATCGGCAAACCGCACATCAGCGGCGCTTCGCCGGCGCGGTGGCGCCGCAATATCTGGATCTGGCTGCAACGGCACCCAAAGGAAGATAATCATGCAATTTTTGAATCAGTTTTTCTTCGACATCTACCCCTATCTGGCGGGGGCGATTTTCCTGATCGGCAGCTGGCTGCGCTATGACTACGGCCAGTACAGCTGGCGCGCCGGCTCCAGCCAGATGCTGGACAAAAAGGGCATGCGCCTGGCCTCCAACCTGTTCCACATCGGCATTCTGGGCATCTTCGCCGGGCACTTCCTCGGCATGCTGACGCCGCACTGGATGTATGAGTCCTTCCTGCCGATCGAGGTGAAGCAGAAGCTGGCGATGATCGCCGGCGGCGCCTGCGGAGTGATGACGCTGATCGGCGGCGCGCTGCTGCTGAAACGCCGCCTGACCAACCCGCGGGTGCGCGCCACCAGCAGCTTTGCCGACATCATGATCCTGACGCTGCTGGTGGTGCAGGTGTGCCTCGGTCTGCTGACCATTCCGTTCTCCGCCCAGCATATGGACGGCAGCGAAATGATGAAGCTGGTGGCCTGGGCGCAGGCGGTGGTGACCTTCCACGCCGGCGCTTCGCAACATCTGGCGGGCGTGGCGCCGATCTTCAAGCTGCATATGGTGCTGGGCATGACGCTGTTCGTACTGTTCCCGTTCTGCCGCCTGGTGCATATCTGGAGCGTGCCGGTAGAGTACCTGACCCGGCGTTATCAGCTGGTGCGCAATCGCCGCTGAACCTGACCACGCCGCCGCCGGGCCGACAGCGGCGGCTGATTCTGCGGCCGTTGCCGGATCTGCGAAGCGTTGCGCAGTTCGCTAATAAAACGAGCCGATCGGGCAGGTGTTCGAACTGCCGAAGATCGGCGCCTTGCCGCTGGTCACGCTGGTGGTGTCCTTCTACTTTCCCAACCGCGTGGCCAGATAACGCCCGGCGCTAATGCGACTTCATCCCCGCCGCGGTCATCAGCAGGCGGAACAGCGAGGCGACGGCGAACAGCCCCAGCACGCTGGCGCTCCAGATGATCGCCAGCCAGCCGACGCGTTTCCACCAGGGGGCCGGCGCCGGGGTATTTTCACGTTGCATGCTTTTCTCCCTCATCAGTGATAGCCATCGTCATGGCTGACCTTGCCGCGGAACACGTAGTAGCTCCAGAAGGTATACACCAAAATAATCGGGATGATGAACAACGCGCCGACCAGCATAAAGCCGAGGCTTTGCGGCGGGGCGGCGGCGTCCCACAGGCTGATGGACGGCGGGATCAGCAGCGGCCAGATGCTGATGCCCAGCCCGCTCAGGCCGAGGAATACCAGCAGCAGGGTCAGCATAAACGGCGAATAGTGCGCGCCGCGCCTCACGCCGCGTCGAATGCCCCAGGCGCTGAGCAGCACCAGCGCCGGCACCGGCAACAGCCAGAACAGATTCGGCAGCTGGAACCAGCGGGCGGCGATTTCCGGGTGGGCGCTCGGCGTCCAGACGCTGACCGCCGCCAGCACCAGCAACAGGGTTATCAGCAGCGGCGTCGCCAGGCGATACATGCGCGCCTGCAGCTCGCCGGCGGTTTTCATCACCAGCCAGGTGCAGCCGAGCAGGGCGTAGGTCACCACCAGCCCCAGCCCGCAGAACAGCGCGAACGGCGTCAGCCAATCCAGCGCGCCGCCGGCGTAGCTGCGGCCGTTGACCGGAAAGCCGTTGATGATGGCGCCGACCACTACCCCCTGGCTAAAGGTGGCGAAGATGGACCCCCAGATAAACGCCTTATCCCAGATATGGCGTTTTTCCGCCGTGGCCTTGAAGCGGAACTCGAAGGCCACGCCGCGGAAAATCAGCCCGAACAGCATCAGGGTGAGCGGAATGGCCAACGCGTCGAGGATCACCGCATAGGCCAGCGGGAAGGCGCCGAACAGCGCCGCGCCGCCCAGCACCAGCCAGGTTTCGTTGCCGTCCCATATCGGGGCGACGGTGTTCATCATTACGTCGCGGTCACCGCTGTCCCTCACCCACGGGAACAGGATGCCGATGCCCAAATCAAAGCCGTCCATTACCACGTACATCATGGTGCTGAAGACGATGATCACCAACCAAATCAGCGGAAGATCGATGCCCATGTTCAGCTCCTGTCGTCCAAGGTGTCTTTAACTGCGGAGAGCGGGCGCGCCGGCCGGCCTTCGGTGTCGTCTGCGTGCGGCTCATGCCGCTGCGGCCCTTTGCGGATCAGGCGCATCATGTAGGAATAGCCCACGCCGAACACCGAACAGTAGACGACGATAAACGCCAGCAGGCTGATGCTCATATGCAGGTCGCCGTGCGCGGATACCGCGTCCCCGGTGCGCAGCAGGCCGTACACCACCCAGGGTTGGCGGCCGATCTCGGTGGTGAACCAGCCCGCCAGCAGCGCCAGCAGCCCGGAAGGGCCCATCCACAGGATGAAATGCAGGAACGGCCGGGAATGATACAGCCCGCCGCGCCAGCGCAGCCACAGGCTCCATACCCCGGCCAGGATCATCAGCATGCCCAGCGCCACCATGATGCGGAACGACCAGAACACCAGGGTGGAGTTTGGGCGATCTTCCGGCGGGAAGGATTTCAGCGCCGGCACCTGTTCGGTCAGGCTGTGGGTCAGGATCAGGCTGCCGAGGTAGGGCACCTCCAGCTTGAAGCGGGTTTCTTCCCGCTGCATGTCCGGCCAGCCGAACAGGATCAGCGGCGTCGCCTCGCCCGGCGGGTTTTCCCAGTGGCCTTCGATGGCGGCGATCTTCGCCGGCTGGTATTTCAGGGTGTTGAGCCCGTGGGCGTCGCCGATCATCGCCTGCACCGGCGCCACGCTCAGCGCCATCCACATCGCCATCGACAGCATCTTGCGCATCGCCGGGGTATCGCGGCCGCGCAGCAGGTGCCAGGCGGCGGAGGCGCCGACGAAGAACGCCGAAGACAGGAAGGCGGCGATGGACATGTGCAGCAGGCGATACGGGAAGGACGGGTTGAAGATCACCCTCAGCCAGTCGACCGGCACCACCTGGCCGTTGATGATCTCATGCCCCTGCGGGGTCTGCATCCAGCTGTTGGAGGCCAGGATCCAGAAGGTGGAAATCAGCGTGCCCAGCGCCACCATGCAGGTAGCGAAAAAGTGCAGGCCCGGGCCGACGCGGTTCCAGCCGAACAGCATCACGCCGAGGAAGCCGGCCTCGAGGAAGAAGGCGGTCAGCACCTCATAGGTCAGCAGCGGCCCGGTAATGCTGCCGGCGAACTCCGAGAAGAAGCTCCAGTTGGTGCCGAACTGGTAGGCCATCACCAGCCCCGAAACCACCCCCATGCCGAAGTTGACGGCGAAAATCTTCGACCAGAAATGATACAGATCGCGGTAGGCGGCATTGCGCGTTTTCAGCCATAACCCTTCCAGCACCGCCAGGTAGCTGGCGAGCCCGATGGTGATGGCGGGAAAGATGATATGAAAAGATACGGTGAAGGCGAACTGTATTCGGGCAAGTTCCAGTGCATCAAGACCCAGCATGGCGCCCCCTTGGGTTGAACATAAATTAACCTCTTGAGTGTGGCTGTCATTTTTGTGTGGAAAGCTTGGCGTCAAGTTAAGCACGGAGTACAGTGACTATAATAGTGACAGTTATTTCACTTTTTCATATAACAGTTAGGGCCTATGACCAGATACGAGCAGCTTGCGCAGCAGATCAGAGAACAGATCCAGAATCGGGTATGGCGGGCGGGCGACAAGCTGCCTTCGCTGCGCGAGAGCGGAAAACGCGCCGGGTTGAGCCTGATGACGGTGGTGCAGTCTTATCAGTTGCTGGAAAGCCAGGGCTGGATCGTCGCCCGGCCGCAGTCGGGCTACTACGTGGCGGCGCGTCCGCAGCCGCTGCCGCAGCCGGCGCGCGGCGAGAAGCTGCTGCTGAGCGAACAGGTCGATATCAACGCCTTTATCTTCGACGTGCTGCAGGCCTGCCAGGATCCGGACATCGTGCCCTTCGGCTCGGCGTTTCCCGACGCCACGCTGTTTGCCCAGCCCAAGCTGGCGCGGGCGTTGAGCAGCGTGGCGCGCAAGTTTACTCCGCACAGTTCGCTGGCCAACCTGCCGCCGGGCAATGACGCGCTGCGGCGGCACATCGCGCAACGTTATGCGTTGAGCGGCATGCAGGTGGCGCCGGATGAGATAGTCATCACCGCCGGGGCGATGGAATCGCTGAGCCTCAGCCTGCAGGCGGTGACCCAGCCCGGCGACTATGTGGCGATCGAGTCGCCGGCGTTTTACGGCGCGCTGCAGGCGCTGGAGCGGCTGCGGCTGAAGGCGGTGGCGATCGCCACCCATCCGCAGGACGGCATCGATCTCGATGCGTTGCAGCAGGCGGTGGAGCAGTATCCGATCAAGGCCTGCTGGCTGATGACCCACTTTCAGAATCCGCAGGGCGCCAGCATGCCCGATGAGCATAAACGGCAATTGGTGACGCTGCTGCGCGAGCGGCAGATTTCGCTGATTGAAGACGACGTGTACGGCGAGCTGTATTTCAGCGCCGAGCGGCCGCTGCCGGCCAAGGCGCTGGACAGCGGCGGCCAGATCCTGCACTGCTCGTCGTTCTCCAAGTGCCTGGCGCCGGGGTTCCGCGTCGGCTGGGTGGCGGCGGGGCGCTACGCCCAGCAGATCCAGCGGCTGCAGCTGATGAGCACCGTCTCCACCAGCGTACCGACCCAGATGGCGCTGGCCGACTACCTGCTGCACGGCGGCTACGACACCCATCTGCGGCGGCTGCGGCGGTTGCTGGCCCAGCGCCAGAGCGCGATGCGTCAGGCGATCGCCCATCACTTTCCGCCGACGGTCAAGGTCAGCCAGCCCGACGGCGGCTATTTTCTGTGGCTGGAGCTGGATGCGGCGCTGTCGTCGATGGAACTGTATCGGCGCGCGCTGGCGCAGGGCGTCAGCATCGCGCCGGGGCGGATGTTTACCACCGGCGACCATTTCAACCACTGCTTCCGCCTGAACGCGTCTTTCGAATGGAACGACAGGATGGAGGCGGCGATCAAAACCTTAGCCAAACTTATCCGGCAGCTCGAACCGGCAGGCTGAACGGCTTCGCCGCGCCGGCCGCGCAATAGAAAAACTCATAATGCTTTTTCCGGCAATGGAATGCCGGTTTCGTTGTTAGACAGCCCTGTGGCCGCCCATTACTCTGCGATAAATTTTGTCACATTTTATCAACGGGTCGATGAGGGGCAGTGGGTGAGCGGAATAAAAAATAACATAAACAAACTGTTGCACAATCGGTTAGCGCCGCTGGCGCTGGCCTGCGCATTGGGCATATCCTTCAGCGCGCAGGGGGAAACGCTGGCGGAAGGCATCACGCCGGCCACCGACGCCGGCCTGGTGCCGACGGCCGCCAAGCTGCGCAAGGACACTGTGGTCGCCGGCATTCTCGAACCGCAGGGCATTTTCAACCCTTATCTGTTCACCAACGGCTGGGATGAGAACGTCACCGAGGTGATCTTCAGCCGGCTGATCGGCCTGGACAGCGCGGGCAAGCCGGAAGGGCGGCTGGCGGAGTCCTGGCAGGTCAGCCCCGATAATTTGACCTATGTCATCAAGCTGCGGCCCAACCTGGTCTACAGCGACGGCTCGCCGCTCAAGGCCGAGGATATCGCCTTTACCCTCACGCTGTTGCATGACCCGGCCTACGACGGCGAAACCGACATTGCCCCGGCGCATATTCAGGGCGGCGAGGCCTATAAAAACGGCACCGCGGACAGCATCAGCGGGTTGAAGGTGATCGACGATCGCACCCTTCAGATAACCACGACCCAGGCGGGCGCCACCACGCTGCAATTGATCGGCGGGCCGGTGCTGTCCAAAGCCTATTACGGCAAAGACTACCGGCGCGGCAAACTCGACGGCGTGCGCGCGCTGAGCGGCAAACCGCTGGGCAACGGCCCGTATATTTACGACAAATACGTACCGGGTCAGGAGATCCGTTTCCACGCCAACCCGAACTTCTACCTCGGCGCGCCGCCGATGGCGCGGTTTATCTATCGCGTCACCAACCCGGCCACCAACTTCCAGCTGTTCCAGACCGGTGAAACCGACTACGACGCCTTCACCGCAAAACCGGACGATATCGAGCAGTTGAAGCTGCTCGGTTTCGCCAACATCAACCTCTACAGCTCCAGTGATTACAGCCGCATCGATTTCAACCTGAGGCGCCCGGCGCTGCAGGACAAGCGGGTGCGTCAGGCGCTGATCTACGGCCTGGATCGGCAGAAGCTGATCGCCGTGGTCTACCAGGGCTACGGCACGGTGGCCAACCAGCCGATCTCCCCCATTTCCTGGGCCTATGATCCGGCCGGCATCAATCCTTACGCTTACGATCTCGATAAGGCCAAACGGCTGCTGGACGAGGCGGGCTGGAAAGCGGGCGCCGACGGCATTCGGCAGAAAGACGGCAAGCGGCTGGAGCTGACGCTGCTGGTGACCAAAAAGCTGCTCAACGACGCGCTGGTGCCGATCGCCAAGGACAACTACCGCCGGCTCGGCGTGGTTCTGAAGCCGCAGGTGCTGGATTTCAACGCGCTGCTGGCGCAGCGCAAGACCGGCAACTATGACCTGGCGTCGCTGAGCACCAGCACCCTGAACGATCCGCACGACGGGGTGCGCGACTTCATCAGCAGCGAAAGCGAAACCGGCTATAGCAATCCGCAGGTGGATACGCTGATCGGTCAGGCCAACGCCACGCTGGACATCGAACGGCGCAAGCCGCTGTACCACCGGCTGTACCAGACGCTGGCGGAGGATCCGCCGGTGATCCTGCTGGGCAACCGCAAGGTGCTCAGCGCCAGCAGCGCGCGCGTCAGCGGCTTCAAGCCGGACATCTACAACGGTCTGGTCGGCAGCCTGCCGAACGTCAAACTGGCCCGGTAACGGCAATACGCCGCCGCGCCGGGCCGGGCGGCGGTGATGGGATACCGCATGAGAAACTTTATTCTGCGTCGGCTGCTGCAAACCATTCCGATGCTGCTGCTGGCCTCGTTGCTGATTTTCTGCATCTTCGCGCTGACCCCCGGCGATTTTATCGACGGCAACATCAACCTGACGGCGCAGCGCGCGGCGGAGTTGCGGGCGCTGTACGGGCTGGACCAGCCGCTGCTGACCCGCTATCTGCACTGGCTCGGCCAACTGCTGCACGGCGACCTCGGTTTTTCGCTGCAGTATCAGATCCCGGTCAGTACGCTGCTGAACCAGTATATCTGGAACTCGTTCCTGTTGGCGGCGGTGGCGCTGGTGCTGTATTGGGGCATTGCGCTGGCGATCGGGGTCGCCTCGGCGATGAAGCCGTATTCGCCGTTCGACCACCTGGTCACGGTGGGGGTGTTCGCCGCCATGTCGTTCCCGACCTTTTTCCTTTGCCTGCTGCTGATCAAGTGGTTCGCCGTCGATCTGCATTGGCTGCCGGCGGGCGGCATGCTGCGCACCGGCAGCGAAGCGACCGGGTTGGCCTGGGCGCTGGAGGTGGCGGCGCATCTGCTGCTGCCGGTGCTGGCCCTGGTGATGCTGCAGGCCGGCACCCTGACGCGCTATTTCCGCGCCAGCATGCTGGAGGTGATCCGCATGGACTATATCCGCACCGCGCGCGCCAAGGGGCTGAGGGAAAAAACGGTGATCTTGCGCCACGCGTTGCGCAATGCGCTGCTGCCGCTCATCACCCTGCTGGGGTTCGAGCTGCCGGCGCTGTTTTCCGGCGCGCTGATCACCGAAAAAATCTTCAACTGGCCAGGCGCCGGGCACATTCACATCGATTCGCTGGCGGCGCGCGATTACCCGGTGCTGATGGGCTTTACGCTGTTTCTGGCGGTGCTGACCCTGCTCGGCAACCTGCTGGCGGACATCCTGTACGCCTATGCCGATCCGCGCATTCGTTTGAGGTAATACCATGTTGGCTACGCTGTTTCTCGGTCGCCGTCGCCGCTGGCGGCAGGCGCAACTTCCGGCGCTGGCGCAGCTGTCGCCGCCGCCGACCGCGCAGGCCTGGCGGCGGCTGCGGCGGCATCGGCCGGCGATGATCTCGCTGACGCTGCTGCTGTTGCTGGCGCTGCTGTGCGTCTTCGGGCCGATGCTGTCGCCGTGGCGGGATGACGCCGGCGACGCCCTGAACATCAATCAGGCGCCGACGGCCGCACACTGGCTCGGCACCGATTTTCTCGGGCGCGATATCGGCACCCGTTTGCTGCTGGCGGGGCGCATTTCGCTGACCATCGGCCTGGTGTCGATGCTGCTGTCGGTCACGCTCGGCTACCTGCTCGGCGCGCTGTCAGGCTATCTGGGCGGCGTGGCGGACAAGCTGATTATGCGCTTCGCCGATCTGGTGATGACCATCCCCAGCCTGCCGTTGCTGATCGTCATGGGCGCGATGTTGAACGAGCTGGACGTTTCGTCGGACTACCGCATCTATATGGTGATGATGATGCTGAGCCTGCTGGGTTGGCCGTCGCTGGCGCGGCTGGTGCGCGGGCAAATCCTGTCGCTGCGCGAACGCGACTTCATGCTGGCTACCGAGGTGCTGGGATTGTCCGCCCGTCGGCGCATTTTCGGCCATCTGCTGCCCAACACCGTACCGATCCTGGTGGTGGTGGCCACCATGGGGGTGGCCAATGCGATCCTGAGCGAGTCGGCGCTCAGCTATCTCGGGTTGGGGGTGGTGCCGCCGATGCCCTCCTGGGGCAACATGATGGACGCCGCCAACAGCCTGATCGACTTTCAGCGCCGCCCCTGGCTGTGGATGCCGCCCGGGCTGGCGATCTTCATCACCGTAGTGGCGATCAACATTCTCGGCGACGGCCTGCGGGACGCGCTGGATCCGAAAATGAACGGGGTAAGACCATGAGCCAGCCTTTGGTGGCCTTCAGGCAGCTGTCGGTGTCCTTCCACGGCGAACAAGGGCGGGCCAGGGCGGTGCAGCAGCTCAGCCTGGAATTGCATGCCGGGCAAACGCTGGGGATCGTCGGCGAGTCGGGCTGCGGCAAAAGCGTCACCGCCATGGCGCTGATGGGGTTGTTGCCGCCGCCGGGGGCGCGGATTGACGGCGGGGAGATCCGCTTTGATGGGCAGAACTTGCTGCAGTTACGCCCTGCGCAGATGGCCGACCTGCGCGGCAATCGATTGGCGATGATCTTTCAGGAACCGATGAGCGCGCTCAACCCGGTGCTGACGCTCGGCGAGCAGCTGATGGAGCCGCTGATCCGCCACCGCGGCTTGTCGCCCAAAGCCGCCTGGCGGCAGGCGATCGGGTTGATTGCGGAGGTGGGGTTGGCGCGCGCGGAAGCGTTGATGAAGTGCTATCCGCATCAGCTGTCCGGCGGCATGCTGCAGCGCATCATGATCGCCATGGCCATCGGCTGCCGCCCGGCGCTGTTGATCGCCGATGAGCCGACCACCGCGCTCGACGTCACGGTGCAGGCGCAGATCCTGGCGCTGCTGCATGAGCAGACGCGCCGGCACAATATGGCGATGATGCTGATTACCCACGATCTGGGGGTGATCGCCCAGATGGCCGACCGGCTGGCGGTGATGTACGCCGGGCGCATCGTCGAGCAGGGGCCGACGCGCGAAGTGCTGGCCGATCCGCAGCATCCTTATACCCAGGGGCTGATGGCTTCGCGTCCGGTGCCCGGGCAGCGCCGTCGCCGGCTGTATTCCATTCCCGGCCAGGTGCCTGACCTGACCCGTCTGCCGGACCACTGCGCCTTCGCCGAGCGCTGCGCGCAGGCCACCGTCCGCTGCCGCGACGGCGTGCCGCCGCTGTATGGCCCGCTGCAGCGCCAGTCGGCCTGTTTTCTCAACGCCGGAGGGCGCATAAATGTCGGTTGAACCTTTGGTTGAAGTGAAAGGACTGAAAAAATATTTTCCCTTGCGCGAGGGCCTGTTCGGGCAAACCACCGGCCAGCTGCGCGCGGTGGACGACGTCAGCTTTAGCATTCGCAAAGGCAGCATTTTCGGGCTGGTGGGCGAGTCCGGCAGCGGCAAAACCACCGTCGGCCGCACGCTGTTGGGGCTGCACGACAAGACCGCCGGCGAGGTGCTGTTCCGGGGGCAGGCGCTGGACCGCCTGAGCGCCGGCCGGATGCGCGCCCTGCGGCCGAAAATGCAGCTGGTGTTTCAGGACCCCTACAGCTCGCTGAATCCGCGCCTGCGGGTCGGCGATGCGATTGGCGAAGCCCTGTTGCAGCACGGATTGGCGCGCAAAAGCGAGGTGCGCGATCGGGTGATCGATACCCTGGAGATCTGCGGATTGTCGGCGCAACATTACGGGCGCTTCCCGCACGAGTTTTCCGGTGGACAGCGCCAGCGTATCGGCATCGCCCGCGCGCTGATCCTGCGGCCGGAATTTATCGTCGCCGACGAGCCTATTTCGGCGCTCGACGTGTCGATACAGGCGCAGATCATCAACCTGTTCTCCGATCTGCAGGAACGGCAGGGAGTGACGCTGCTGTTTATCTCGCACGATCTCGGGGTGGTGGAGCATCTGTGCCAGGACGTGGCGGTGATGTATCTCGGGCAGATTGTCGAAAGCGCCGATCGCGACACGCTGTTTCGCCAGCCGCGCCATCCCTATACCCGGGCGCTGCTGGCGGCGGTGCCGACGCTGGATCCGCAGCGCCGCGCGCCACAGGCGGCGCGCGGCGAACCGCCCAATCCCGCCAATCCGCCGTCCGGCTGCCGTTTCCATCCCCGTTGTCCGCAGGCGACGGCGCAATGCCGCGAGCAGGCGCCGCGGCTGCGCAGCGTGGCGCCCGGCCATCGGGTGGCCTGCCATTACGCCGGTCAGGACAGGTAGTGCCTCAGCGCGCGCCCGGCCTGATGCAGGGCGGAGTGCACCGCCGGCACCTGGGCTAGCGGGTTGAGCAAGCCGTAGTCGTGGATCAACCCGTTGTAGCGGGTAGCGGTGACCTCGACCCCGGCGGCGTTCAGCAGCCGGGCGTAGGCTTCGCCTTCGTCGCGCAGCACGTCCAGCTCGGCGGTCTGCACCAGCGCCGGCGGCAGACCTTGCAGCTGCTCCAATGAGGCGTTGAGCGGCGAGGCGGTGATCTCTTTGCGCTGCGCCTTGTCGGTGGTGTAGTTGTCCCAGAACCATTTCATCATGTTGCGGGTGAGGAAGTGTCCTTCGGCGAACTGGCGGTAAGACGCGGTATCGAAGCTGGCGTGGGTCACCGGCCACAGCAGGATCTGGCAGCGCAGCGCCGGGGTGCCTTTCTCCTTCGCCATCAGGCTGACCACCGTCGCCATGTTGCCGCCGACGCTGTTGCCGACCACCGCCAGCCGCGCGCCGTCGACGTTGATTTTCTCACCGTATTCGGCCACCCATTCGGTGGCGGCGTAGGCCTGGTTGATGGCGGTCGGGTAATGCGCCTCCGGCGACGGGGTGTAGTTGACGAACACCGCGGCGGCGCCTGAGGCGTGCACCAGATCGCGCACCAGCCGTTCATGGGTGGGGAAATCCCCCAGCACCCAGCCGCCGCCGTGGAAGAACATAAACACCGGCAGTTTCTCTTTTACCCGGGCCGGCCGCACCAGGTGCAGCAGGATGTCCTGTCCATCGACGTGAATGGTTTTCTCGCTGATCTCCACCTCGCGCAGCGGCACTTCGACGCTGCTCTGCGCGCCTTCCAACACCTTGCGCGCCTCTTTCGGTTTCATCTGCTCCATCGGCTTGCCGCCGCCGGCGTTCAACGCGTCGAGAAAGGCGCGGATATCGCGCTGTGCGGCCGGCTGGCCGAGATCGACAGTTTTTTTGGACATGGTGTCTCCTGGTGAGCTGAAATAAGAAAAATGCGGTCAGGATCACAGTGTAGTCGCTGGTTAATCAAGATGGGCTCCGCGGTAAAAACGGCGCGCCGCCGAGCGCATCGCGCGGGGGCAACGCGCCGCGCAACGCCTGAGTTGACGCGGCCTTGCCCGATAATGGTGCGTGGCCTGCACTTTGACGGGGCAAAAGTGTGACCTTGAGCAAATCGGGCCAAATTATTTTTGCGAGCGCGATCAGAAATTTTGAAGTTTTTTGCAATTGAATAGGATTTCGCGGCCGATGATGATTTCCGGCCTTATTTTTTCAATTATTCATTACCAATGCATAAATATTGAATAAGTATGCATTATAAGCCGTTGTTTTAACGAAAAAAATCCAAAAATCCCCCGAAAATCCCGTTTTGGCACGATAGCTGCTCTACACTCTTTATCAAACGGCATGTATTTTAACTGCTCGTTAACATTTATTCCCCGTTCCGGACCCGATACGCGGCATAAATAGCGAAAAATCGATTTTATGTAACAGATTTGTTTCTGAATGGCCGGTGAATGGCAGAGTTATCACCGGTCGGAAAGTCGGTGTCGCGCTGCGGTTTTTTTGTTTTGTTGCGGAACATCCGGGCAGGAACGGCCCTTACAGTCAAAATTCAGCCTTTGCTGAAGTTATGAGGTCACTATGGAACAGCCAATCGCAGTTACCCGCCAGTCTTTCGACGACTGGATGGTCCCGGTTTATGCCCCCGCTGATTTTATTCTGGTGCGGGGAGAAGGTTCACAGGTTTGGGATCAACAGGGCAAGTCTTACATCGATTTCGCCGGCGGCATCGCGGTCAACGCGCTGGGCCATGCGCACCCGGCGGTGAAGGCGACGCTGGTGGAGCAGGCGGGCAAGCTGTGGCACCTGGGCAACGGCTACACCAACGAGCCGGTGCTGCGCTTGGCCAAACAGCTGATCGACGCCACCTTTGCCGACAAGGTGTTCTTCTGCAACTCCGGCGCAGAAGCCAACGAAGCGGCGCTGAAGCTGGCGCGCAAACATGCGCACGACCGGCATGGCGCCGGGAAAGACCAGATTGTGGCGTTCAATAACGCCTTCCACGGCCGCACGCTGTTCACCGTTTCCGCCGGCGGCCAGCCGAAGTACTCGCAGGACTTCGCTCCGCTGCCGGGCGGCATCACCCATACGCCGTATAACGATCTGGCCGCCGCCGCCGAGCTGATCAACGACCGCACCTGCGCGGTGATCGTCGAGCCTATCCAGGGCGAAGGCGGGGTGTTGCCGGCCGACGCCAGCTTCCTGCAGGGGCTGCGCGAACTGTGCGACCGCCACAATGCGCTGCTGATCTTCGATGAAGTGCAGACCGGCGTGGGCCGCACCGGCCACCTGTACGCCTACATGCAGTACGGCGTGGTGCCGGACGTGCTGACCACCGCCAAGGCGCTGGGCGGCGGCTTCCCGATCGGCGCGATGCTGACCACCGACGCGCTGGCGAAAACCCTCGGCGTCGGCACCCACGGCACCACCTACGGCGGCAACCCGCTGGCGACGGCGGTGGCGGGCACGGTGTTCTCGATCATCAACACCCCTGAAGTGCTGGAAGGCGTCAAGCAGCGTCACCAATGGTTCCTCGAGGGGCTGAACGCGATCAACCGCCAATACCCGATCTTCTCTGAGATCCGCGGCGGCGGTTTGCTGATCGGCTGCGTGCTGAACCAGGATTACGCCGGCAAGGCGAAACACATCACCCAACTGGCCAACGAAGAAGGGGTGATCGCCCTGATCGCCGGGCCGGACGTGGTGCGCTTCACCCCATCGCTGATCATTCCTGAGCAGGATGTGAAAGAGGGGCTGGCGCGATTCGCGCGCGCCGTGGCGCGGATTTGCAGCTAACAAACGGGCTGCGCCTTCAGCGGCGCAGCCTGATTCAGAAGAGGTTCGCATTATGATGATTATTCGCCCTATAGAGCGTCGCGATTTGGCTGATTTACTGCGGCTTGCCGGCAAGTCCGGCATCGGTCTCACTTCACTGCCGCAAAATGAAGATACCCTGTCGGCACGCATTGAGCGGGCGTTAAAAACCTGGCAAGGCGAACTTCCGCAAAGTGACCAGTGTTATCTGTTTGTGCTGGAAGACAGCGAGCGTCAGCAGGTGGTGGGGGTCTGTGCGATCGAAGTGGCCGTCGGGCTGGCGGAACCCTGGTACAGCTTCCGCGTCGGCACTCAGGTGCACGCGTCCAAACAGCTGAACGTGTATAAGTCGGTGCCGACGCTGTTCCTCAGCAACGATCACACCGGGCATTCCGAACTCTGCACGCTGTTCCTTGATCCGGACTATCGCCACGGCGAGAACGGCAAACTGTTGTCGAAGGTGCGTTTCCTGTTTATCGCCGCGTTCCGCGAACGCTTCGCGCGCCGGCTGATCGCCGAGATGCGCGGCTTTTCCGATGAAAACGGCCGCTCGCCGTTCTGGGAAAGCGTCGGGCGCCATTTCTTTTCCATCGAGTTCGCCAAGGCGGACTACCTGAGCGGCACCGGGCAGAAGGCGTTTATCGCCGAGCTGATGCCGAAGCACCCGCTGTACGTCGACTTCCTGGCCGAGGACGCGCAAAAAGTGATCGGCGAAGTGCATCCGCAGACGGTGCCGGCGCGCCGGGTGCTGGAGTCGGAAGGTCTGCGCTACCAGGGCTACGTCGATATCTTCGACGGCGGCCCGACGCTGGAGGCGGAAATCGACCAGATCCGCGCGGTCAGACACAGCCGCCTGGTGAAGGTGGTGCTGGACGAGACCCCGATGCGTCCCGATGCCCCGGCGCTGCTGGTGGCTAACGATCATTATCAACACTACCGCGCACTGCTGGTTAATGCCGATCTGTATGACGATCGCCTGCACGTCAACGCCGCCACCGCGGCGGCGCTGGGCGTCGAACAGGGCAGCCCGGTGCGGGTGATCCCCCTTATTGCACAGGAGAAAGCGTGATGTCGCATCCCGCACTGTTTATCAACGGCGTCTGGCGGCAGGGCCGCGGCGCTGAATTCGGCAAAACCGATCCGGTGAACAATCTGCCGCTGTGGCGCGCCAACGCCGCCGACGCCGACGACGTCGCCGCCGCCTGCGAAGCCGCCCGCGCGGCTTTTCCTGCCTGGGCGCGTACGCCGTTTGAGCAACGCGAGCAGCTGGTGAAGCGTTT
Source organism: Serratia ficaria (assembly GCF_900187015.1). Lineage (NCBI taxonomy): Bacteria > Pseudomonadati > Pseudomonadota > Gammaproteobacteria > Enterobacterales > Yersiniaceae > Serratia > Serratia ficaria. Next base: position 3,035,972 of record NZ_LT906479.1, on the reverse strand, counting down.
CGCCGCGCTGTTGGAGGAGCACAAGCCGTCGCTGGCTGAAACCATCAGCCGCGAGACCGGCAAGCCGCGCTGGGAAACGCTGACCGAAATCCAGGCGATGATCGGCAAGGTGGGCATTTCCCTGCAGGCCTATCAGGCGCGCACCGGCGAGAGCCATACGCCGATGGCCGACGGCGCTTCGGTGCTGCGCCATCGGCCGCACGGCGTGCTGGCGGTGTTCGGCCCGTATAATTTCCCCGGCCACCTGCCGAACGGCCATATCGTGCCGGCGCTGCTGGCGGGTAACTGCGTGGTGTTCAAGCCGAGCGAACTGACGCCGCTGACCGCAGAGGCGACGCTGAAGCTGTGGCAGCGGGCCGGTTTGCCCGCTGGGGTGATCAATCTGGTGCAGGGCGGCCGGGAGACCGGCGAGGCGCTGGCCGCCAGCGCCGACATCGATGGCCTGCTGTTTACCGGCAGCGCCGGCACCGGCTATCACCTGCACCGCCAACTGGCGGGGCAGCCGGAGAAGATCCTGGCGCTGGAGATGGGCGGCAACAACGCGCTGATCGTCGACGGTTTTGAAGACCGCGATGCGGCGGTCAACCTGGCGATCCAGTCGGCGTTTATCTCCGCCGGCCAGCGCTGCACCTGCTCGCGCCGCATTCTGGTGAAGCAGGGCGCCGAGGGCGACGCCTTTATCGAACGCCTGGTGCAGGTGGCCAGCGCGCTGCGCATCGGCCGCTGGGATGCCGACCCGCAGCCGTTTATGGGCGGGGTGATCTCATCGGCGGCGGCCGAGAAAATGCTCGAGGCGCAGCAAAACCTGCTGGCCCTGGGCGGCAAGCCGCTGCTGACCATGCAGCGCCTGGAGCAGGGTAATTCTCTGCTCAGCGCCGGCATTATCGATCTGACCGGGGTGCGCGGGGTGCCGGATGAAGAGTATTTCGGTCCGTTGACCACCGTGATCCGCTACCGCGACTTCGACGAGGCCCTGCGGCTGGCCAACCAGACGCGCTACGGCCTGTCGGTCGGGCTGGTGTCGCCGCGGCGCGAACTGTTCGACCGGCTGCTGCTGGAGGCGCGCGCCGGCATCGTCAACTGGAACAAACCGTTGACCGGCGCTTCCAGCGCGGCGCCGTTCGGCGGCGTGGGCGCCTCGGGCAACCACCGCCCAAGCGCTTACTACGCGGCGGATTACTGCGCCTGGCCGATGGCGTCGCTGGAAAGCGAAAGCCTGTCGCTGCCGGCCAGCCTGTCGCCGGGCTTGTCGTTCCGTTAATCGTCGGCGGCGCCATGGCGCCGCCGCACGTCATCCCCAGGGGATCAACATGTCAGGATATGAAGTCAATTTCGACGGTTTAGTGGGCCCGACGCACCACTACGCCGGGCTGTCGTTCGGCAACGAGGCGTCGACGCAGCATCAGAACAGCGTATCGAACCCGAAACTGGCGGCCAAACAGGGGCTGCTGAAGATGAAAACGCTGGCGGATCTCGGTTTCCAGCAGGGGGTATTGCCGCCGCAGGAGCGGCCGCATTTGCCGATGCTGCGCCGGTTGGGGTTCAGCGGTTCCGACGAAGCGGTGCTGGCGCAGGCGATACGCCAGTCGCCGCGCCTGCTGTCGGCGCTCAGCTCGGCCTCCAGCATGTGGACCGCCAACGCGGCCACGGTGTCGCCTTCGGCCGACAGCGCCGACGGCAGGGTGCATTTCACCGCCGCCAACCTGAACAATAAATTCCATCGCGCGATTGAGGCGGAAACCACCTCCGCCGTGCTGCGGGCGATGTTCAACGATGAACGGCATTTTTCCCACCATGAGGCGCTGCCGCAGGTGGCGCTGTTTGGCGACGAAGGGGCGGCTAACCATAACCGCCTGGGCGGCGACTACGCCAAACGCAGCGTGCAGATGTTCGTTTATGGGCGCCAGGAGTTCGGCGGCCAAACCGCGCCGACGCGTTATCCGGCGCGCCAGACGCGCGAAGCCAGCGAGGCGGTCGCCCGTCTGCATCAGCTCGACGAACGCCATACGGTGTTTGTGCAGCAGAACCCGGCGGTGATCGATCAGGGGGTGTTCCACAATGACGTGATTGCGGTCAGCAACCAGAACCTGCTGTTCCATCATCAGCAGGCGTTTTATCAGCAGCAGCGGGCGCTGGACGAAGTGCGCGGCAAAATGGCGACGCTCGACAGCGAACTGCTGACGATCGAAGTGCCGACGGAGCGCGTGTCGGTGGCCGATGCGGTGGCGACCTATCTGTTCAACAGCCAGATTCTGACCAAGCCGAACGGCAAAATGATGATCGTGGTGCCGGAAGAGTCGCGTCAGCACGCCGGCGTATGGGGTTATCTGAGCGATATGGCGTCCGGCGGCGGGCCGATCGATGAAATCCGGGTGTTCGATCTGCGCGAGAGCATGCGCAACGGCGGCGGTCCGGCCTGTTTGCGTCTGCGCGTAGCGCTCAATGAACAGGAGCTGCGTGCGGTCAATCCGCGCGTCATGATGAACGATACGCTGTTCGCCACGCTGAATCAGTGGGTCGATCGCCATTACCGCGACCGCCTGACCCAGGACGATCTGGCCGACCCGCAGCTGCTGCGCGAGGGGCGCGAAGCGCTGGATTCGCTGACGTCGATCCTCGGTTTGGGTTCCATTTATCCGTTCCAACAATAAGCGGGGCCATCATGTTTGATTTATTGCCCCTGACACTGGAGGGGGCCGTGCCCCCGAGCCAGCAGGGTGAAACGGCGCAGCTGCGCTGGCGCTGGCTGGGCGAAGGGCTGCTGGAAATGACGCCGCGGCGCGACTATCGCCAGGCGGTGGTGCTGTCGGCCGGCATCCACGGCAATGAAACCGCGCCGATAGAGCTGCTGAATCAGTTGGTCAGCGATCTCTTGGCCGGCCTGCGGCCGCTGGCGGTGCGGCTGTTGGTGGTGCTGGGCAATCCGGCGGCGATGCGCGCGGGGAAACGTTATTTGCACAGCGATATGAACCGCATGTTCGGCGGCCGCTTCGGCGATTTCGCCCACAGCGGAGAAACCGCGCGGGCGCAGCAGCTGGAGCAGGTGCTCGAGGGGTTCTTTGACGGCGAGAAAGCGGAGCGTTTCCATTACGATCTGCATACCGCCATCCGCGAGTCGCTGTTGCCGCGCTTCGGCATCCTGCCTTTCCAAACGCGCCCCTACAGCGGCGGCATGCTGGCGTTGCTGGATGCGGCAGAGCTGGATGCGTTGGTGATCCACAGCGCGCCGGGCGGCACCTTCAGCCATTTCTCCAGCGAGCACCTCAATGCGGCCAGCTGTACGCTGGAGCTGGGCAAGGCGCGGCCGTTCGGCGGCAACGATCTGCGGCAGTTCGCCGCGATTGACCGCGCGCTGCAGGCTGCGGTGAGCGGTGAAGCGTTGCCTGAGCGCGCAGGCCCTGCTGTGCGGGTATTCCGCGTCGCGCAGTCGTTGATTAAGCGCAGTGACGATTTTACGCTGCACCTGAGCGACGATACCGCCAACTTCACCGAGCTGAAGCAGGGGACCTTGCTGTGCGAGCAGCCGGGCGAGGCTTACCGCGTTAGCCACCCGCGCGAATGGGTGCTGTTTCCCAACCCCAATGTCGCGCTTGGCTTGCGTGCCGGCATGTTGCTGACCGAGGTTCCGCGCACCACCCTGTATTAATTTCCCACCGCGGCGGCGTTATCGCGCCGCGGTCATAATATTCCCGCTGTAAACTCCGCTTTTTATCGTTTTATTCCTTGTCGAATAAATGCAGGTTAATACACGCTTTTTGTTTCTCTCTGGCGCCGCTTGATGACGGTGGCTAAAGGGAGGGGAAATAAATATTGACGCCGCTATATTCGCCTGTCGGTTTTGTTAAGACGAAAATGTGAAATCCGTAACGTTATTAGTAACCATGCTAATTTTAATGTTATTTTCGATTGGTATGAAAAGCATACAAAACGAAACCGCTGCGCACCAAATTGGTGCGATGCACCATTTTGGTTATAAGATATGAAGCAAAAAATGCGTGTAATCAATGCGTTGTGAATAACTTGATTGAAACATAAAGTTACAAATAAACATGCTTTATCCACGGTGTTTTATGAACTTTTCGATTTGAAGTTTGGATTCATGATGCTAATGTCACATGGCTCCTGTATTAGAGGGGCTCATAAAATAGCAAAATATAAAGATCACAGCCCAAAGTATAAATTGGGCGTGACAGGCAGGGTTTTAATTATAATATCTAGGAAAATAAATGATGAAACGCAGTGTATTAGCCTTAGCCGTTGCCCTCGGGGCAATCACCACCTTCGCCAACGCGGCTGAAATTTATAATAAGGATGGCAATAAACTCGACCTGTATGGCCGTGTTAACGCCAAACACTATTTCAGCGACGCCAAATCCAACGACGGCGACATGACCTATGTGCGTCTGGGTTTCAAGGGTGAAACGCAAATCAATGATCAACTGACCGGTTACGGCCAGTGGGAATACAACGTCCAGGCCAACCACGATGAAGCGCAGGGCACCGCGGGCACCAAAACCCGTCTGGGCTTCGCCGGTCTGAAATTCGGCAGCTACGGCTCGTTCGACTACGGCCGCAATTACGGCGTAGTGTATGACGCCGAAGCCTATACCGACATGCTGCCGGAATTCGGCGGCGACTCCTACAGCTACACCGATAACTACATGACCGCCCGTTCCAACGGTCTGGCGACCTACCGCAACCGCGATTTCTTCGGCCTGGTGGAAGGTCTGAACCTGGCGGTGCAGTATCAGGGCAAAAACGACGGCGACAGCCGCAGCGTGACCAAGCAAAACGGCGACGGTTACGGCCTGTCCCTGGATTATCAGGACATCGGCGGTTCCGGCATTGGCGTAGCGGCGGCCTTCTCTGACTCCAACCGCACCAGCGACCAGAAGAAGCTGGCCTATGGCCAGGGTGACAGCGCCACCGCCTGGACCACCGCGGTGAAATACGACGCCAACCAGGTTTACCTGGCCGCCATGTACGCGGAAACGCGCAACATGACGCCAATCAGCGTGAACGGCACCTCCGGCTTCGCCAACAAAACGCAGAACTTCGAAGTTGTGGCTCAGTACCAGTTCGAAAACGGTTTGCGTCCTTCCGTGGCCTACGTGCAGTCGAAAGGCAAGGATATCGAAGGCATCGGCGATGCCGATCTGGTGAAATACGTGGAAGTGGGCGCGACTTACTACTTCAACAAAAACATGTACACCTACGTGGATTATCAGATCAACCAGCTGAGCGACGACAACAAGCTGAAACTGGCCAATGACGACATCGTGGCGGTCAGCCTGACCTACCGTTTCTAATCAGAGGCCATTACCTTCATCCTGTGTCGGGATCGGTAACCAGGCAGGGCGCAAGCTCTGCCTTCCTTATATAGAAAGCTATCCCCTGGGCGCCAGGCCCACCAGCTCAATCGCTGAACGCAGCGTGGCGGATCGCCGCGGGTTCTGTTCGCGCTCGATCTCCACCACCAGCTGCGCCAGAATATTGCCGCCGGAAACCTTTTTATTATTATTGATCAGCTGAAGCACCGCGCCGCCGAGCGCCAGGCTGACGTCGTGCAACAGGGTTTGATAATGCTCGTCGGAATGAGCAGAGACTGGCATGCAGGGTATCTCCGTATCTTTCGGAGCGTGCAATTTAGCAAAATGGCGGCCTGAAGCCGTAGCGCCAGCCGCATTTTCCGAGGAAATCAGAAATTCCTCAGGCGCGCAGGCCCGGGGGATCAGAAGGTTGAATACTCGCTGGCGGGCAGCCAGAAGCCGTCGATAAAATCTTCCATCGGGTAACAGCCGGCATGACGCAGGTTTTGTTCCTTCATGGCGACCAGGCACTGGCGTTCGTCTCGCAGCACGTCGACCACCATTTCGCTGCAGCCGCCATCCAGATAGCATACAAACATCACCAATGCGTACATAGTTTCTCGCATCCTCCGTCACGCTGCGGGTGTCTTGCGAACATTGTAGGTAAAAAAGCGCGATTTTTCAGCGTCATCACTGGGGAATAGGCCGAATTGACAGATAAACGTCGTATTTTCGGATTACTCCAACCCTTTAATCCCGCAGGCCGATTGAATATCCCTTTTGCGGTGCTAAGCTTAACAGGCCTTAACTCAATGCAATATTGCAACCATCAAAAGGAGCGGATATGGGATTGTTTAACTTCGTCAAAGAAGCCGGCGAGAAACTGTGGGACACGGTCACCGGCAATGCGACTGCCGAAGATCAAAGCGCCAAACTGAAGGAGCATCTCAATAAAACCGGCCTGCCGGGCATCGACAAAGTCGATGTGCAGGTCGTTGATGGTAAAGCCGTGGTGACCGGCGATGCCGCCAGCCAGGAGTTGAAAGAGAAAATTCTGGTGGCGATCGGCAACGTGGCGGGCATCAGCGGCGTGGAAGACAAGGTGGCGGTGGCCCAGTCCGCAGCGGAAAGCCGTTTCTACACCGTGAAGAAGGGCGATACCCTGAGCGCCATTTCCAAAGAGGTATACGGCGACGCCAATCAGTACAACAAGATTTTCGAAGCCAACAAGCCAATGCTCTCCAGCCCGGACAAAATTTATCCGGGGCAGGTGCTGCGCATACCGCAGTAAGCGTCTTAACCCAGCAACCCGGTCATTGACCGGGTTTTTTTATGTCAGGGTATTAGACGTGCTAATGATTGTGGGTTCGTCATAAAAAATAGACATGCTCTGTGCGCTTGGTCGCCCTCCAGGTGGGGGAGTGTTGACCCTGAGGAGGAAAATTGGTAGCGTCGTGCCCCGGTTGAGGTCTGAGAAGCATTGGACGCAAAATCTTGAACAGCCCGCTCTGACGGCGCTCATCAATCACCCTATAACAACAATGCCCGCAGTTGACGAGTTAAGACAGATTTTGTGAAACCACAGCGTAATGCCTCACCGGATAAAAACTATCGAGAAACCCTGGGAGATGCGCAATTTGCCATCATAGTGCTGGCGATTGCCTCTTGCTCCCTGATTATTTTTACGCTGACGGTCACGCTGTGGCTGACCTGAGGCCGTTAACCACAGGGGATAAAATGGAGCCCAATCTCCACGATGAAACCAAACTGCTGGCGATTATTGGCCTGTTGGTCTCGGTGTTGCTGGTTGTGTCGATTCTCTTTGGCGTGACCTACTTCTCCGATTTGAAACATGCGCGCGATGATATCGATATAAAAGGCTGTTATATCAAGGCCCCTTGAGCGAGCGTTTGAGACCTTTCCGGCCGGCGGCCCTGTGCTAAGCTGGAGCCTGGCATCTTTTGGCCACGGCGTCTTTCAGGAGGTCTTTGCAATGAGTCATTCCCGCCCAACCCCGTCTTCGTCTTCCCGCTTGTGCCCGACGCCCGACGGCGCGAGCCAAATCCAACGCATTGCGGTGCGCACCGCCGAAGTCGGCGGCGTGCCGATCGCCCGCGCGTTGCCCACCCGGGAACGGCGCACCGTTGGCGCATGGTGTTTTCTCGACCATGCGGGCCCGACGGTTTTCAACGGCGACGATCCCGGCATGGACGTCGGCCCGCATCCGCACACCGGCCTGCAGACCTTTACCTGGATGATTGAAGGCGAAGTGCTGCATCGCGACAGCCTGGGCAGCGAGCAGCTGATCCGGCCGGGGCAGGTAAACCTGATGACCGCCGGGCGCGGCATCGCGCATACCGAGCAGTCGGCGGGAAAGCAACGGCGCCTGCATGCCGCGCAGCTGTGGATTGCGCTGCCGGCGGAACACGCCGATATGGCGCCGCGATTTGACCACTACCCGGATTTGCCGCAATGGTTGGACGGCAATGTTAATCACCGGCTATTGGTCGGTGAATTTGGTCAATATCGTTCGCCGGTGTTTACGCTTTCGCCAATAATCGCCCTCGATCTGGAATGGCAGGCCGATGGCGATTTGCAATTGCCGCTGAATAATGATTACGAAATAGGCCTTTTGCCCCTTATTGGTGCATTTGAGCTTAATGATGAAAAATTTTCACCTGATGAGTTCGCCTATTTGGGCATGAACATTAACTCTATTGGGTTAAAGGCTGCGAAAGGCAGCCGGGGATTATTAATCGGCGGAGTGCCATTAAACGAAGAGATTCTCATTTGGTGGAATTTCGTTGGTCATACCAGAGAGGAGATAATTCAGGCGCAGCGAGATTGGGAGCAGGGGAATAGCCGTTTTCCCGAGGTGAACGGCTATTCGGGAGGCCGCATGACCGCGCCGCGCTTGCCCTGGAGCGATGTTTGATGCCTTCGGGCTATAACGAGGCGAAGATCTTATTCATTTCGCTCTATTAACGCCGAATTAATGTGATCGGAAGTCCAAGTTTCTTAGAATATATAGTTGATATGGTAAATAGTGATCTGGCGCAAATAAATTGACCGGGCAGAAGATTAAGATAAATCCCAAGCAGTGATGTTATCTACCCGTTAGTCAGAAGCCAGTGAGGTCATTATGAGCCAAGTACTCTATCGTGCAAGATTATCCCATGTTGTTGTTGCTACGGCGGCGTTTTGGATCTCTATCGCGGCACTTTTGGTGGTGGCGCTGAACTAACGCTGAATGAGTCAACAATCAAACCCGCTGCGGCGGGTTTTTTTATGTCGGTTAATGATTCAATTTCCCGGGAATGATTATACTTGATTAGATGCATGCCAATTAACCATGTGGGAAATAATGATAATAATTTTTGATACTCTGGTGTTGCTCATCGCCGCGCTGCATCTGTATATCCTGGTGCTGGAAATGTTCCTGTGGCAAAGGCCGGCAGGGAGGAGGGCGTTCGCCACCACGGCGGAGTTCGCCGCCTCGACGCGGGTGCTGGCGGCTAACCAGGGGTTGTATAACGGTTTTCTGGCGGCGGGGTTAGCCTGGGGATACTGGCGTGAAGACCCGGCGCTGCAGCTGTTTTTCCTCGGCTGCGTGCTGGTGGCCGGCGTTTTCGGCGGGTTGACCGCCAGCCGCAAGATCCTGTGGGTGCAGGCTTTGCCGGCGCTGATTGCCATACTGGCGGGCTGGTTGGCGCGGTAACCCGCCGTCAGGCGCTCTTCTGGTGGATGACGTGCAGCGGCGGAGCGATGTGCAGGTCTACGCTCGGATCCTGGCGGAAGTCATAAGGCGTAATGTTAAAGCGCTTTCTGAACATATAAGTGAAATGCGATTGTGAGCCGAAACCGAAATCCAGGGCGATATCAAAAATCGACGCTTCACTGCTGCGCAATTGATAAACCGCGCCGGCCAGCCGGCGTTCGCGAATGTACTTGCCCAGCGAAATCCCTGTCGCTTCTTTGAACAACTTCTGCATGTGCCACAGAGAGTAGCCGGAGTATTCGGCCAGCTCTTCGAGATGGATCACTCTTCCCAGATGAGTTTCGACCCATTTGCTGAGGGCGCAGACCAACGAGAGATGGTGTTCTTGTATCATCAGTGCGTCTGTGTGAGATCTACATAGCGGTGAAGTATACACAACTTGCCGCCGCGGACAAAAAGGCCGCCGGCGCCGGCGCGAAATTATTCGGAAATACCATCGGCAAGTGGCTTGTCAGCCGGAGGGAAAAACGGCTACTCTGGCTTGGCCCGTTACCGCCGAATATGCAGGGGTGCCGGCCGCAGCAATACCCGCTTAAACCGAGTCAGCCGTAACAACGCAGCGTTGATGGGGTGATCGCATGTTGATGACAGTGATTATTACTCTGGTTGTAATCGTGGGCGTCGGCGCTTTTATCGCCACGCCGGTGATGAGAATGAATAATGCGGAAGGCGTGGGAGGTGAAGAGCCGTGATGTCAGGGCGCATTGTTCCCCGCGGAACGGATTGACCGACTGCCGAAAAAGCCTGGGCTGAACGCCCGGGCTTTTTGTTGCCGAACCGGCGATCAGACGTTCTTTCTCTCGACGGTTTCTTCACCCCAGTACAGCTGATCGGCACTGGTTTTGGCGAAGGCCATCTGCAGAGCCTCGTCGCTGCCTTCCTCCCAAATCTTCTGCGCCAAAATTTCATCATTTCCCGCCAGTTCGAAGATTGCCTCGGCAATTTCGACGGAGGTCTCACGCACTGTCGCCCAGGATTTCACATTGTGGTTCGCCATAACTTTCTCCCTTCGGGTTGTGGCTTGGTGAGCGGCGCCTGACGGCGCCCATGCCTGCAGTATAGGCCAAAGCGGGGAAGGATTTTGCCGCCCGATGCGCATTGGCGCTGAATAATCAGCGTTGCGCGGACAGGGATCGGCAAGCGGCGGGCGCCATGTTATCCTGTGCGGCGTCTGAATTAAGAGGGAAAGTGTATTATGTCTGACATGCTGAGCAACGATCAGGAACTGGCTTCCGATCTGGTCGCCTGCCAACTGGTCATCAAGCAGATTCTGGACGTCATTGACGTGATTGCGCCGACCGAGGTGCGAGACAAGATGGCCGGCCAATTGAAAAGCATCGATTTTTCCACTCACCCTGCGGGAGCCGATCCGGTGACCCGACGGGCGATCGAAAAAGCGATTGCGCTGATTGAGATGAAGTTTACCCGCAATTGATGCGGCCGCCGCAGAGCGGCGGCGTCGGACGGTGGGGGGTTAGTCCACCACCGTTTCGATTTTCTTGAACAGCGGACAGTCGGTGACGCCGATGATGCCGTTATCGCCATTCACGTACTGTGCGGTCGCCACGTTGCGCGCCGTCAGATACTTGCACTGCAGGCCCAGCCCGCCGACGTTGGCATTGCTGCCGATCAGCACGCCATAGCCCGAAATCAGAAAGCCGCCGTAAATCACCGCCAGCACGACCACCCATTTAATCAATTTGCTCATTGAGGTTCCTCGCTATCTTCGATGAGAAGATCTAGCCACGCCGGGGCGCAGGCGACAAGGGTAACAATCTGAAAAATAACCCTTGTCGAGAAATCTAAACGACGGGTTAAACTTCGTTTAAGTTAGCTGTGATAGCATGGGCAATAGATTACCAAGATAACAATGAGGCTGCTAAATTTGTTGCGAAAAAAAATCCTCGTGATCGTTGCGGCCGTCGCTGCCTGCCTGTTCTTTTATCTGCTGGCGCTGGACAGTTACTGCGACGATGGCGGGAATTTTGCGTTGGGGGTGTGTTCGGTGACTCGCTTCATCCCCTGGTGAGTGAAGGAGCGGAACAATTTTTTGCCGGGATGTTCGCGGCCCGGCTTCGGGTGCTAAGATGTTGGCCTGATTTTCGCAGTAGGTAGGTTGTCCATGTTTGATTTAGGTGTTGGCCAGAACGGCCTGGTGTCGCTTGCCGTTGCAGCCCTGGCGCTGCTGGTGGGATTGTGGGTCTGGTTCCTGGTGAACCGCGCCAGCGTGCGCGCCAACGAGCAGATCCGTTTGCTGCAGGAAATTGCCGAGCAGCAGCGTCAACAAACGGCGCTGTTGAAGAGCCTGGCGCAAAACGCCCGCGGCGAAGGCCTGGCTGACGATGACGACCTCAGCCCGGCGCTGGATTTCAAAGGTTTTATCCCCGAGCGTTAATCGAGCGCGGCGGCGGACGGCGCCGTTAGCCCTCCGCCCCGTCAGAAAAACGTCATTCCCTGATAGGGCTTTTCCCGGCGAGCGGGCCGCATCCAGCGACAGACACAGCCACAGTTCCCCCAGCGACAGATAGGCGCCGCTTTGCCAGCGCGCGTGCGGCACAAATCCCAGCAGGTCGCGGTAAAAGTCGAGGCTGCGGTCAACGTCGGTCACGGCGAGCGTCAGGTGGTTAAGCCCGGTGAGCATAGTGAGATTCCGGCAGTCAGATCCATGGCGAAAAGTGTAATCAGGCTCTTGCTAAAGATAAAGTGAGAAAAACATTAGTAGGGATAATGTGAAAGCCGCCGCTTTGTCATAAATCTGTCGTATTGGCATCGTAATGTAGCGCCAACCTTACGAAAGACGGATAAAGCCGATGATTAAATGGTATGAAGAAAGCGACGCCGAAGTGAACCGCAGCATTGCGCTGATCACCGGAGAAAACCCGGATAAATGGTATCCCTACGGCGGCGTGAAAGGTAAAGATTACTGCAAGAATCCCTCCGATGCCTGGCCGATTATCTGCGCCAATAAAATCAGCCTCAACCCCGACGGCCAAAGCGACAGCCTGCAGTGGCAGGCGCGCATGAAAACCCAGCGCGGTGAATGGCAGGCGGACTGCGCCAGCCCGTTGCGCGCGGCGATGATCTGCTTCCTGCTGAGTCAGCAGGCCGGCGAGATGGCGCGCTAAACCCGCAGCGACAGAAATACCGATGACCGGCGAATAGTTTTTCCTTTTTCTTATAACAGAACTGTCTTTGGCGGAGCCTGTTTATGAAGCGCATTATCAAAGGTGATAAAAACTTGTCTCATCTGGTGATTGCCCATGCGGCGATCGATCGTCATGCCGAAAGCTTCGGGCAGCGCCGTCAGGGCTGGCCCTCGACCTATCTGATCAAATATCAAAACGATCGCGTGGCGGTGGAAGTGGTCACGCGCCGCCAGTCTTATGTCGCCACGCTGATGATCGGCGCGCGCAATCTGACCAAACTGTGCGGCATGCCGGGCTAACCGCCGCCGCTCTGCCGTTTCTCCCGATCAAAAATAGCGCCCTGGCCATTGGCTTCGGGGTGCTAATCCTTGATGCACACGGGGTTAAGTGTTAAAAAGCCGCCCGCAGATACATTTATTGATTGGTGAAATCTTGTCCGACAACGGCAAGATGATGCGCCACATGAGGATAAGATGGGCGGTCAGCGACAGGATACCCCGCTAAAACGCGGTTTAAAAAACAGACATATACAGCTTATTGCCCTTGGGGGCGCCATCGGCACCGGTTTATTTCTCGGCATCGCGCAAACCATAAAAATGGCCGGGCCTTCGGTACTGTTGGGCTATGCCATCGGCGGCTTTATCGCCTTTCTGATCATGCGCCAGCTGGGGGAGATGGTGGTGGAAGAGCCGGTTGCCGGATCCTTCAGCCATTTCGCCTACAAATACTGGGGCGACTTTGCCGGCTTTCTCTCCGGCTGGAACTACTGGGCGATGTTCATTCTGGTCGGCATGGCGGAATTGACCGCCGTCGGCATTTACGTCCAATACTGGTGGCCCGAGATCCCCACCTGGGCATCGGCGGCGCTGTTTTTCGTGCTGATTAACCTGATTAACCTGGTCAACGTGCGGCTGTATGGCGAAACCGAGTTCTGGTTCGCCATCATCAAGGTGGTGGCGATCGTCGGCATGATCCTGTTCGGCGCCTGGCTGCTGGTCAGCGGCAACGGCGGACCGCAGGCCAGCTTCAGCAACCTGTGGCTGCAGGGCGGTTTCATGCCGCACGGCATCTCGGGCCTGGTGATGGCGATGGCGGTGATCATGTTTTCCTTCGGCGGGCTGGAAATGGTGGGCATCACCGCGGCGGAAGCCGCCGATCCGCGCCGCAGCATTCCCAAGGCCACCAACCAGGTGGTGTACCGCATTCTGATTTTCTATATCGGTTCGCTGACGGTGCTGCTTTCGCTGTATCCGTGGGGGCAGGTGGTGGAGGGCGGCAGCCCGTTCGTTCTGATCTTCCACGCGTTGAACAGCAATCTGGTGGCGACCATTCTCAACGTGGTGGTGTTGACCGCCGCGCTGTCGGTATACAACAGCGGCGTCTACGCCAACAGCCGCATGCTGTTCGGCCTGGCGAGCCAGGGCAATGCGCCGCAGGTGCTGACCCGCGTCAACGCACGCGGCGTGCCGGTGTTGTCGATCGCGCTCTCGGCGCTGGTGACTTCGATTGGCGTGCTGATCAATTATCTGATGCCCGGCAAGGCGTTTGAGCTGCTGATGGCGCTGGTGGTCTCAACGCTGGTGATCAACTGGGTGATGATCTGCCTGGCGCACCTCAAGTTCCGCGCCGCGAAGAATCGCCAGGGCGTGATCCCCAGCTTCAGGGCGCTGTGGTATCCGTTCGGCAACTACCTGTGCCTGGCGTTCCTCGGCCTGATCCTGGTTATCATGTATTTCAGCGCAGGGATCCGCATTTCGGTATTGTTGATGCCGGTGTGGGTGGCGGTGCTGTGGGTCGGGTTTATGCTGACCCGCCGCAAAGGCGCCAGGCGCTAGATCGAGGCTCTGCGGAGGCGCATTGCGCGCCTCCGCCGTCGCGCTTAGCTGCGCGGCATGAAGGCGCGGCCTTCGTTATTGCGCCCCCGCCCCAGCAGCTTCCTGCACAGCAGCAGCAGGGTGCTGATCACATCGATAGCCACCACGCTGAGCATCAGCATGGCCAGCATAAAGAAACCGACCAGCGAACCCGCCAGCAGCACCAGCGGCGCAGGCACCCGCACGCGGCGCAGCTTCATGGCGAAATACATTTTCCAATACTGTTTCTGCGCCAGCAGCGCGCGGCGCATGCGGCTCAGGCGGACGCCCGATTTGCGTGATGTAGAACGGCCCATGACTTCTCCTTTTCTGAATGTGCTGTAAGTAAATCATAAAGATCTTAAGAGATGCTTAACGGGCTCTTGGCGGCCCTGGCATACCTACAAGGACTGTGACAACGGAATGGGGAGAAAGGTCCCTCGGTACAGCGCACTGTTCACAAAGCGCGTTCTCCGGCTATCTTGTTAAGCTGAAAGCCGTGCCCGTACAGGGTGTCCGCAGGGTCGGGAGAACAGACAGGATGAAGATAACCAATCGTTATTATGACGCCGCCAAGGCGCACCATACGCCGCAGGGCTTTCGCAACCCGGAGCCTTCGCAGCGGCGGGAAGGCGACCTGCAGCGCTGGCAGGACGAACGCAAGCGGCAGGGGTTGCCCAAGCCGCCGCAGATGGGCTATCAGCAATTCACCCAGCGCTGGTGGCAGCCCGCCGATCTCAGCGGCAGCGACGACAGCATCTGGTGGCTGGGGCACGCGTCGATGCTGCTGCGGCTCGGCGGGCGCCATGTCCTGATCGACCCGGTGTTGTCCGAACGCGCCTCGCCGCTCAGTTTCTATGGCCCAAAGCGCAGAACGCCGCCGCCGCTGACGGTGCGGCAATTGCCGGCGGTGGATGTGATCCTGATCTCCCATAACCATTATGACCACCTTGATCGGCGCACCGTGCGGCAGCTGGCGCGGCGTTTCCCTCAGGCCACCTTTATCGTGCCGCTGGGGCTGAAGCGCTGGTTCCGGCGCTACCGGCTGCAAAAAGTGCGCGAGCTGGACTGGTGGGAAAGCCTGACGCTGGGGGAGCTGACGTTTTACGCGACGCCGGCGCGCCATTGGAGCATGCGCACCCTGTGGGATCGCAACCGTTCGCTGTGGTGCGGTTGGGTGGTTCATCATCCGGCGCTGCGCTTTTATTTCTCCGGCGACAGCGGCTATTCCGACCGGCTGGCGGAGATCGGCGAGCGGCTGGGGCCGTTCGACGTGGCCGCGCTGCCGATCGGCGCCTATGCACCACGCTGGTTCATGCAGGAACAGCATATGGATCCGCAGCAGTCGGTGAGCTTGTATCGGCAGCTGCAGGAGCCGCGGGTGATCCCCATTCATTGGGGGGTGTTCGAGCTGGCCGATGAATCGCTGGATGAACCGCCGCAGCAGTTGAACCTGGCATTGAGCGAGGCGGGGCTGGAACGGCATCGCTTCCACCCGCTGAAGATTGGCGAGCGGATTGCGCTGGCGGCTACTTCTTAAGGGGTAATCGGCTGGGGCCCGCGCCGCAAGCCGCGGCCGGTGCGGGTTGGCGGGCGGTGATCCGAGGGCGAGCCGGATGCCGCCCGCGGGGAATAACGCAGCCGTTCGCGGCGGCGGCGAAATAATTAGGCGAATTGATAAGCACGAAAGGTGATTCAAATAACCGTGGTGTTTTAAAGATTTAATTCCGCTATAAGTTTTCGCTATCCATACGCTTATTCCTGTTATTTAAGCCCGCGCCGGCGGAGGTATTTATGCATCGCTGCACTAAGGTGAGGCATAAATTTGCCCGTTGCATGCTTATGCAGCAGCCGCAGGCGGCGGTGACGCGCCGGTTTGTCACGGCCGCCAATAATAAGCGCCGGCGTTATTGCCCGGGCGGCGGTCGCGGGGTGACCACCATCAGGCAACGGCCGCCGCGGCGTCGGCGGTCAAATGGTCGGATGAGCGAGGGCGGCGCGTCACCCGTTCATCGATATTCAAATGTTGCATATAAAATTCCATAAAGATTCAAATTTTTTAACGTTATAAGCGGCGGCGAGCGTTTATATGTTGTCATGATCATGCGTCAGCGCGATGAAAGAATTGTTAAAATACAGTCAGGATGCGGAGTGCAGCGCGGTGGCATGGTTAAGCAGAAAATAGCCAAGGCTTCAACATCTTTTAGCCTATTTAAGCAAATGTGGCTCTCGACCGTTTCAAATATGTGCGACATGTCCATCGGTGATTAAAAATGGCTTGCCATCGAATACAGAGTATGTGATAACGCATCTGGGTAAAACGAGGTACAGTTCTGTATATGTGTGGCATTTTCAGTAAAGAAGTTCTGAGTAAAGACGTTAGCGTTGAATACCGCTTCTCTGCCGATCCTTATCTTAGTGCCTCAAGCAGTAACGACTCTAGTTTGTCTATGTAACGCCTACGGGCGGTTTAAACAATCCAAAGGAAATACTCAAGATGGCAAAGATCAAAGGTCAAGTTAAGTGGTTCAACGAGTCTAAAGGTTTCGGTTTCATCACCCCGGCTGACGGCAGCAAAGACGTGTTCGTACACTTCTCTGCAATCCAGGGTAACGGCTTCAAAACCCTGGCTGAAGGCCAGAACGTTGAGTTCGAAATCCAAGATGGCCAGAAAGGCCCATCTGCAGTAAACGTTACTGCTATCTAATCAGCGTCAGCTGTACAAAAAGCCCGCCTTCGTGCGGGCTTTTTCGTGTGCGTCATCCGGTGGCGATGATGATGCCCGCGTACTGGTTGCGGCCGGTAATCCCCGGGTGGCTCGGATCCTGCGCGCGGCGATGGCTGTTGCGGCGATAGCTGGTGTATTTAAAGCGCTGCGCTCGCTGCGGGTCGGTGTCCGGGGTGCAGATGGTGCAGCTGCCGGCGCGATCGACGGCGGCAAAGCCTAAGGCGCCGAGCTGGTATTCCGCGATGGCGGCGAGGTCCAGGTGGCGATAGCGCGGGCTGATCAGCGCGGCGGGCAGCGGCAGCCGCTGCTTGAAGTTAGCCACCAGCGCGTCATCGACCTGGTAACAGCAGGGGCCGGCGGCGGGGCCGATAGACGCCACCCAGTTGGCGGTGGCGTCGTCGCGGTTGATGTGCGCCGCCATCTGCTCAAGAATGCCATCCAGCAGGCCGCGCCAGCCGGCATGCACGGCGGCAACCGCTGAACCGTCGCGGCGGCTGAACAGCACCGGCAGGCAGTCCGCCGTCAACACGCCGAGCAGAATGCCGGGTTGGCGGGTATAGAAGCCGTCGGCTTCACCGCAGGGCTGCGCCGGCCGCAGCACCTCAACGATGCGCGTGCCGTGCACCTGTTTTTTTTCCGGCAGGGTGGCGCGGTAGGGCAGCAAATGCCCGGGCAACAGCGCAGCCTTGCTGCCGAAACCGTGTTGAATGTGGGGAACCGCTTCGAGCAGCGGGGAACGATCGCTCATGGAATATCTTCACCTGCGTCAGAAAACAGACTCTCAGTGTAGCCAGCTTTTTCCTTCGTTGGCTAGCGCCGGCGGGGGATGCGCCTTGCATCGCACCGGCGCCTTCTTTAGACTAGCCGCGCCCTGTTTCTCTGGAATCCACCTCATGTCTTATCAGTGCCCCCTGTGCCACCGGCCGCTTCATTTTTCGCAACAACAATGGCGGTGCGACAGCCACCATCAGTTTGACTGCGCCAAAGAGGGCTACGTCAATTTGTTGCCGGTGCAGCACAAGCGTTCCAGGCAGCCTGGAGACAGCGCGGAGATGATGCAGGCGCGGCGCGCTTTCCTCGATGCGGGCTATTACCGACCGCTGCGGCAGCGGGTGGCGGAGCTGCTGGATTCGTCGCTGGCGGCCGGTGCCGCGGCGCTGCTGGATATCGGCTGTGGGGAAGGGTACTACACCGCCGAAGTGGCCGCACGCTTGGCTCAGGGGCGCACTATGGCGGTCTATGGGCTGGACGTCGCCAAGGTGGCGATCCGCTATGCGGCCAAACGCTACCCGAAGGTCTCTTTCTGCGTCGCCTCCAGCCATCGGCTGCCGTTCGCCGAAGGCGCTCTGGATGCGGTATTGCGCATCTACGCCCCGTGCAAGGCGGAAGAGCTGGCGCGGGTGGTGAAGCCGGGCGGCATCGTCGTCACGGTCTCGCCCGGGCCACGCCATCTGTATCAGCTCAAAGAGCGGGTATACCCGCAGGTGCAGCTGCATGACGAGCAGGATGAGCAGTTTGAGGGGTTTGACCGCGAGAGCCGGGAGGCGCTGGCCTATGACATGGCGCTGCCGGGTGAACAGGCCGCCAACCTGCTGCAGATGACGCCGTTCGCCTGGCGCGCTTCGCCGGAGGTGCGCCAGCGGCTGGCCGCCAGCGAAAACTTTAGCTGCGAAACCGACTTCGTCATCGCGGCGTATCGCCGCCGGGCCTGATGCCCTGAAGCGAAAAAACCTGCCGCGGCAGGTTTTTTATTGCTCGATGTGCTGTCAGGACAGATAGCCCAGGTGTTCCAGCAGGATGTTGACGCCGATGCCGATCAGCACCACGCCGCCGAGAATTTCCGCGCGCTTGCCCAACAGCGGGCCGATAAAGCGCCCGACCATCATGCCGAGCGTCGCCATGATCATGGTGGCGCAGCCGATGGCCATGGCGGTATGCACGATGTTCACCTGCAGGAAGGCCAGCCCCACGCCGATCGCCATGGCGTCCAGGCTGGTGGCGATGGCGGTGGCGACCAGCAGCCAGAAACCGTGGCGCTTCACTTTCTCTTCTGCGTCCGGGCGATTTCTGACGCCTTCAACAATCATGCGCATGCCGAGAATAAACAGCAGCGAGAAGGCGACCCAGTGGTCCCACTCCATGATGTACTGGCTGGCGAACAGGCCGATAGCCCAGCCGATGATCGGCGTAATGGCTTCAACGACGCCGAAAATCAATCCGGTGCGGATGGCTTCACGGAAACGCGGTTGATGCAGGCTGGCGCCTTTGCCTATCGACGCGGCGAACGCATCCATGGACATGCCAAAAGCGAGAATGAGCGTTGCTGAAAGGTTCATCTAAAATAGCCTCGGCCGGGCGGCTCCATATACACGTAACCCACCCCCAACCATACGACGGAGTTACGTGTCTATGGTCTCGCCAACCTTACCTGGCTGCCCGCACCACGTTTCTTGCGGCGAAACGAGTATGTTGATACGGGCGTTTCTGACTTTTTATTGCTCAGAAACCGGCTACTCCCCAATGACGGCGCAACCATACCATATTATTTCTGCAGGCGACAACTTTATTCTTTGCGGGGATTGACGCTGAAATCGAGAATTGTTTTCATCAATGATCGTGCAAGAGGGAATATAATGTAGTCTGATGCAACAGTGTTGCGGAAATAATAATCAGAAAGCCTCGGCGCTGCGGGTTAATTAACCACATGCAGCGCGCGGTCGTAGGGGTGAAAGGACGCAAGTGCATTTTTTAATCACTGATTATTCAAGAAAAATTGATATATCTTCTCCAGATCGTCTAATTGGGTGACCTGAATCAGCAGCCGGCGGCGCTCCAGGTCGATGACCAAAATGCCGTCTTCCGATAAATTCATGGCCTTAATGCGGTTATATTCGATAAAGGCATTGGCGTAAAAGAAACCCTGCGCTTTAAACAACATCTTCGGCCAGCGAATATAAGAAATATACACGGCGATTAACGCGAGGGAAATAAGCAGGTAGGTGGTTAATACCGCACCGTTGTCGGTGACATTGCGGTAAATAAGAATGGCGATCAGGCCGACGAAAATCAGGCAGTCGATCCGGTTGCGGCGCTTCAGCGGCACCCTGAGCAAGGTCTTGCCCTTCAGCAGGTTCATGCCGAACTCGTCGTACAGCGAGTACAGCAACATCAGCGCGATAAATACCAGCAAAACGCCATCGGTCAGCGACATCTTCTACTCCACACATAAAAAAGCCGGGGGTTTCCCCCCGGCGGTCCATGACGATTACAGGCCCAGCAGGCCGATCCAGTAGCCAAAGATGCCGATGGCAAAGAAGCCGATGATGATCCACAGCGCGTTCACCTTGCGACGCAGCAGCCACATGCAGCCGAAGGTCAGCAGCAGCGGCACCAGGCCCGGCATCAGCTGGTCGAGAATGGTCTGCACCGTGGTCACCGTGGTATGCCCGGTCTGGTCGGTGATTTTCGACACCACCAGCGGGATATTCACGTGCGTCCACTTATTGACCAGCGCCCCCATGACAAACAGGCCGAGAATGGACGCTCCTTCCGTCAGTTTTTGCAGGAAGCCGCCGCCCATATCGTTAACGATGTCCACCCCTTTGCGATAGCCGTAGGCCACGCCGTAGTAGCGGGTCAGCAGGCGCACCAGGTTAAACAGCACGAAGAACAGGATCGGCCCGAGCAGGCTGCCGCTCATGGCGATACCGGCGCCCAGCGCGGCGAATACCGGCCGCACCGTGCCCCAGAAGATCGGGTCGCCGACGCCGGCCAGCGGCCCCATCAGGCCAACCTTGATGCCGTTGATCGCCGCGTCGTCGATCGGCGCGCCGTTGGCGCGTTGTTCTTCCATCGCCATGGTTACGCCAAGCACCGGCGCCGCCACGTAAGGGTGGGTGTTGAAGAACTCAAGATGGCGTTTGATCGCCTGCTTGCGGTCGTCGTTGTTTTCCGGGTACAGGCGACGGATCACCGGCACCATGGAGAAGCAAAAACCCAGCGCCTGCATACGTTCGAAGTTCCATGAACCCTGGAACAGGTTCGAGCGCATGAATACGCCGCGAATATCGGCCGGCGTGAGTTTCTTTTGAACTGTCGTATCAACCATTTCTCTCACCTATTCCTAGTCGAGTTCGTTATCGAGATCGTTGGCATTAGCCGGGCCAGCCTGAACAACCTGTGACTTGTTGTATTTCGGGCTGAGCTGGATATACAGCACCGCCATCACCACGCCGATGACGCCGAGCGCCACCAGGTTGAAGTTGGTGAAGGCTGCGGTAACGAAGCCCAGATAGAAGAAAGGCATCAGGTAGCCGGCGCGCATCATGTTGATCACCATCGCGTAACCGACCACCACGATCATGCCGCCGGCGATGTTCAGCCCGCTGGTGACCACTTCCGGGATCGAGTTGAGCAGCGCGTGAACCCCTGCGGTGCCGACCGAAATGGCGACGATCACCGCCGGAATGGCGATGCGCATCGCCTGCAGCAGCAGGGCGGAGATGTGGATCCAGGTGATGGCGCGCAGGCTGCCGCGCTCCGCCGCGCTGTCCGCCGCGTGCTGGAAGGCCACGGTCAGGGTACGCACGATGATGGTCAGCACCTGGCCCGCCGCCGCCAGCGGAATGGCCAGGGCGATGCCGGCGCCGACGCTTTGCCCGCCGGCGATGACCAGAATGGTGGAAATGATTGACGCCAACGCCGCATCCGGCGCAACCGCCGCACCGATATTCATCCAGCCCAGGGCAATCATTTCCAGCGTACCGCCGATGATGATGCCGGTTTTCATATCGCCGAGGATAAAGCCGATCAGCGTACAGGCGACCAACGGGCGGTGAAACTGGAACTCGTCGAGAACGGAACCCATCCCGGCGATACAGGCAACGATAAATATCAGTACAATCTGAAGAGTGGTAATCTCCATTGCACTTCTCCTATGACCAAAAAGCTCTGAGTAAAATAATTACTGGCGTGCGCCATTAATTGAGTTTGTTAATCAGGTCCATCATTTTTAACTGGCTGTCGGACGACACTTTGCGGACTTCCAGTTCGATACCGCGTTCGTTTAATTTCTTAAACGCTTCGATATCTTTTTCATCGACGGAAACGGCGTTGTTAACCTGAGTTTTTCCCTGGCGGAACGCCATGCCGCCGATATTGACCGACTTGATGTCCACGCCGCCCTCAACCAGCCGCCACACGTCCGTCGGGTTGGTGAACAGCAGCATCACGCGATCGCCGGCGTATTTCGGGTTGTTCCACACGCGGATGGCTTTCGCCACGTCGACCACGTGAGCGGTAACGCCCGGCGGGGCAACCTGCGTCAGCAGGGTTTTACGGACGTGGTCGGCGGCCACTTCGTCGCTGACGACGATGATGCGGCTGACGTTGGTTTCCTTGGTCCAGCGGGTGGCGACCTGGCCGTGGATCAGGCGGTCGTCGATGCGCGCCAGGCCGATTTTCATGTGATCATTCGGGCCAAGCGGCGCCTGCGGGGCGGCGGCCCTGGCGACGGGCGCCGCGGGCTTGACGCTCTCTTCCTGCGGTTTCTTGAGGGCCTTCACGCCTTCGCGGCCGGTTTCCAGCGCCAGCGCGACCAGTTCGTCAAAGCCGGGGTTGTCATCACGGGCCATAAAGGTTTCCACCAGCATCGGGATGTTAACCCCGGTGACCACCTCGTAGCGCTCTTTATCGACGGCGATGCGGCTGGCCGCGTTGAACGGGCTGCCGCCCCAGGTATCCACCAGGAACAGCACACCGCCGCTGGTGTCGAGTTCGCTGATTTTCTCGTTGTACTTCACGATTAACGTTTCGGCATTTTCACCGGGAACGAAATCTATAAAGGCGACGTTATCCTGCTCGCCCAATAGCATTTCTGCCGTTTTCAGCAATTGTTCCGCTGCGGTCCCGTGTGTGCCGATGATAATAGCTATTGCCACTCGCTACCTCCTCATTAAACTTCATACCCGTCATCTTTCAATCCGCAGCGTTGCGGCTGCGGCCTGAAAGCCATGGGTATAGGCACGGATTGTGTCGTTCTTATTGCCTCCCTGGCAGTCACTTCCGCGGTTCAGATACATTATGGTAGATAAAAAGAAACGCACGCCTAACATTTCCCACGCAGTTTCAAAAACCTGTGCGTGTTATTCCACGTTGACGCCATTTATTTTAGTGAGTGAAAAAATAAATTTTGTGACATTGCTCTGTTATTGAAAGCTCGGATTACTCCTAGTGCCGCGTTTGCGGAATTAAACGCCAGAGCGGTTACCAGACGTTGCAGCAGGTAAAAAAGCCGCTTTGCCGCCCAGAAAAATCCTGCTAGAGTTATTTCTTCTTTCATCACCAAGGAGTGAAGGGCCTCAGCCCTCCCTATGGACTGTCACCGAAGTTACTGTTTTTCAAGGTTTCACCCGCCACCTGCTGGCGTTGTATCATTCACCCGGCCGCTCGGCCACCCCCCGGTACTGCAATCCCGTAATCTTGCCGTTGTCGCCTGCGCCCCTGTGGCGTCAGCCTCGTCGCGCCTGAGCCTGGCTCGGCAATCCCGTCTTTTTTCCGGAGTCTGACATGGAATTTTTAATGGACCCCTCAATTTGGGCCGGGTTACTTACGCTGGTGGTATTGGAAATCGTTCTGGGCATCGACAACCTGGTGTTTATCGCCATTCTGGCCGATAAGCTGCCGCCGAAGCAGCGCGACAAAGCGCGGGTCCTCGGCCTGTCGCTGGCGCTGATCATGCGCCTGGGGCTGCTGTCGGTGATCTCCTGGATGGTGACGCTGACCACGCCGCTGTTCAGCGTGGGCGAGTTCAGCTTCTCCGGCCGTGACCTGATCCTGCTGTTCGGCGGGGTGTTCCTGCTGTTCAAGGCCACCATGGAGCTGCATGAGCGGCTGGAAGGGCAGACGCACCAGGACGGCGCCAACCGCGGCTACGCCAAATTCTGGGCGGTGGTGGTGCAGATTGTGATCCTCGACGCGGTGTTCTCGCTCGACGCGGTAATCACCGCGGTGGGGATGGTGAATGACCTGCCGGTGATGATGACCGCCGTGGTGATCGCCATGGCGGTGATGCTGCTGGCGTCGAAACCTTTGACCAACTTCGTCAACGCGCACCCGACCATCGTGGTGCTGTGCCTGAGCTTCCTGCTGATGATCGGCCTGAGCCTGATCGCCGAAGGCTTCGGCATGCATATTCCGAAAGGCTATCTGTACGCGGCTATCGGTTTCTCCATCCTGATCGAGCTGTTTAACCAGATTGCGCGCCGCAACTTTATCAAGCACCAGGCGCGCCGCCCGATGCGCGAGCGTACGGCGGAGGCGATCATGCGCCTGATGGGGCAACGGCGCGCGCAGCAGACGGATGAAACCGCCGCCCGCCCGACGGAAGAAACCTTTGCCGAGGAAGAGCGCTATATGATCAGCGGGGTTCTGACGCTGGCCTCGCGCTCGCTGCGCAGCGTGATGACGCCGCGTACCGACATCTCCTGGGTCGATTGCGAACGCTCCCGCGAAGAGGTGCGCGAGCAGCTGCTGGACACGCCGCACAGCCTGTTCCCGGTGTGCCGCGAATCGATTGATGAGATCGTCGGCGTGGTGCGCGCCAAGGATCTGCTGGTGGCGCTGGAGCAGGGTGAGGACATCGCCGAATTCGCCGCGCGCACGCCGCCGATCGTGGTGCCGGAAACCATGGACGTGATCAACCTGCTGGCGGTGCTGCGGCGCGCCAAGGGGCGCCTGGTGGTGGTCGCCAACGAGTTCGGCGTGGTGCAGGGGCTGGTGACGCCGCTGGACGTGCTGGAGGCGATTGCCGGTGAATTCCCTGATGAAGATGAAACGCCGGATATCGTGGCGGAAGGCGACGGCTGGCTGGTGAAGGGCGGGGCCGACCTGCATTCGCTGGAGCAGGCGCTGAACTGCGAGGATCTGGTCAGCCCGACGGCGGACTACGCTTCGCTGGCGGGTTTCCTGCTGGCGCATTATGGCCAGATGCCGGCGGTGGGCGACGTGGTGGAGCTGAACCGGCTGCGTTTCGACATCGTCGAGGTCACCGATTACCGCATCGAGCTGGTGCGCATTACCAAGACGGAGCCCGAACACCGGGAACTGCCGTAATCTGCGGGCCGGGGGCGTTACGCCTCCGGCTGGTTTGCCTGCCCCTCCGGCTCTGCGCCGGTTCTCAAACGCGACTCGTATTGCCGTAACCACAGCGGGAACACATGGATAGGCATGGGTTTGGCGAAGTAATAGCCCTGCAGGGCGTTCACTTCGCGCGCGCGCAGGTAGTCCGCCTGTTCCTCCGTCTCGACCCCCTCGGCCACCAGCTTCAGCTTCAGGCGCTGCGCCAGCAGGATGATGGTGTCGGTGACGGTGGCGTTAACCGCGTCGGTGCCGATGGCGGCGGTAAAGCCGCGATCGATTTTCAACACGTCCGGGCTGAGGTTTTTCAGGTAGCTCAGCGAGCTGTGCCCGGTGCCGAAGTCATCGATGGCCAGCATGATCCCCATCTCTTTCAGCGTTTTTATTTGCTCGTATTGAATGGCCGACAGCGCGGTGCGCTCGGTCAGTTCCAGCATCAGGGAAGGCATCGGCTGCGCCGGCAGCCAAATCTGCCGAATGTCATCGATGATATTGACCGCGTTGAAATGCTCGGCGGCCACGTTGATGCTGATGTAAAACGACGGGCGCGGCGGGAACAGCTGCAGGTTTTCCACCACGGTATTCATCAGATAGCGGGTCAGCGGGATGATCAGCTCATGCTGCTCCGCCAGCGGAATGAACACGTCCGGCGAGATCCAGCCCTGGCGCTTCTTCTTCCAGCGCAGCAGCATCTCAACCCCCGAGCAACGTCCGGTGTCGCTGTTGATAATCGGCTGGCAGTAAACGCGAAACTCGCGGTGGGTGATGGCGTGGCCGATATGGTAGGCCAGGCTCATGCGGTTGGCGGTCAG
Source organism: Serratia ficaria (assembly GCF_900187015.1). NCBI lineage: Bacteria > Pseudomonadati > Pseudomonadota > Gammaproteobacteria > Enterobacterales > Yersiniaceae > Serratia > Serratia ficaria. The sequence goes on along the minus strand of NZ_LT906479.1, from coordinate 3,010,210 downwards.
CAAATACACCACGTAGGCCGCCAGCAGGCTGACCAATAACGCCAGCGGGATGTGCCGCGGCAGCGCGGCCAGCGCCAGCATGCCGACCTGCGGGCCAAACAGCGAAACCGAGAAGGGATATTTGGCGGAGTTGGCGGTATAGCGCAGGTCGGCGGTCAGGGTATCGCGGTTGAGGATTTCCCGTCGGCCGTATTCCAGGCTGTTGTCGGCGACGTTCAGCACCACCCGCTGGGCATAGGGCTCCTGAGGCTCGAGCAGGAAGTTGGCCAGCAGCTCGATATTGAAAACGTGCAGCACGCCGCTGTTTTTGTCGCTGGCGGACGGCGTCCACATCACCAGCGTCGGCACGCCCCGGCTCACCGCCAGCGAAGGCCGCAGCGCCAGCCTGGCGCCGCCGTTGGCGATGCTCGGCAGCACGGCGGCGAATTGATAATCGCGGGCGCCGAACAGGCTGGAGCAGTAAATCTTGTCGTTTTTCACCAGCAGCATGGAGCGCAGCGCCTGGTTTTGCGCGGCGCGAAAACGCAGCGTCGGCATGGCGCTCTCGCAGCTTTGTTCCAGCAGCGGCATGCTGCGCCCGGCCTGCAGCTCGGCCGGCTGCAGCAGCTGATTGATTTTGGTGACGGTGCGGGTGGCCAGCGCCTGCTGGCTCTGTTCGATGTTTGTGACCTCTTGATAATAGCGGGTGTACAGCGATATCAACAGAATAGCCAGCCCCACCGCGCCGGCCAGCAGCCAACGGTAGTAGCGATATTGGGACGCGGCAAGGTGGGTCATCAACATCTGGTAAATCCTTGTTCGGTAAACCTGCTCCGAGTCAGCGTCAGGCTATGTTCCCGTAAAATTATACTCGGCTAATTCTAGCCTGTGGTTATACAAGATTGATGATAACCCAGTAAATTATTTAAATTTGGCGAAACAGAAGGCTTATTTGCGGGTTAACCGCGGGATCGCAGGGAGCAACGGCGAGGGAACTTTGGGTGACAATGTCACAAATGTGGCCGCATGCGGGCGATTGGCGATAAAAAACCCCGCCGGAGGGCGGGGTCGGAGGTCAGTCGCACTGCACCTTGATGGCCAGGCCGCCGCGCGAAGTTTCGCGGTATTTGGCGTTCATGTCCTTGCCGGTTTCGTACATGGTCTCGATCACCTTATCCAGCGAAACGCGCGGTTCGCTGGTGCGGCGCAGAGCCATGCGCGCCGAGTTGATCGCCTTGACCGAGGCGATGGCGTTGCGTTCGATGCAGGGAACCTGCACCTGGCCGGCGACCGGGTCGCAGGTTAAGCCCAGGTTGTGTTCCATGCCGATCTCCGCCGCCACGCAAACCTGCTCCGGGCTGCCGCCCAGCAGTTCGGCCAGGCCGGCCGCCGCCATGGAGCAGGCGACGCCCACTTCGCCCTGGCAGCCGACTTCGGCGCCGGAAATGGAGGCGTTCATCTTGTACAGCGCGCCAATCGCCCCCGCCGCCATAAAGTAGCGGATGTAGATGTCCGGGCTGACGGATTCGATAAAGTGATCGTAATACGCCAGCACCGCAGGCACGATGCCGCAGGCGCCGTTGGTCGGCGCGGTGACCACGCGGCCGCCGGCGGCGTTCTCTTCATTTACCGCCAGCGCGAACATGTTGACCCAGTCGATCACGTTCATCGGATCGCTGGACAGCTTGTCGGAGGACACCAGCATGCGGCGCAGAGCGGAGGCGCGACGCGGCACGCGCAGCGGACCAGGCAGCACGCCTTCGGTGTTCAGGCCGCGATCGATACAGGCGCGCATGGTTTGCCAGACGTTGCCGAAGTAGGTCTCGATTTCCTGCTTGCTGTGCAGCGCCAGCTCGTTTTGCATCACCATGCCGGACAGCGACAGCCCGGTTTCACGGCAGTGCTGAAGGATGTCGCGGGCGAAGTTGAACGGGTAAGGCACGCTCAGCTCATGGGCGTCGGCCTTGCCGAAGTTTTCTTCATCGACGATAAAGCCGCCGCCGATGGAGTAATAAGTCTTGCTGTAAATTTCCTTGTCGCCGGCGAAGGCGTGGATGCGCATGCCGTTTTCATGCAGCGGCAGGTTGTCGCTGCGGAAGACCATGCCGCCGTCGCGCGGGAAATCAACCTCATGCAGACCGCTGGCCAGCATCAGGCGTTGACGTTGTTCTACATCGCGAATAAAACCCGGGATGCTATCGATATCAACGGTGTCGGGCATATTGCCCGCCAGGCCGAGGATGATAGCGATATCGGTATGGTGACCTTTACCGGTCAATGAGAGTGAGCCGTAAACGTCTACGGCGACACGCGTGATAGAAGGCATCAGGCCTTTATTTACCAGATCGTCGACAAACTGTTTGCCGGCTTTCATCGGTCCAACCGTATGAGAGCTGGACGGGCCGATGCCGATCTTAAACATGTCGAAAACGCTAATCACGCTAAAACTCCTTAGAGGCATATTGTTATGGCTGCGGCGGTTAAAAACCGCGCAGGGAACTGCGATAGTGTAAAAGCACCGTACGGGTTCGGCTGCCTTTTTCGCATGAAATAAAATAATCCTTGGTGTTACTTTCTTTGCTGATTACCGCAGGCGTCAGGCCGGGCGCGGAACCGTCCTTTGCCCCCATTCCATCAGAGGGTAATCGCGCCGGCTTCCGTTGCGGGGCGCCGCCGGCCTAATCCCTGTATCGACAGTGGTTTATCTCGGTCGGCAGTATTTTACAGGTATTTCGTAAGGTTTAAGAGAGGGTTTACAGTTTTTTTAAAACCGTGTCAGCCAGCAAGGTAGTTGAAAAAGCAAACGGATGAAGTGATGGCGATCGCTTTACCTGCGGCTGCGTGCCGCATACCGGTTTAAATTGTGATGCAGGTCACTTTATTGACTTCAGAGGCTGACTTGCTGCGCCAGACGTCGAATGATCGCGGCGGTGAGCCCCCACACGAACTGGCTTTGATACCAGGAAAGATAAATGCGGTGCGTATGGCCGCCGCGGTGAATATCCAGCGGATAATAGCGCGATAGCGTCAGGGCTTCGCGCAGCGGCATCTCGAAGACGTCAGCCACTTCGGCCTCGTTGGCGTGGAACTCCACCTCCGGCGGGATCAGGCCGACGATCGGCGTGACCTGGAATCCGGTGCTGCTGTCGAGCGGCGCCATCTGGCCGATGACGGTGACGGCCTGCGGCGGGATAGCCACCTCTTCCTGCGCTTCACGCAGCGCCGTGACGATCGCCGAGCCGTCATCGGCGTCGGTTTTGCCGCCGGGAAACGCCACCTGGCCGGCGTGTTTACGCAACGAGTCGGCGCGCCGGGTCAGCAGCAGCGTCGGCTCCGGGCGGCAAACAATCGGGATCAGCACCGCCGCCGGGCGCACGTTGTGCGAAATCTGCGATGCCTGCGGCAGCTGCAGCTGGAAACGGCTGATAAAGGCGGCCAGCGAGGCCGGATAATTCGGTGGGTTCACGACAGGCTAAACTCCCCAAGCTGCGGCAGAATGCGGCCAACCTTGTCGAAGGTTTCCTGATACTCCGCCTGTTCCTGGCTGTCCGCCACGATGCCGCCGCCGGCGGAGCAATGGATGCGGCCATTTTCGGCGATCAGCGTGCGGATGGCGATATTGGTGTCCATGGTGCCGCAGGCGCTGAGGTAGCCGATGCTGCCGCAGTAGGCGTTGCGGCGCTGCGGCTCCAGCTCTTCGATGATGGCCATCGCCCGCACCTTGGGGGCGCCGGTGATCGAGCCGCCGGGGAAGCAGGCGCGCAGCAGGTCGGTGGCCGGCGTGGTCTCCGGCAGCGTCGCGGTGATGGTGCTGACCAAATGATGCACCGCCGGGAAGGGTTCCACGGCGAACAGCTGCGGCACCCGCACGCTGCCCGGCAGCGCCACGCGGCCGATATCGTTGCGCAGCAGATCGACGATCATCAGATTCTCCGCGCGGTCCTTGGGGGAGTGCGCCAGCCGCTCGGCCTGCGCGGCGTCCTGCGCCGCGTCCGCCAGCCGCGGCAGGGTGCCTTTGATCGGCCGGGTTTGGATCCGCTGTTGCTCCAGCCAAAGAAAACGTTCGGGAGAGACGCTCAGCACGCTGTTTTCCGGCAGGCGCAGAAACGCGGAAAAGGGCGCGCGGTTGCTGGCGCTGAGCTGCTGAAACGCCTGCCATTCATCCCCTTGATAGTCGGCGGAAAAGCGCTGCGCCAGATTGATCTGATAGCAGTCGCCGCTGCGCAAATAATGCTGGATGCGCTGGAATTTCTCACCGTACTGTTGGCGCGTCATATTGGCCCGCCAGCCGCCGGTCAGGGCGAACGGCCGCTGCGGGGGGGCCTGCTGCCGGCTGAGCCACTGCCAGCGCTGCTCGACGTCCCGATAGCTGAGCAGCGTCAGCTTTTGCTGTTGATGGTCGGCGATCAGCGCCCAGTCATAGAGGCCTATCGCCATATCCGGCAGCGCCAGGTCGGCGGCGGCCAGCTGCGGCAGCGGCTCAATCCTGCGGCCCAGATCGTAACCGAACAATCCCAGTGCGCCGCCCTGGAACGGCAGGTCGGCATTGAAAGGCGGCCGCCACCCTTGCGCCGCCAGCTGTTGCTGCAGCAGGCTAAAAGGATCCTCGGCGGATTGTTGCCGGCTGTCGCCCTGGCGGATCTCGGTGACCTGGCCGCGGGTGGTCAGCGTGACGTTGGGCTCCGCGACCAGAATGTCGAAACGATTGTGGGAATGTTCGGCAAATCCCGAGTGCAGCAGCATCGCCCAGGGCTGGTGGGCGAGCGGGGCGAAGAGCGCCAACAGGGCGCCGCGGGAGTAGGGCAAAGACTTGACGTTTGGGGCGGTTACGCTCATGGAGTTGAATAAACCTGACTGTCGGAGGCGGCGGTGTCTGCCGGCTATTCTGCCATAGTCGGCCGTTGCGCGCATGCCTCGTCGTGCGCGACGCCAAGCACAGCTCACATCAACGGCAATTGAACAATCTGGCGACGAAGCATTTTTTGCGCCATTAACCGTAATTCAATATGCTAAAAATTAATAAGTCCGGTTGCCAGCGTCATATTTATCTATCGGCGTTCCCTGCCGGAAATTATAAAAAAATTAATCTATTAATTTCATCTTATTATTGTTTCAGTTCGTCATCAAACGAATGGGGGCAGCTATGTCTTTCTGTCGAAAATGCGGTCTGTGGATAGACGAATCCGCTGACCATGCAACTGTTCATTCATGTCTCTGCGGCGCTTGCGCACAAAAAGACAAAATCAGCCAACGCGCATTCAGGCATCCGTTGAAAAGCCTGGGGCATTATTTCGGCGCGACGCTGCATTCTAAAATGCATTGATATCGCTAAGAAATAAAATTAATTCGTCACATTATTGAAGAGCTGACCATGTCGTTAATGCTGAGCGTCATCGTCCCGCTGCATAATGCGGGATCGCTGTTCGAACCTTTCCTGGCCTCGCTGCTGGCGCAGCATGAGCGCCGGCTGGAGGTGATCATCGTCAATGATGGTTCCACCGACGGCTCCGGCGATATTGCCCACCGTTACGCGGCCCAACACCCGCATATCAGGGTGATCGATCAGGCCAACGCCGGGGTGTCCAATGCGCGCAATGCCGGCCTGGCCATCGCCCGGGGAAAATACGTGGCGTTTCCGGACGCGGATGATTTATTGGCGCCGGAGATGTATTCCACGCTGCTGGAGCAGGCGGAAAAACATCAATTAGATGTTATGCAGTGCAACGGCGAGCGCTATTTCGCCAGCCAGGATGAGCTTAAGCCGATATTCCCAGCGCAGCGGTTGAGCAGCACGGCGGTGATCGACGGCGTACAGTGGTTCGAGCGGGCGCTGAAGTCGCGCCGGTTTATTCACGTGGTGTGGCTGGCGATATATCGTCTTGATTTTATCAAACAACATCGGCTGTATTTTGAACCGGGTCTGCATCATCAGGATATACCCTGGACTACCGAAGTGATGTTCAATGCGCAGCGGGTCAAATACCTGAGTAAACCGCTGTACCGGCAGCGGGTGCACGATCGGTCGATCAGCAACCGCCGCCGTACCGGCAACGCCAATGTGCAATATCAGCGTCATTACATGAAGATCGTCGAAATGCTGACGCAGCTCAACCACCGCTATGCGGACAAAATCGATCTTCGCCCGGCGTTCCACTGGCAGATCGCCCGCGAAGCGCTGGGCATCTGCCACAGCATCCGCCGCGAGCCGGAGCTGACGGCGCAGTGCCGGATAACCGAAGAGTTCTACCGGCGCGGCATCGACAAGGCAATGGCCGCCAATGCGCGCGGCATCAAGCAAGGCTGGCATGTCATGCTGTGGCGACACCGTCTGAAGCAGTGGCACGGCCGCAGCGGCTGCTCGCAGCCCGCCTGAATCACAAGCATTGGGATCTGCCGTTTTAAGGCGTATACTCCCCCTCCATTTTGCTGGAGAAAAACACATGCTTGCAGGTATGCCATCACTGAGCCACGCAGAGCAACAGGCAGCGGCGGAGCGCATTCATCAACTGATGGAACAGGGCATGAGCAGCGGTGAAGCCATCGCCCGCGTCGCGCAGGAAATCCGCGAAAAGCATCAGGGTGACCCGGTTTCGGCGTTGTTCGATGACGAAGATGAAGAAGAGTATGAAGCACGGCCCGACGAGCAGGCCGATGACAACGATGAAGAAGACGAAAACTATTGATGTCAAAAGGGCCGGAAAACCGGCCCGCTGACATTACCCTTCGAGCGTGACCGCAGCGGCTGCCTGCTTGGCCATTTCCACCGCTTGTTCCACCGTTTCCGCCGTCGCCAGCGCCACGCCCATGCGGCGCTGCCCCTGAATCTCCGGTTTGCCGAATAAGCGCAGCTGATTATATCCGCTCAGCGCGCGGTCCAGGCCGCCAAAACGCAGGTCGGTGCTGGTCATTTGCGGCAGGATCACCGCCGAGGCGGAGGGGCCGAACTGGCGGATTGCGCCAACCGGCAGGCCGAGGAAGGCGCGAACGTGCAGCGCGAATTCCGACAGGTTCTGGGAAATCAGCGTCACCATGCCGGTATCGTGCGGGCGCGGTGACACCTCGCTGAAGATCACCTCATCGCCGCAAACGAACAGCTCTACGCCGAACAGGCCGAATCCGCCCAGCGCCTTCACCACTTGCTCCGCAATAGCCTGGGCGCGGCTCAGGGCCAGATCGGACATCGACTGCGGCTGCCAGGACTCGCGATAGTCGCCGTCTTCCTGGCGGTGCCCGATAGGGGCGCAGAAATGCACGCCATCCACGGCGCTGAGCGTCAGCAGGGTAATCTCGAAGTCAAACTTCACCAGACCTTCGACGATCACCCGGCCGCCGCCGGCGCGCCCGCCCTGTTGGGCGTAATCCCAGGCGGTTTTCAACTGCTCCGGGCCGCGGATCAGGCTTTGCCCCTTGCCGGACGAACTCATGACCGGCTTGACGATGCACGGATAGCCGATGTGCGCTATCGCCTGATGGAAATCGGCCTCGCCGTCGGCAAAGCGATAGCGGGAGGTGGGCAGGCCGAGGGTTTCCGCCGCCAGGCGCCGAATGCCTTCACGGTTCATGGTCAGGCGGGTCGCTTCGGCGCAGGGCACCACGCGGTGGCCCTGTTGCTCCAGCTCAACCAGCATGTCGGTGGCGATGGCCTCTATTTCCGGCACGATGTAATCGGGGCGTTCCCGTTCAATCAGTGCCTTGAGCGCGGCGCCATCGAGCATATTGATGACGTGGCTGCGGTGCGCCACATGCATGGCGGGCGCGTCGGCGTAGCGATCGACGGCGATCACTTCCAGCCCCAAGCGCTGGCATTCAATGGCGACTTCTTTACCCAGCTCGCCGGAGCCGAGCAGCATAACGCGGGTGGCGGACGGGCGCAGGGCGGTTCCAATCGTTAACATAGTCTCGTACCTGGATCGTGAAAGTTGAGCGGTCTGACAATCGGCGGCGAGTATATACGAAAACGATTGCGCATGCAGCCGCCGAGCGAAGGGAAAACGGCTGGAACGGCGCAAGGGGAATTGCTAACTCGCTGTTTTTATAACAAACAAAAACATTTGCTCCGTACAGATGATTATGCGTTAATGATCGACGGCGAAAGAAGGCCTACATATGCTAGGGCTTTCGCGCCTGAGTGCCGTTAAGGCAGGTTTATCAAGTAAAGGAAAGACAAATGGCTAAGATCACCGGTCACGTTAAATGGTTCAACGAAAGCAAGGGCTTCGGTTTCATCACCCCGGCCGACGGCTCCAAGGACGTTTTCGTTCATTTCTCCGCTATCGTCAGCGAGGGGTTCAAAACGCTGGCGGAAGGCCAGCAGGTCGAGTTCTCCATCCAGGACAGCCAACGTGGCCCGGCCGCAGCCGACGTCGTCGCCATTTAACGACGCCGCTGCCGAAAAACCCGCCGCCGGCGGGTTTTTTTATGCCTGAAGCCCGTAACCCGGCCTATCTCTGTTATCATCTGCGGTTGATTCGGCGCCTGCCCGCGGGCGCGCCGCCATTCCATTCGCCATATAAGAGTTATCGCCGTGAGCACAGTTTCTTTTTCTTCCCTGCCGCTGCCAGCCGCACAGTTGGCCAACCTCAACGAACTGGGGTATGCCGAAATGACGCCGGTGCAGGCCGCCGCGCTGCCCGCCATCCTGCAAGGGCGGGACGTGCGCGCCAAGGCAAAAACCGGCAGCGGTAAAACGGCGGCGTTCGGCATCGGCCTGCTGGACAAAATCAACGTCGGCCAGGTCGCCGCCCAGGCCTTGATCCTGTGCCCGACGCGCGAGCTGGCTGACCAGGTGAGCAAAGAGCTGCGCCGCCTGGCGCGCTTCACCCAGAACATCAAAATACTGACTCTGTGCGGCGGCCAGCCGATGGGCCCGCAGCTCGACTCGCTGGTGCATGCGCCGCATATCGTGGTGGGCACGCCAGGCCGCATTCAGGAGCACTTGCGCAAGAAAACGCTGGTGCTGGATGAACTGAAGGTGCTGGTGCTGGACGAAGCCGACCGCATGCTGGACATGGGGTTCGCCGACGACATCGACGACGTGATCGGCTATACGCCGCCGCAGCGTCAGACCCTGCTGTTTTCCGCCACCTATCCGACCGGCATTGAGCGCATCAGCGCGCGGGTGCAGCGCGACCCTTTGAATGTGGAAGTGGACGGTGACGAAGACCTGCCGACCATCGAGCAGCGCTTTTACGAAACCACCCGCGATCAGCGCCCGGCGCTGCTGGTTTCGGCGATCCGTCATTTTCAGCCGTCCTCCTGCGTGGTGTTCTGCAACACCAAGCGCGACTGCCAGAGCGTGTTTGAAGCGCTGGAGGCGCGTGGCATCAGCGCGCTGGCGCTGCATGGCGATCTGGAACAGCGCGACCGCGATCAGGTGCTGGTGCGTTTCGCCAACCGCAGCTGCCGGGTGCTGGTAGCGACCGACGTCGCCGCGCGCGGGCTGGATATCAAGGATTTGGAGCTGGTGGTTAACTACGAGCTGGCGTTCGATCCGGAGGTGCACGTTCACCGCATCGGCCGCACCGGCCGCGCCGGCATGAGCGGCCGGGCCATCAGCCTGTGCACGCCGCAGGAAATGGCGCGTGCGCACGCCATCGAGGAATACCTGCAGCTGCGGGTCGATTGGGCGCCGGTGTCTGAGCTGAGCGGGGCGGCCAATACGCCGCTGGAAGCCGAGATGATCACGCTGTGCATCGACGGTGGCCGCAAGGCGAAAATTCGCCCCGGCGACATCCTGGGCGCGCTGACCGGCGACGCCGGCCTGACGGCGGCGGAAGTGGGCAAGATCGACATGTTCCCGGTGCATGCCTACGTGGCGATCCGCAAGGCCAGCGCCCGTAAGGCGATGCAACAGCTGCAGCAGGGTAAAATCAAAGGCAAAAGCTGCAAGGTGCGTTTGTTGAAATAACGCCGGGTCGGGGAGCGGCTTGCTCCCCGCCTGAAATCATTTTATACTGGTTTTATGTACAGTAATTTCGTACCTTTGAGGACGCACGCATGGCGGTTGAAGTAAAATATGTGGTGGTGAGAAACGGTGAGGAAAAAATGACTTTCGCAAGCAAGAAAGAAGCCGACGCCTACGACAAGATGCTGGATTTGGCCGACAACCTCGGCGACTGGCTGCAGCAAGCGCCGCTGAGTCTGGACGACGAGCAGCGCGAAGGCCTCGGCTTCTTCCTGGCTGAGAACAAAGACGCCCTGGCGCAGATCCTGCGCGGCGCGGCGCCGCCGGAAAGCGTCAAAAAGCCGGCTAAAGCGAAAGCGGAAAAAAACCTTGCTGACCCAAAAGAGGGGTCTGCGTCAGAAAAGCAGGCGGCATAATGACTTATGTTGCGGTGTTGTGATGAAAAAGGATCTAAAATGAGCCGTGAAATAACCTTCTTCAGCCGCTTTGAGCGAGACATCCTGGCCGGGCTCAAAACCATCACCATTCGGGACGCCAGCGAATCGCACTTTCATCCCGGTGAAGTGTTGCGGGTAAGCCGTAACGAAGACGGCGAGTTTTTCTGCTTTATCGAGGTGTCGTCGGTGGCGCCGGTGCGCCTGGATGCGCTGACGGAACAACATGCACAGCAGGAAAATATGTCGCTCGGCGAGTTGAAGCGGGTGATCGAGGAAATCTATCCCGGGGTGGATGAGCTGTTTGTCATCACTTTTGCCAAACGCTGATCCTCCGCCCGTCCGCCTGTGAACCCGGGGCCGGCGCCCCTGGATAGCGTCAATCACAACTGGAGGGCATATGAACAAAACGGGATTGGGTTTGGCCATTGCGTTGTTGACCATGGCTGGTTTGTCGACGGCGGCGCAGGCGCAGGAACAGCGCACCGCCAAGGTGGCGCAGTGCGCCGGTTTGCAGCCGGCGGAGGTAGCAGCCCAGGTGAAGCGCGATTTTCTGCAAAACCGCATTACGCGCTGGGAAGCGGACAAAAAGCTGCTCGGCACCGCCACGCCGATAGCCTGGGTTAGCCCCGACGCCATCAGCGGCAAGGATCAGGTTTGGCAGGTTCCGCTGAGGGTGCGCGGCACCCGGCTGGATACGACCTACCATGTCACGCTCAACTGCAATTCGGGCGAAATCACCTACGGCGCTCCCCAGTAATCCCGTCGCCGTTGCCCAGCCCCGGCGGCTGGGCCAAGAAAAAAGCCCGCTGTGTCAGCGGGCTTGTCAGTGAAAGGCAGGGGGCTCAGTCGCTGAACGGGATCACCAACTCGCCCGGTTTCACTTCCAGTCCTTTCGCCAGCTTCTTCGCCAGGGCTTCGGTTTTGCTGTTGTCAGGATTCAGCACGTAGGCCGGTTTCTGGTCGAAGTAGGATTTCAGCGACTGATTCAGGTAAGGGGTCAGCGCCTTCATCACCGTCTGCATTTTTTCCGGCTGCACGCTGTAGTCGGTCAGCTCCATGTCTTTCAGGAAGATGGCGCCTTTTTCACGATCGTAGACCGGCTGCGCTTTTAACGTCAGCTTCAGGTCCGCGGTCTGCGGGCCGAGGATCGAGGTAATGTTGACCTTGGCGTCGCCCGACAGGGTGACTTTGCCCGGCTCGCTGCGGCCAATCTGGCTCTGCAGCTGGGTCAGCACGATATTGGCGTCCAGCAGCCCAGGCACGCCGATCTGCTTCTGATAATCGTTGTGCTTTTGCAGGTAATCATTCACTTCCTGCTCGCTGAGCGTGTACTGGGTGAGTTGATTACAACCGGCCAATACGCCGGCGAACACCAGGGCGGCTACGCCCATCAGAATCTTCTTCATTTGTGCCTCATAGCTACTGCCAACGAAAAATGCTGCAGATAATTGATTGATTTATCATTATAAACCTTCGCCGTCGCGGAAAGATACGGCTATCGGGCCTTGAACATGCCGATAGTGCGCGCGAATCGCCGCCGTACCTATCGGATAACACCGAAACTGTCAGCGCCGCAGGCGCAGCGCCAGCACCAGCACGCCGGCCAGGCAGGCCAACCCGCCCAGCAGCGGAAACAGCGGCACGCCCCACAGCCGCAGCGACGAATGCATCAGATATGGCGCCAGCCCCAGCGCAAAGGCGGCGGTGACAATGGCGATGGCCAACGTCACGGCGGCGCGTTCCAGCGCCTTGCTCAGCTGGCCGAGGTTTCTGACGTTGATCTCGGCGTTGAGCTGCCCCTGCTTCAGGCGCCGCATCAGCAGCCGCAGGGTTTGCGGCAGTTCTTCGCCGGCGTCCAGCGCTTCACCGCCCAGCATCAGTATCCTTTGGCGAATGGCCGCGGGAGCATAACGCTGCAGCATCACCTGTTGCAGCATCGGCTTCAGCGTGGCGATGATGTCGAAGGCCGGATCGAGCCGGTGCAGCACGCCGTCGGCGGTGATCAACGCCTTGAACAGCAGCGCCAAATCCGGCGGCAGGGCCAGCTGATGCTCGCGCGCCATGACCAGCAGGTCGGTCAGGGCCTTGCCCAGCGTCAGGGTGGCGGAAGCCTGCTTATCGAGAAAGTTCTGCGCCGCCAGCTCCAAGTCCATCAGGTCCAGCGGTTCGCTGTCCGACCAGGCGATCAGGGTATTGACGATGCCGTCGGACTGGCGTTCGGCGATGGCCTGCAACAGCAGGAACAGCTGATTGCGCCGCCGTTCGGAAAGCTGCCCCACCATGCCGAAATCGATAAAGCCCACGCGATTGCCGCTCAGCGCCATCACGTTGCCGGGATGCGGGTCGGCGTGATACAGCCGGTGCTCCAGCACCATTTTCATGAAGGCCTGGGCGCCGCGGCGCGCCAGCAACGGGCCGTCAAAGCCCGCCGTCGCCAGCTGCTGCGGGCTTTCCGGCGCCGTTCCGGGCAAAAACTCCTGCACCAGCAGCCGCGGCGATGACCACTGCCAGTAAATTTTGGGGATCGCCACCTCGGGCTGCTGTCGGAACCGTTCGGCGACCCGATCGCAATTATTGCCTTCGTGGGTCAGGTCCAGCTCGTGCTGGAGGGCGGTCGCCAGGGCGCGCACCATTTGCCGCGGGCGATAGCGAGCCAGCGCCGGGCTTTGCTGTTCCGCGGTTTCGGCCAGATAGGCCAGCAGACGCAGATCGGCATTGATGGTTTTGGCCAGCCCCGGCCGCAGCACTTTTACCACTACCGGTTCCCCGCTGTGCAAGCGGGCGCGATAGATCTGCGCCATCGAGGCGGCGGCCAGCGGCGTGCGGTCGAATTCGGCGAACAGGCGATGCGGATCGTCCCCCAGATCCGCGGCGATCTGCGGCGCCAGCGTTTCCCAGGGCAGCGTCGTCGCCTGGCTGTGCAGGCGATCCAGCTCATCGGTCCAGGTTTGATCCAGCAGGTCTGAACGGGTGGCCAGTATCTGGCCGAATTTGACGAAGGTCGGCCCCAGCGCTTCAAGCGCCGCGCGCAGCCGCTCGGGCATCGTCTGGTCGCCGGCGCGCGGGGCATCGCCGCCGGTGCCGTTCAATAACGAGCCCAGGCCCAGCAGGCGAATGACATCCTGCAGGCCGTAGCGGATCAAGACCGATGAAATCTCTTTCAGCCGCGCGCGATCGCGGGCGGTAACCAGAACCATTTTCAGCATCTGCGCGCCATGTCCTTATTCTGTCGCCTGAGCGAAATTACTGTTCCATATCGAACAGCAGCGGGATGTCGCTGCGTTGCGCCATCCGGTTGCGGTAGGCTTCCACATTTTCCGGCAGCGCCAGCCCGGCGACGATCGACAGCGAACGCAGCAGCGGGAACAGATGAATATCGTCTTCGGACAGCTCGCCGTTGACCGCCTCGGCGGAAACCACCCGCGGCGAGAGCCGTTGCAGATCGCGCTCCAGTTCGGCGATCAGATCGGCGCTGTTGGCCAAATGCTGGTTGAAATCCCCGATCGACGCCTGTTTTTTATTGATGAAATAGCGGCGCGCGGCGTCGGTGGCGAATTCTTCGAAATCGGCGTGGGCAAAGCGCGGCAGCAGTAATTTCGCCGTGTAGCCGCCAACGTGCTGCAGCCAGTCGGCGATGGCCGGGTTGGTTTTACCGGTCAACAGCGGCTTGCCGTCCAGACGATCGATATAGTGCACGATATCCATGCTTTCCGGCATATAGCTGCCATCGTCTTTTTGCAGGATGGGCGCCATCTTTTGGCCGATCATGCCGACCGGGGTCGCTTCGTCGTCGTTGAGCAGGGTGACCAGGCGGACAGGAAGGTGTTTGAGACCAAAAATCATGCGGGCTTTAACGCAGAATGGGCAATGATCGTAAATAAACAGTTTCATGCTTGCTCCGGTTTGTCAGGTTTTAACAGCAATAGTTACCACAGCTTATCGACGCTGTCGCGGAGTGTTCTTGTTGGATGATGCGATCACCCGCGCGCAGTGCGCGGGGCGGGAGGTTATTTCTTGGCGGGCACCGAGTTGAACACGTCGATCAGGTGGATGCGCGCCTGCTCCAAATCGATCTTGTCGCGCTCGTTGGCGGCGTTGACGACCTGCAGCTGTTTGATGATGTCGCTCTTCAGGCCGTCATTTTCGGCAATGATATGCGCCAGCGCCTTTTCCACCAGGGTGGCGCGCGCATATATCATGCGCAGGTTCAATACCATGTGCTCCAGCAGCTGCGGTAATTTCGTTTCGTCGGTCATGGCGGGTCTCCCGTTGATGTTTTTACTAACAGGATAGCAGCTGCAGGAAATTCGGCTGGTTTTCTGGCTACTTAGCGCAGAATTTAGCCGCCGGGCAGCACCGCCGGCGCAGCGCGGCGCGGGCTGAATTGCCAATAAAGCGCCAGCAGCGTAATGAAGCCGACCGCGCCGAGCAGCAGCCAGGGAAGCTCCGGCATGTTCAGCGTGCGGCCGGAGTCATACATCCAGCCGCCGCCGGTGTAACCCAGCGCGCCGCCCAGCGCCAGGCCGAGCCGGCTGAACCCCATATAGCTGCCGCGCGCCCGCGGATCGGCCAGCGAAGCGCTGAGGGTCTCGCGCGCCGGTTCGGCGATGATTGAGCCGAGATAGAAGCAGCAGATCAGCACGAAGACGCCTTGCAGGCTGCTGGCCAGGCCGATCGGCAACAGGCTCAGCGTCATCAGCAGCAGGCCGGCCATCAAACGCTGTTCGAGCCGGAAATGTTTTTCGCTCCAGCGCGCCAGCGGATAGAGCAGCGACAATGACAGCGCCGCTTCGATGGCGTACATCCATTTCACCGCCGCCGGCGAGCCGGCGATTTCGTTGACCAGGATCGGCAACATCAGCATCACCTGCACCGCCAGCATGTAGTAGCCGGTCAGCGTCAGCACGTAGGTCAGGAAACGGCGATCGCGCAGCACCCGCATCATGCCGTCTTTCATCGGCGCGCGTACGGTGGAGATTCGGTAGGCCGGCAGCAGCCAGGCATTCCAGCCGGCGGCCAACACGAAGATCGCCGCGCCGACCCAGCAGACAAAGTGGAAGTCATACTGCAGCAGCCAACTGCCGAGCAGTGCGCCAATGACCGCGCCGGCGCTGTCCTGCATCATCAGCAGTGAATAGAAACGGCCGCGTTCGTGCGGACGGGTGAGCTTGATCACCAGCGCGGTGCGCGGCGGGTCGAACAGCGTGCCGCCGAGGGCGGAAAGCGCGCAGGAGAACCACAGCAACCAGGGTTGATCGGCCATCGCCATGGTGGCGAAACCGGCCGCGCGCAGCAGCATGCCGGTCACTATCATCGGCTTGGCGCCGAAGCGGTCGGCGATCGCGCCGCCAAAGATGCCCAGCCCTTGCTGGATCAGCTGACGCAGGCCCAGCGCCACCCCGACCACCAGCGCCGCCCAGCCGAGCTGATCGACAAAGCGAATCGAAATAAGCGGGAAGACCACGAAAAAGCCTAAAACCACTAACAGGTTATCGAGTAACAGGAAATATTTACCCAAGCTCCGAGCTTGCGATACCAGAGACATGCTTCACCATGAGCAATTAACAAGGAGAGGAAGGTTGCATCTCCATTCTCTACCCGATCCCGGGCTGCTGATAGGGGCGCGCTAGATAATATTTTTTTATCGTCAAGACGTTACCTGCACGACAAAAACGTCTGAAAATAGCCGTAAAATGATTAATCGCCTATTTACTGAGCGACCGGGATTTTACCTCAGGGGCAGGCTACGGTTATATTAATTGAGGGGAAGTGCGGTTCTGCGCCGGTGGCTGCGAAATAATCTCTCAGGATAAAATCGCCACAGGATAATTATCCGGACGCGCGCCCAATAAATACTTCTTATCGAACCGTTCTGACCGCGGGGGAAATGATGTTCGGCTACCGCTCTGCATCACCAAAAGTACG
Organism: Serratia ficaria; assembly: GCF_900187015.1. Classification (NCBI taxonomy): domain Bacteria; kingdom Pseudomonadati; phylum Pseudomonadota; class Gammaproteobacteria; order Enterobacterales; family Yersiniaceae; genus Serratia; species Serratia ficaria. The sequence goes on along the minus strand of NZ_LT906479.1, from coordinate 2,993,965 downwards.
TCTTACTACCGACCGGATGGTGGTCCGTTTAGTCCATGAACGGGATGCTTATCGCCTGGCGGAATACTATGCCGATAACCGGGCGTTCCTCAAACCCTGGGAACCGGTGCGCGATGAAAGCCACTGCTACCCCTCCGGCTGGCAGGCGCGGCTGGGCATGATCACCGAAATGCAAAAGCAGGGCAGCGCCTATTATTTTATCCTGCTCGATCCGGAGGAGCAGGAAGTGCGCGGCGTGGCGAACTTCAGCAACGTGCTGCGCGGCTCGTTTCACGCCTGCTTCCTCGGCTATTCGCTGGGGGAAAAGTGGCAGGGGCAGGGGCTGATGTACGAGGCGCTGCAGTCCGCCATCCGCTATATGCTGCGTCAGCAGCGCATGCACCGCATTATGGCCAACTACATGCCGCACAATCAACGCAGCGGCGCGCTGCTGAGCCGTCTGGGATTTGAACGCGAAGGTTACGCCAAGGATTATCTGCTGATTGACGGGCAGTGGCAGGATCACGTATTGACGGCATTAACCAATAAAGAATGGCTACCGCCACGCTGAGGCCAGTAATGAAATATGAATTGAGCGCGAAAGAAGCCCGGGTAATCGGCTGCCTGTTGGAAAAGCAGGTCACCACGCCGGATCAATACCCGCTGTCGCTGAACGCCATTACGCTGGCGTGCAATCAGAAGACCAACCGCGAACCGGTGATGGATCTGACGGAAAGCGAGGTGCAGCAACTGCTCGACCTGCTGTTGAGAAAACATTTCCTGCGCACCCTGAGCGGTTTCGGCAACCGGGTGGTGAAATACGAGCAGCGGTTTTGCAATTCCGAATTCGGCCAGTTGAAGCTGTCGCCCGCCGAATTGGCGGTGATCGCCACGTTATTGCTGCGCGGCGCGCAAACCCCCGGTGAATTGCGCACCCGCACCCATCGCATGCATGAGTTCAGCGAGGTCAGCGAAGTCGAGCAGGTGCTGCAGCAGCTGACGGCGCGTGAGGACGGCCCCTTTGTGGTGCGCCTGGCCCGCGAGCCGGGCAAGCGCGAGAGCCGGTTTATGCATCTGTTCAGCGGCCAGATAGATGAGGCGCCGCCGGAGGCCGCGGCGCCTGACGAGGGCGAGCTGAGCGCCCGGATCGGCGCGCTGGAAAACGACGTCGCCGAACTGAAACGGCAGCTGCAGCAGCTGCTGGCGCGGGGGACGCATGACTAAATTACGCGTTGGCGTGGTGGGGCTGGGCGGCATCGCGCAGAAGGCCTATTTGCCCATCCTCAGCCAGGCGGCGGACTGGACGCTGGTGGGCGGTTTTTCCCCCAATCAGCAAAAGGCGCAGCCGGTGTGCGACAGCTATCGCATGGCGTGTTTCCCCCGTCTCGACACCCTGGCCGGGCAGTGCGATGCGGTGTTTGTTCACAGCAGCACCGCCAGCCATTATCAGGTGATCGACGAACTGTTGCGGCAGGGCGTGCATGTCTATGTCGACAAACCGCTGGCGGAGACGCTGGAACAGGGCGAGCGGCTGATTGAGCTGGCCGAGAAACGGGGCAAAGCCCTGATGGTCGGATTCAATCGGCGCTTTGCGCCGCTGTACCTGCAGCTCAAACGGCACATGTCTCAGCCGGCCTCGATCCGCATGGACAAACACCGCGCCGACAGCGTCGGCCCGCAGGATCTGCGCTTCACCCTGCTGGATGATTATCTGCACGTGGTGGATACCGCGCTGTGGCTGGCGGGCGGCCAGCAGCAGCTGCTCAGCGGCCGCCTGCGCGCCAATGAGGCCGGCGAGATGCTGTACGCCGAACACCACTTCGCCTGCGGAGAGACGCTGGTGACCACCAGCATGCATCGCCGCGGCGGCAGCCAGCGCGAAAGCGTGCAGGCGGTGACCGACGGCGCGGTTTATCAGCTGAACGACATGCGCCAATGGCTGCGTGAAGATGGCGGTGGCGTGCTGGAGCAGCCGGCCCCCGGCTGGCAGACCACGCTGGCGCAGCGCGGTTTCGACGGCGCCATCCGCCACTTCCTCGATTCGGTCGGCAACCAGAGCGCGCCGGAAACCAGCGGTGAGCAGGCGATCGCCGCCCAGCGGGTGATCGAGCGGCTGTTGCGGGATAACTCTATGTAACATATGGCGGTAGCTATTCTGCCGCGGATACGTAAACTTACCCGGTTGTTTCGCTGACGCCTGCTGATGCAGGCGTCGATATTTAGGCATAATCAGAAAACCACATGAACCTACTAAAATCACTGGCCGCCGTCAGCTCAATGACGATGTTTTCACGGGTGCTGGGTTTTGCGCGTGACGCCATCGTAGCGCGCGTTTTCGGGGCCGGCATGGCAACGGACGCCTTTTTCGTGGCGTTCAAGCTGCCCAACCTGCTGCGCCGCATCTTTGCCGAGGGCGCGTTTTCCCAGGCCTTTGTGCCGATCCTGGCCGAATATAAAAGCCAGCAGGGCGAAGAGGCGACGCGCACCTTTATCGCCTATGTGTCCGGTCTGTTGACGCTGGTATTGGCGGTAGTGACGATATTGGGCATGCTGGCCGCGCCCTGGGTCATCTACATCACCGCGCCGGGCTTTGTCGACACGCCGGACAAGTTCGCGCTGACCTCGGCGCTGTTGCGCATCACTTTCCCCTATATTCTGTTGATCTCGCTGGCGTCGCTGGTGGGGGCGATCCTCAACACCTGGAACCGTTTCTCCATCCCGGCCTTCGCGCCGACCCTGCTCAACGTCAGCATGATTGGCTTTGCGCTGTTCGCCGCGCCTTATTTCAACCCGCCGGTGCTGGCGCTGGCCTGGGCGGTGGTGCTCGGCGGCGTGCTGCAGCTGGGCTACCAACTGCCGCATCTGCGCAAGATAGGCATGCTGGTGCTGCCGCGCCTCAAGCTGGGCGACGCCGGGGTATGGCGCGTGATGCGCCAGATGGGGCCGGCGATCCTCGGGGTGTCGGTCAGCCAGATCTCGCTGATCATCAACACCATCTTCGCCTCGTTCCTGGTATCGGGTTCGGTGTCCTGGATGTACTACGCCGACCGCCTGATGGAATTCCCTTCCGGCGTGTTGGGGGTGGCGCTGGGCACCATCCTGCTGCCGTCGCTGGCGAAAAGCTTTTCCAGCGGCAATCACGACGAATATTCCCGCTTGATGGACTGGGGGCTGCGCCTGTGCTTCCTGCTGGCGCTGCCGAGCGCCATCGCGCTGGGCATTTTGGCCAAGCCGCTGACCGTTTCGCTGTTCCAGTACGGCAAATTCAGCGCCTTCGACGCGGCGATGACCCAGCGCGCGCTGGTGGCTTACTCGGTGGGGCTGATGGGCCTGATCGTGGTGAAAGTGCTGGCGCCGGGCTTCTATTCGCGTCAGGACATCAAAACGCCGGTTAAAATCGCCATCATCACGCTGATCATGACCCAGGTGATGAACCTGGCGTTCATCGGCCCGCTGAAGCATGCCGGGCTGGCGCTGTCGATCGGTCTGGCGGCCTGTCTGAACGCCTCGCTGCTGTATTGGCAGCTGCGCAAACAGCAGATTTTCCAGCCGCAGCCGGGCTGGGCGCTATTCCTGGCCAAGCTGGTGGTGGCGGTGCTGGTGATGTCGGCGGTGCTGGTCGGCCTGATGTGGCTGATGCCGGCCTGGGATCAGGGCAATATGCTGGAGCGCCTGCTGCGCCTGGCCGCCGTGGTGGTTGCCGGGGTGGTCGCCTACTTCGGCGTGCTGGGGGGGCTGGGGTTCCGTCCGCGCGACTTCGCTCGCCGGGTGGTCTGATTCAGGCATTCGCATAAAAAAGGCCGCATAAGCGGCCTTTTTCGTGTTCAGCGCAGGTTGGCGTTACATGCGCTCGACGGTTTCGATACCCAGGGTATCCAGGCCGGTTTTCAGCGTCCGCGAGGTCAACAGCGCCAGCTTCAGGCGGCTTTGACGCGCTTCTTCGCTGTCGGCATTGAGGATCTGGCAGTGTTCGTAGAAGCCGGAGAACAGGCCGGCCAGATCGTACAGGTAGCTGCACATGACGTGCGGGGTGCCTTCGCGCGCCACGGCAGTGAGGATCTCTTCGAACTGCAGCAGGCGGGTGGCCAGGGCGATTTCACGCTCCTCGGTCATCACCAGCGGCAGCGTCAGGCCGCTTTCGTCGATCCCGGCGCGTTTGAATACCGAGGCCACGCGAGTATAAGCATATTGCATATATGGCGCGGTGTTGCCTTCGAAGGCCAGCATGTTGTCCCAGTCGAAGACGTAGTCGGTGGTGCGGCTTTTCGACAGGTCGGCGTATTTGACCGCGCCGATGCCCACCACCCGCGCCACCTGCTGCATCTCTTCCGCCGGCATGTCCGGATTCTTGCCGGCGATCAGCTGGCCGGCGCGTTCGATGGCTTCATCCAGCAGATCGGACAGTTTCACCGTGCCGCCGGAGCGGGTTTTGAACGGTTTGCCGTCTTTGCCCAGCATCATGCCGAACATGTGGTGCTCCAGCGACACAGATTCCGGCACGTAGCCGGCCTTGCGCACGATGGTCCAGGCCTGCATCAGATGTTGGTGCTGACGCGAGTCGATGTAGTACAGCACGCGGTTGGCGCCCAGCGTTTCGTAACGGTATTTGGCGCAGGCGATGTCGGTGGTGGTGTACAGGTAGCCGCCGTCCTTTTTCTGGATGATGACGCCCATCGGCTCACCGTCCTTGTTCTGGTATTCGTCGAGGAACACCACGGTGGCGCCTTCGCTTTCCACCGCCAGCCCCTTGGCTTTCAGATCGGCGACGATGCCCGGCAGCATCGCGTTGTACAGGCTTTCGCCCATCACGTCGTCTTCGGTCAGGGTGACGTTCAGGCGATTATAGGTCAGCTGATTTTGCGCCATGGTGATGTCGACCAGCTTGCGCCACATCTGCAGGCAGTATTGATCGCCGCCCTGCAGCTTGACCACGTAAGCGCGCGCGCGCTCGGCGAACGCGGCGTCTTCGTCGTAATGTTTCTTGGCCTCGCGATAGAACTGCTCCAGATCGGACAGGCCCATATCGCTGGCGTTCTCATTCTGCATTTTTTCCAGGTAGGCGATCAGCATGCCGAACTGGGTGCCCCAGTCGCCCACGTGGTTGGCGCGGATCACCTTATGGCCCAGGAACTCCTGGGTACGCGCCGCAGCGTCGCCGATAATGGTGGAGCGCAGGTGGCCGACGTGCATTTCTTTCGCCACGTTCGGCGCCGAGTAGTCGATAACGATGGTTTGCGGCTCAACCGGCGCGATGCCCAGTTTCGGCGCGTTCAGCACCAGATCAGCCTGGCGGGCGACCCAGTCGCTATTCAGGAAGATATTGATAAAGCCGGGGCCGGCGATTTCCACTTTGCTGGCGACGTCGCCGAGCTCCAGCAGCTGCACCACTTTTTCCGCCAGCTGGCGCGGCGGCATGCCGAGCTTCTTGGCGACCGACATGACGCCGTTGGCCTGATAATCACCAAACTGCGCTTTGGCTGACTGACGGACCTGCGCCTCGCAATCGGCTGGCGCGCCTGCGGCAATCAGCGCCTGGCTGACTTTATCTGAGAGAAGAACCTGAATATTCACCGGGTTACCTTAATAACGAACGAGGGGCCTTGTGCCATGCCCCTGCGGGATTCAAAGGTGGTTGCCGGGCCGCGCGCCGAAACGGCGACCCACCACAAAACAGCCTGTAATTGTAACCGATCTGATGAAGCGCGTCAGCAGTTGGCGCGGCCCTAAATGAAAGAGCCGACGCGGGGATTTTGCTTCGCCAGTAAGGGATGCCGTGGGGGACATGGACGGAGGATAAGCAGCAGCGAGTGGGGTAATAGGGAGTAAAATGAAAGTGGGGTAAGCGTGAAGTAACTAGTGTTTTTTATTGCGGCGTCCGCCATCCAGGGAGCTGGTGCGGCGTGACTTGAAATGGCGATAAATAGCGTAAGCGGCAACGGCAATGAGGACAAGGGATATCATTAATAGAATCATGGTAATTATCTCAAATTCAGCTTTAGCCCAAAGTAGCTTAATTGCTATTGCGAAGCAATTAGTTAAATTCCATTTAAGATAATCCTTAGTGTCGGGGATGTTATCAATCAGTAAACACAATGACTTAGTGCGGTTTTTTCGCCAAAAGTTGATTTTATCTGCATGTTTGACGGGTAATTTTTCGGGACTTTATCAGGGGGCGATTTATGCTGGCGGGTTCAATGGTTGTGATGCGCGAAATGGCCAATTCCTTAAATCTTCTTGTCATAAGTAAAAGCTATAATCACTTGGGAAAATTCTGATTTTTAATTAAATTGTGACAATTTCAAATTAATCTCTGAATAGGGTAATGGTTTTTATTCTTTTGTGCCTTTTCGATTTCCGACTATGGATATGCCGTAATTGGCCTTGCGGAATAGGGAAATTTCCCCTGGCGGCGCAGGCAACCATGGCGGCTCGCGCGTGCTCGGTGTAAATTACGGCGCTTGAATTCGCATTCCGTTGTTTGAGGACCCCATGACCCCTTTGCAGGCCATCACAGAACTTGACGATCTCGCACTCGACCTGCCGCGTTTTGAACGGGCGCTGAGCCGATTTGCCGCGAAGCTGCAGCTCGACCTGTCACTATTCGGCGCCGATCACATCTCGGTGCGCTGTCACCAAAACGCCACCGCCGATCGTTGGCGCCAGGGCCTGATGCGGTGCGCTTCGCTGCTTTCCGAGTCGGTGATTAATGGTCGCCCGATCTGCCTGTTTGATCTGCAGCGGCCGCTGAACGTCGGACCGTGGCAGATTGATTGCGTAGAATTGCCGTATCCGGGCGAAAAACGCTATCCGCATGAGGGGTGGGAACACGTCGAGCTGGTGCTGCGCGGCGATCCCGCCACGCTGCATGCGCGGGCGCTGAGCCACCTGGCCGACGACGCGCTGCTGGCGCCGGGGATCAAACTGAAACAGAGCTCACCCCGGGGCGAGGGCGAGCGATTGCCTAATCCGACTCTGGCCATCACCGACGGCAGCGTGACGATAAAGTTTCATCCTTATTCCATCCGTGAAATCGTCGCCAGCGAACGGGCCTAAGGCGGTAACGACGCGCAGGCCTGCGCCATGCGGTCCAGCGCTTCGTTCAGCAACGCGCGCCGGCAGCCGAAATTCAGGCGCACAAAGCGGCGGTTGCCGAAATCCAGCCCGGGGCTGAGCCCCACGCCGGCCTGTTCGAAAAAGGCGTGCGGGTTATCCACCTTCAGTTCGCTGCAGTCGATCCACGCCAGATAGCTGGCCTCGAACGGCGGCAGGCGCAGCCCGGGCATGGCATTGATACGCTCGGTCACCACATCGCGGTTGGCGCGCAAATACAGCAGCTGCTCGTCCAGCCAGGGTTGCCCATGCTGATACGCCGCCTGGGCGGCGACCAGCGCCAGCAGATCGACGTCCGGCACGATGCCGTTGCGCGCGCGCTGCAGCCGTTGGCGCAGGGCGGCATTGGGGATAATCGCCATTGACGCGCCCAGCCCGGCGATATTGAAGGTCTTCGACGGCGACATCAGCGTGATGCTGCGCTGGGCGGCGTCTTCGTTCAGCGTGGCGAAGGGGATATGCCGCACGTCCGGCTCGAGCAGCAGGTCACAGTGAATTTCATCCGAGCACACGATCAGCCCGTGTTTGCGCGCGAAGTCGTGGTGCTGCAACAGTTCCTCGCGGCGATACGCGGTGCCGCCCGGGTTTTGCGGGTTACACAGCAACAGCAGCTTCTCCTTGCCGTCGAGCTGCGCCTCTATCGCCGGGAGATCCAGCAGCCAGCGCTGATTGACCAGCGCCAGCGGCACCGGCAGCTGCCGGCGGCCGGCGAATTTCGCCGCCTTGCGAAACGGCGGGTAGATAGGCGAAGGCGCCAGCGTGCCTTCCTGTTCTGCGGTATAGGCGCGTACGCAAAGATTCAGGCCGCAGACCAGGCCGGGCAGAAAAATGATCCATTCGGGCTTGATGCGCCAACCGTAGCGCTCTACCATGCGGCGGGTAAAAACCTCAACAAGATCATGGGAAGGGTGGCTGTAGCCGAACACGCCGTGCGCCACGCGTTGCCGCAGCGCGTCGATCACCGCCGGCGGCGCTCGGAAGTCGCTGTCGGCGACCCACAGCGGAATAACGTCGCGATCGTGATATTTGTCCCACTTAACGCTGTCACTGTGACTACGGTCTACCCATTGATCAAAATTGAATGCCATAGTTAGAAGCCTGAGCCGGTTTGTGCCTTATGCATGAGCCTACGTGAGAAATTGAGAAATGAACAATTGCCGTCGCATGTTGGCCGTCATCTGGGGGTGACAATGATTAAACTGGAAGTTTGCTGCTTTAGCGTCGACTGCGCGCTGACGGCTGAGCGGGCGGGGGCCGACCGCATCGAGTTGTGCGCCAGCCAGAGCGAGGGCGGTTTAACGCCGAGCTACGGCACGCTGCGTTTGGCGCGCGACAGGGTCAGGGTCCCGGTGCATCCGATCGTTCGCCCGCGCGCGGGCGATTTTTGCTACGGCGCGGTGGATTTCGACGTGATCAAGCAAGACATTGTCCAGATCCGCGATATGGGCTTCCCCGGCGTGGTGGTCGGCATGCTGGATGACGAAGGGCATATTGACCTGCCGCGCATGCGTGAGGTGATGCAACTGTGCGGCCACATGGCGGTGACCTTCCACCGCGCCTTCGACATGTGCCAGAACCCGATGGTGGCCCTCGATCAACTGACGCAGCTCGGCGTGGCGCGCATTCTGACCTCGGGGCAGCAGCAAAATGCCGAACTGGGCCTGCCGCTGCTGAGAGATCTGCTGCATGCCAGCCAGGGGCCGGTGATCATGGCGGGCGCCGGGGTGCGTCTCAGCAACCTGCACAAGTTTGTCGATATCGGCATTCAGGAATTGCACAGCTCGTCGGGCCATGCGGTGCCTTCCACCATGCGTTATCGCAAAGCGGGCGTCACCATGTGTTCCGACAATGAATTTGATGAATTTAGCCATTATTGCGTGGATGGCGAAATGGTGGAGGCGATGAAAAGCGCTCTGGCCTTGGTCGACCCCTTGGCGCAAAGCGCATGAACACGCAGCTAACCGCGTTTGAAAACCGGTTTCCGGGCCGCAAAGCCCCCTTGGCGTGTCACTGATCCTTCGGCGATCACGCGAGTACCAGGCCCCGGCGTTTTGCCGGGGCTTTTTTTATCTCGCCAACAGGGCAACGGCGTAAATAAGGTGCGGGATCAAACGTGACGATAAGTCGGTGCCCGGCGGTTAATCATGATGGATATTATATATTTCCTTGCCCTTGTTATTAGCGGCTGATAAATTTGTTTTTTAAAAAAACCCTTTAATATCAAAATCTTGAATATGATGTTGGTTGTGTATCAATTAAGTGAATGAATGGCGGGAAATACCGCCGCCTTTGCAGCAGGGACGTTCTGTCGGATTTAACAAGGAGATAACTACAATGACCCGATCGGCATATTGCTTAACCGCATCACTTTTGCTGGCCATGACGTTGGCCGGTTGCCAAAACGCCAAACGACCGGCGGCGGCAGTGAATAAAGTCAGTGCAACGGAAACGGCGGAGCAGGATAAAAAACGGCGCGAGGCTGAACGTATCCAGCAGTGCCAACGTGAGCTCGAGGCCATGCGCAATATGGATCCCGAGAAATATCAAAAGTACAAACGCGAATTCGATGCGTTGATGAGCGGAGCCGCGCAGTACGCCGGGGTGCGGCCGCGGGTCAACACCGACACCCAGGAAACCGTCGACGCATTGTATCGCTACCGCATCAGCCGCACCTGCGTTGAAATAAGCACCACCATGATGACCGGTCTCGCCGAACGGGGAGAGCGCATCCAATGAGCCCACGTTCCCGGCTGGCGCTTTTAAGCCTGATGTTGCCGCTGATGGCGGCGCCCCATGCGCTGCATGCGGATGACGGCGTGCCCGCCTTGCTGCAGTTTGCCGAGCAGTATCATCGGCAGGATCCGCCGCCGCAGCCGGCAGACAAACCGCCGTCGCCGGCGGCGCAACAGCCGGCGGTCAAAACCAGGGCGTCCGCCGCCGGCCGGCAGCAGTGGGCGCTCGCCCAGAAGGCGCTGCGAGAAAAGAGCGGCCAGCTGGAGCGCCAGCAGGCGACAATCCAGTCTCTGCAGCAGGAATTGACGGCGCTGCGCGTTGCCACGGCGCTGACGGCCGCCGATCCGCCGCCGGTCAAGCCGGATCTGGCCGCGCTCGGCGCGTTGGCCAGCGGCGTGCGCCAGGCGCTTAACCTGACGCCGCAGGAGCAACAGGCGCAGGCGCTGATCGCCCGGGCCAGGGCGGCGCTGGCGCAGCAAAAGGCGGATTCCGCCAAGACGGTGGCCGAGCTTCGGCAACAAGTGACTCAGCTTCAGCAGCAGGAAAAGGCCCGGTTAACGCAGGCTGAAGCTTTGCAACAACGCCTCTCCAGGGCGGCGGAAGACAACGCGCAATCAACGCAGCGGCTGGATGCGGCAAAAAAACAGGCCGTCGAGGCCGAGCAGGCATTGACGGCCGCCAATCAGTCGCAGAAGGCGTTGCGCGATGAAATCGACGGGCTGCGCGCTCGCGCCAGGCTATTGCCGGATGGCCAGACGCTGAAAAAACCGCAGGGACAGCAGAGCTACGCCGCAGGCGTCGCGCTGGGGCGGGATATTCAGGCCCTGCTGGCGGAGCGCCAGAGCTGGGGCGTCACGCCGGACAAGGACGCACTGTTGGCGGGGGTGATCGATACCTTCAGCGGGCGCTATCAGTTGAATGAGGCGTTGTTGGCCAGCGCCCTGGCGGACTCGGAAAAAGCGGTGAATCAAGCGCGGGACAAATCGGCTAAGGAACAGCTGGCCAAGGGGGAATCCTTCATCGCCGAGTTCCGCAAGAAGAAGGGCATAAAAAAATCCTCGTCCGGCTTCTGGTATCGGCTGGACTACGCGGGGGATGAAGCGATCCCTGAAAATGCTTTGGTGTCTGTGGTGGTGAAAGAAACGCTGGCCGGTGGCCGCGTCATTCAGGATATGGACCGCAGCGGCAAAGTGCTTTCCCAGCCATTGTCGGCCTTTCCGCCGTTATTCCGCGAAGCTATCGGCTATCTGAAAAACCACGGTTCCTTGACCATGGTGGTTCCTTCGGCGCTGGCCTACGGCGAAGCGGGCTATCCGCCGCAAATTCCGCCAAACGCCACCATGGTGTACCAGCTGCGGATTGTCGACGTAGGGAAGGGATAACGCAGGGCCTGGCAGGCCAGGCCCCGGCAGTATCGGTTACGGCTTTTTGGCCACCAACACGGCGCGCAGCGGCGCCGGATAACCTTCGACCGTTTTGCTGCGGTCGTTGGGATCGAGGAATTCGGCCAGCGACTCGCTGGTCATCCAGTCGGTGCGGCGTTGCTCTTCGGTGCTGGTTACGCACATGTCGGCGATTTTCACGTCGACGAAACCGCATTTCTCCAGCCAGCACTTCAGCGCCTGGGCCGAAGGGATAAAATAAACGTTGCGCATCTGCGCGTAGCGGTCGCCCGGCACCAATACCTGATTGGCATCGCCCTCCACCACCAGGGTTTCCAGCACCAGCTCACCCTCGGAAACCAGCTGATTTTTCAGTTGATAGAGGTGATCCAGCGGCGAACGGCGGTGATACAGCACGCCCATCGAGAACACCGTGTCAAACGCCGCCAGTTCCGGCAGCTGTTCGATGCCGAGCGGCAGCAGGTGAGCGCGCTGATCGCCGCCCAGCAGTTTGCGCACCGCTTCGAACTGGCACAGGAACAGCTGCATCGGATCAATACCGACCGCCAGATGAGCGCCGGCGCCGATCATCCGCCACAGGTGGTAGCCGCTGCCGCAGCCGACGTCGAGAATGGTGCGCCCGGCCAACGGGGAAATGTGCGGCAACACGCGATCCCACTTCCAGTCGGAGTGCCATTCGGTATCGATGTCGATGCCGTACAGCGAGAAGGGGCCTTTGCGCCAGGGCATCATGGTGCGCAGCATTTTTTCAATGCCTTCCAGCTGGCCCGGCGACAGGCCCGGCTCCATTTCGGCGCGCACGCCGTGCAGCAGATCGAGACGGGTCGGGGTCAGGAGCGGCAGATGCTCCACCGAATTGAACCACTGCTTGAACTTGCCGTGCAGCGATTCGCGCTGCCAGGCGCTGAGCTGGGCGGGCAGGGTGTCCAGCCAGTGGCTTAGGTTGCTCTTGGCGATGCGCTGGTAGAAATCACCGAACTCGATCATTGGGCGTCTCCCGCTTTCAGGGCGATCAGCGAGCCGAAGTTAAAGCACTGGAACCACACTTCGGCATGTTTAAAGCCGGCCCGTTGCAGGCGCGCCTTATGCGCCTCAACCGAGTCGGTCAGCATCACGTTTTCCAGCATGCTGCGTTTCTGGCTGATCTCGAGCTCGCTATAGCCGTTGGCGCGTTTGAAATCGTGGTGCATGTTGAACAGCAGTTCGCCGACGTCGGCGTCTTCAAAGCTGAATTTTTCCGACAGCACCAGCGCGCCGCCCGGCCGCAGGCCGCGATACACCTGCTCCAGCAGGCGCAGCCGATCGGCCGGCTCAAGGAACTGCAGGGTAAAGTTCAGCACCACCATCGAGGCGTTTTCAATATTGACGTCGAGAATATCGGCTTCGATAACCTCAACCGGCGTGTCGGCGCGAAAGGCGTCGATATGCCGCCGACAGCGCTCGACCATCGCCGGGGAGTTATCGATGGCGATGATTTTGCAATCCGCCACCTTGATATTCCGCCGCATCGACAGCGTCGCCGCGCCCAGCGAACAGCCGAGATCGTAAACCTGGCTGCCGGGTTGCACGAAGCGTTCGGCCAGCATGCCAATCATCGAAATGATGTTGGAATAGCCGGGAACGGAACGCTGGATCATGTCGGGGAACACTTCTGCGACGCGTTCGTCGAAGGTCCAGTCGCCCAGTTTGGCGATGGGGGCGGAGAAAAGAGTATCGCGGTTTGGCATAGCGGCAAATAAGTTCAGAATTCGAAGGGGCGTATTCTAACAGATAACCGCAAGAAAGCGGAGCGGAAGCAGGCGGCGGGGCCGCCTGATGATTAACGGGGATCAGTGCAGGCTGAAAATCAGATCCCAGGGCAGATAGAAAATATTCGCCAGAACCATCAACAACAACGAAATATAGGTCGCAGCCATGCCGGAACGGCGCCAGCGGACCTCGCGATTACGCAGGCCGTAGTAATGAACCAGACGCCCGGCCATCAGCATCAGGCCGCAGAGGTGGATCATCCAGATCTCCGCACCGTTCATTTCCATAATCACCAACAGCACTGCGGCGATGGGAATGTATTCTACGGCGTTGCCGTGCACGCGGATGGCGGTCTGTAACTCATAGAAACCGCCGTCTCCGTAGGCGACACGGTACTGCATCCTTAATCTGACCACGTCATATGAGAGTTTGATCAACAACAATGCGCCGAGCACAACATAAAGCGCGCTTACCATTTTTCACTCCATTCCCTAACCAAAACTGGCAGCCAGCATCATAGCCGTCATTGTATTCACTGTCGCGAGGAAAAATCTGATGCTATTGGTCAGATTAATAGGTCAAAACAGTGCATCCTGCTCCGGCCAGTCCGGCGGCGCGGGCAAATCGGGGATCGCCTGGCGCAGCTGTTGCCAGATTTTTTGCGCCTGCTGCGGCGAGTCGCCGTTGTCCGGCGTATGAATGAACAGATAAGGCTGATGCCGTTGTTGCCAGAGCGGCAGCTTCTGCTGCCAGGCGTCGAACCAGCGCAGGTTATCGGCCAGCAGGTCGCCACCGATAAAGCGCACCAGCGGTTGGCCGGCGGTCACCAGCGCATGCACCGGCAGCTTCGGTTTTTTCTGCTGCGCGTCGCGCACCGCCGCGCTGTTGGGGGCGGCATGGTGCACCGGGCGGCTGTCGAGGATCACCCGATTGATACCGCGCTGATGCAGCCCCTGATTCAACAGGCGTTCTGCTTCTCCTTTGGCGAAGAACGCCGGGTGGCGCACTTCCACGCCGTAGGTGAAGGTTTTCGGCAGCGGGTCGAAAAACTGCCACAGGCGCGGCAATTCGTCAGGGCCGAAGGCCGAAGGCAGCTGCAGCCACAGCTGGCCGATGCGCTGATGTATCGGGCTCAGACACTGATAAAACGCCTGCAGCTCGGCGCCGCAGTTGCGCAGCGCGGCCTTATGGCTGATGTCCGAGGGGAATTTGAAGCAAAAACGAAAGTCATCGCCGGTCATATCGCGCCAGCGCTGCACGATTTCCTGTTTGGGCAGTGCGTAAAAGGTGGTGTTGCCTTCCACGCAGTTGAAATAACGGCTGTAGTCCGCCAGATCACGCAGCCCGATGCGGTTCCAGGCTGCGTGCTGCCACTGTGGTAGTCCGATGTAGATCAACGCGCCATCTTCCTTAATTTATCTCGTCAGGCTACAACTTAACGTTACTGGTCGAGCGCGGCAAGAATTTCACCGGTGCTGCGCACCCGCGCCAGGCGAGGGAAGATATTGTCGACGGCGAACCGGTGCATTTCACCGTTCTGCGCGCTGCAGGCATCTTCGGCGATCAGCAATTCATAGCCATGTTCCCAGGCGGCGCGGGCGGTGGATTCCACGCCGATATTGGTGGATATCCCGCACAGCACCACGGATTTGACGCCGCGACGGCGCAGCTGCAGATCGAGGTCGGTGCCGTAGAAGGCGCCCCATTGGCGTTTGGTGACCCGAACATCGCTGTCGCTGACCGCCAGCTGCGCGGGGAACTCCCACCAGCTGGCCGGCAGACCGCCCGCAGGGGCAGGGGCCGGCTGGTCCACCGGCTGCTTCAACGCTTCGGCGAAGGAATCGGACCACCCGACGCGCACCAGGAAAACCGGCGCGCCCAGCAGGCGAAAACGGGCGGCGAGAAGGGCGGCGTTGGACACCACCTGCTCGGCGCTGTGCGGCCCGCCGGCGTAGGGCAGAATGCCGTTTTGCAAGTCAATCAGCACCAGAGCGGTGGTTTGGGCATCAAGTTTCAGCATGGGATTCATCTCATTGCGAAGTGGATAAAATTCACTCAGGAAGGCGCGCGCACGCGGCGGCGCGCTAAACCGGGGAGACTCAGGCTACGTGAAAAAAGCGTCACGGGTTAATGGGAAATTTGTTAACCAATGTGTTACTTCGAACAAAAACGCGCCATTTAGTGCAGCAACAAAGCTGTGTTCGCACTTATCTGCCGCATGAATTTCCTTTATAATGGCCCCCTTTTTTCGACACTCTTTAATCCAACGACCTATGCCGATTTACGAATATGCATGTGGTGCTTGCAGCCATCGGTTAGAGAAATTGCAAAAATTTTCCGACGCGCCGCTGACAGACTGTCCGGCGTGTGGGCAGCCCGCGTTAACCAAGTTAATCTCCGCTACCGGCTTCCAGCTCAAGGGAACCGGGTGGTATGCGACAGATTTTAAACCGGGCAACAGGTAGAGTTCATCAGATAACCGCCGCGCGACAGGGGCATTGCGGCCCGGCGCGGCATCGGCTGTGTAAAAGGATAGCGTATGCGTACTGAATATTGCGGGCAGTTGAATCTGTCCCACGTAGGCCAGGAAGTCACACTCTGTGGTTGGGTCAACCGTCGTCGCGATCTCGGCGGCCTGATCTTTATTGATATGCGCGACCGCGAAGGCATCGTGCAGGTGTTCTTCGATCCGGACCAGAAAGTGGCGTTCGACAAGGCCTATGACCTGCGCAATGAATTCTGCATCCAGATCGTCGGCACCGTGCGTGCGCGTCCGGACAGCCAGATCAATAAAGATATGGCCACCGGCGAGGTGGAAGTCTTCGCGCATGCGCTGGAGATCATCAACCGCTCCGAACCGCTGCCGCTGGATTCCAACCAGGTGAACAGCGAAGAAGCGCGTCTGAAATACCGCTACCTGGACTTGCGCCGCCCGGAAATGGCCGATCGCCTGAAAACCCGCGCCAAGATCACCAGCTTCGTGCGCCGCTTTATGGACGACCACGGCTTCCTCGACATCGAAACCCCGATGCTGACCAAGGCCACGCCGGAAGGCGCCCGCGACTATCTGGTGCCGAGCCGCGTGCACAAAGGCAAGTTCTACGCGCTGCCGCAGTCCCCGCAGCTGTTTAAGCAGCTGCTGATGATGTCAGGTTTCGACCGTTACTATCAGATTGTTAAATGCTTCCGCGACGAAGACCTGCGCGCTGACCGCCAGCCGGAATTCACCCAGATCGACGTCGAGACCTCCTTCATGACCGCCGAACAGGTGCGTGAAGTGATGGAAAAACTGGCGCGTGAACTGTGGCTGGACGTGAAGGGCGTGGATCTGGGCAACTTCCCGGTGATGACCTTCGCAGAAGCCATGCGTCGTTACGGATCCGACAAGCCGGACCTGCGCAACCCGCTGGAGCTGGTGGACGTGGCCGACCTGGTGAAAGACGTCGAGTTCAAGGTGTTCTCCGGCCCGGCTAACGACGCCAAGGGCCGCGTCGCGGCGATCTGCGTTCCGGGCGGCGCACAGCTGACCCGCAAACTGATCGACGAATACGGCGCCTTCGTCAACATCTACGGCGCCAAAGGGCTGGCATGGCTGAAGGTCAACGATCGCGCCGCCGGCATGGACGGCGTGCAAAGCCCGATCGCCAAATTCCTCAGCGCGGAAGTGCTGGAAGCTATTCTGGCGCGCACCAACGCGCAGACCGGCGATATCCTGTTCTTCGGCGCCGACAGCGTCAAGATTGTGACCGACGCGATGGGCGCGCTGCGTCTGAAGCTGGGCCGCGACCTCGAGCTGACCCAGCTGGACCGCTGGGCGCCGCTGTGGGTGGTTGACTTCCCAATGTTTGAAGAAGACGGCGAGGGCGGCCTGGCGGCGATGCACCATCCGTTCACCGCGCCGCGCGACATGAGCCCGGAACAGCTGGCCGGCACGCCGACCAACGCCATCGCCAACGCCTACGACATGGTGATTAACGGTTACGAAGTGGGCGGCGGTTCGGTGCGTATTCACCGCAGCGAAATGCAGCAGACGGTGTTCAGCATTCTGGGCATCGACGAACACGAACAGCGCGAGAAGTTCGGCTTCCTGCTGGATGCGCTGAAGTACGGCACGCCGCCGCACGCCGGCCTGGCCTTCGGCCTGGATCGCCTGGTGATGCTGCTGACCGGCACCGACAACATCCGCGACGTGATAGCCTTCCCGAAAACCACCGCCGCGGCCTGTTTGATGACCGATGCGCCGAGCTTCGCCAACCCGGCGTCGCTGCAGGAGCTGGCGATCAGCGTGGTGAAGAAAGCCTCCGCTGAGCAAGAGAGCGAGTGATGAACTACAAGCGCCCCGAATCTATTCTGGTAGTGATTTATGCGAAATCCAGTGGACGGGTGCTGATGTTACAGCGGCGCGACGATACCGAATTCTGGCAGTCGGTCACCGGCAGCCTGGAGCAGGATGAGTCGCCGCCGCATGCCGCGCGGCGTGAGGTCATGGAAGAAGTCGGCATCGATATCGAAGCAGAGCATCTGCCGTTGTTCGATTGCCAGCGCTGCGTGGAGTTTGAACTCTTTGTCCATTTGCGACATCGCTATGCCCCGGGAACCACGCGCAATAAAGAGCACTGGTTCTGTCTGGCTTTGCCCGAAGAGCGCGATCCGGTCATTACCGAGCATCACGCTTACCGATGGCTTGAGGCGGCGGAAGCCGTGAAGTTGACCAAGTCATGGAGCAATCAGCAGGCGATTGAAGAGTTTGTGATTAATTCAGTCCAGTAATTTTTCGGAGATTTTTATGGCAGGTCATAGTAAGTGGGCCAACACCAAACACCGTAAAGCGGCGCAGGATTCCAAGCGCGGCAAAATTTTCACCAAAATTATTCGCGAGCTGGTTACCGCCGCGAAACTGGGCGGTGGCGATCCGGGGGCTAACCCGCGTCTGCGTGCGGCGATCGACAAGGCGCTGTCCAACAATATGACGCGCGACACCCTGAACCGCGCTATCGCGCGCGGCGTCGGCGGCGATGATGATACCAACATGGAAACCATCATCTATGAAGGCTACGGTCCGGGCGGCACCGCCGTGATGATCGAATGCCTGAGCGACAACCGCAACCGTACCGTAGCGGAAGTGCGCCACGCCTTCACCAAATGCGGCGGCAACCTGGGCACCGACGGCTCGGTCGCGTATCTGTTCACCAAGAAGGGCGTGATCGCCTACGCGCCGGGCCTGGATGAAGACAGCGTGATGGAAGCGGCGCTGGAAGCCGGCGCGGAAGACATCGTCAGCTACGACGACGGCGCCATCGACGTGTTTACCGCCTGGGAAAATCTGGGCGAAGTGAAAGACGCGCTGACCGCCGCCGGTTTTGAAGCGGAAGCGGCGGAAGTGTCGATGATCCCATCGACCAAGGCCGACATGGACGCGGAAACCGCGCCTAAGCTGCTGCGCCTGATCGATATGCTGGAAGACTGCGACGACGTGCAGGAGGTTTACCACAACGGTGAGATCTCCGACGAGGTTGCGGCGACGCTGTAATGACGTTGATGTACGGCGCTGCCACGCGGCAGCGCCGGGCGGAACCTACGCTTAACGCAAGGTGGTGGTAGAGATGGCGATCATACTCGGTATCGATCCCGGTTCACGTATCACCGGCTACGGACTTATCCGCCAGCAGGGCCGCCAGCTGAGCTATATCGCCAGCGGCTGCATTCGCACGGTGGTGGACGACATGCCGACGCGGCTTAAGCTGATTTATGCCGGCGTCAGCGAAATCATCACCCAGTTCCAACCGGACTTTTTCGCCATCGAACAGGTGTTTATGGCCAAGAACCCGGATTCGGCGCTCAAGCTCGGCCAGGCGCGCGGCGTGGCGATTGTCGCGGCGGTTAACCAGAACCTGGAAGTGTTCGAATACGCGGCGCGGCAGGTCAAGCAAACCGTGGTGGGCACCGGGGCGGCCGAAAAGGCGCAGGTGCAGCATATGGTGCGCTCGCTGCTGAAGCTGTCGGCCAATCCGCAGGCGGACGCCGCCGATGCGCTGGCCATCGCCATCACCCATTGCCATCTCAGCCAGAACGTGCTGCGGATGAGCGAAGGGCGATTGAACCTGGCGCGCGGGCGGTTACGCTGAAGGCAACGCCGGTGAACATTCAGGCTGGATATTCATCCAGCCTTTTTTATGTTATAAGCTTTAGCTGCACGGCATGGCAGTGAGCCATGCTCAGGAATTCTGCAGGAGGGTAAATGATAGGTCGTCTCAGGGGAAATATTCTGGAAAAGCAGCCGCCGCTGGTGTTACTGGAGGCGAACGGCGTCGGTTATGAAGTGCATATGCCGATGACCTGCTTTTATGAGCTGCCGGAACTGGGGCAAGAGGCTATCGTGTTTACCCACTTCGTGGTGCGTGAAGACGCCCAGTTGCTGTACGGCTTCAACGACAAGCAGGAGCGCGCGCTGTTCCGCGAGCTGATCAAGGTCAACGGCGTCGGGCCGAAGCTGGCGCTGGCTATCTTGTCCGGCATGTCGGCGCAGCAGTTCGTCAGCGCGGTCGAACGCGAAGAGATCACCGCCCTGGTCAAGCTGCCGGGCGTAGGCAAGAAAACCGCCGAGCGCCTGGTGGTGGAAATGAAGGACCGCTTCAAAGGGCTCAACGGCGACCTGTTCAACAACAGCAGCGAAATCGCGCTGCCGGCCGCCGCCAACGCCGCCGAAGTGGATGCCGAAGCCGAAGCGGCCTCGGCGCTGGTGGCGCTGGGTTATAAACCGCAGGAAGCCAGCCGCATGGTCAGCAAAATCGCCAAGCCGGGCGCCGATTGCGAAACCCTGATCCGCGACGCGCTGCGCGCCGCGCTCTAAGGTCGACAAGGGGCAGACAATGATTGAAGCCGATCGCCTGATTTCCGCCGAGCCGATCACCGAGGAAGACATTCTCGATCGCGCCATCCGTCCGAAGCTGCTGGCCGAATACGTCGGCCAACCGCACGTGCGCGAACAGATGGAAATCTTTATTCAGGCGGCCAAGCAGCGCGGCGACGCGCTGGACCATTTGCTGATCTTCGGCCCGCCGGGGCTGGGGAAAACCACGCTGGCCAACATTGTCGCCAACGAAATGGGGGTTAACCTGCGCACCACTTCCGGCCCGGTGCTGGAGAAGGCGGGGGATTTGGCGGCGATGCTGACCAACCTCGAACCGCACGACGTGCTGTTTATCGATGAGATCCACCGCCTGTCGCCGGTGGTGGAAGAGGTGCTGTATCCGGCGATGGAAGACTATCAGCTGGATATCATGATCGGCGAAGGCCCGGCCGCGCGTTCGATTAAGCTCGATCTGCCGCCGTTTACCCTGGTGGGCGCCACCACCCGCGCCGGTTCGCTGACGGCGCCGCTGCGCGATCGTTTCGGCATAGTGCAGCGGCTGGAGTTTTATCAGGTGGCCGATCTGCAGCACATCGTTTCGCGCAGCGCCAACTGCCTGGGGATAGACCTGTCGGATGACGGCGCCCATGAGGTGGCGCGCCGCGCGCGCGGTACGCCGCGCATCGCCAACCGCCTGCTGCGCCGGGTGCGCGACTTCGCCGAGGTGCGCGCCAATGGCGTGCTCAACGGCGCGGTGGCGATGCAGGCGCTGGATATGCTCAACGTCGATGCCGAAGGCTTCGACTATATGGACCGTAAACTGCTGTTGGCGATTATCGACAAGTTCACCGGCGGCCCGGTCGGGCTGGATAACCTGGCGGCGGCGATCGGCGAAGAGCGGGAAACCATCGAAGACGTGATCGAACCCTTCCTGATCCAGCAGGGGTTTATCCAGCGCACGCCGCGCGGCCGCATGGCGACCCATCACGCCTATCGGCACTTCGGCATCGAGCGCGAAGAATAAGCCATAAAAAAGGGCCGCTGATGCGGCCCTTGTCATATCACCCGGCAGGATCAGGCCTGCTGTTGGCGAAACAGGCTCAGCACAAACAGCAGCGCGGCGCTCAACACCACCGAAGGCCCGGCCGGCGTGTCGTAAAACGCCGAGAAGGTCAGCCCGCCGGTGACCGCCAGCATGCCGATCAGCACCGCGACGCCGGCCATCTGTTCCGGCGTGCGCGCAAAGCGACGGGCGGTGGCGGCGGGAATAATCAGCAGCGAAGTGATGATCAGCGCGCCGACGAACTTCATCGCCAGACCGATGGTCAGGGCGGTGACCAGCATCAGCACGGTGCGCGCGCGCGCCAGGTTGACGCCGTCGACGTGCGCCAGCTCCGGGCTGATGGTCATCGACAGCAGATCACGCCATTGCCACCATAGCACCAGCAGCACCACCGCCACGCCGCCGGCGATCATGACGATGTCGCTCAGGGTAACCGACAGCAGGTCGCCGAACAGATAGGCCATCAGATCGACCCGCACGTTGGACATCAGCGCCACCACCACCAGGCCGAGCGACAGCGCGCTGTGCGCCATGATGCCGAGCAGGGTGTCTACCGAAAGCTGCGGGCGGCGTTCGAGCCACACCAGCGCCAGCGCCAGCAACAGCGTGACGGCAATCACCGCATAGAACGGATTGACGTCCAGCAGCAGGCCGAAGGCCACGCCGAGCAAAGAGGCGTGCGCCAGGGTATCGCCGAAGTAAGACATCCGGCGCCAGACCACGAATGAGCCGAGCGGCCCGGCCGCGCCGGCCAACAACACGCCCGCCAACCAGCCCGGCAACAATAGTTCGATCATGCCTCGCCACTCCCGGTTTTCTTCAACACAATTCTTCCCTGCAGGTCGTGACGATGGTTGTGATGGTGGCGATAGACCGCCAGCTGCTCCGCGCCGCGGTTGCCGAACATGGCGATGAACTCAGGGTGCATCGAGACCACCTCAGGCGCGCCGGAGCAACAGATATGCTGGTTGAGGCACAGCACTTCGTCGGTTTTCGCCATCACCAAATGCAGATCGTGGGAGACCATCAGCACCGCGCAGCCCAGTTCCTTGCGCAGTTGGTCGATTAGACCGTACAGCGCCAGCTGGCCGTTGACGTCCACGCCCTGGGTGGGTTCGTCCAGCACCAGCAGCTGCGGCTTGTTGAGCAGCGCGCGCGCCAGCAGCACCCGCTGGTTTTCGCCGCCGGACAATTTTTGCATCGGCTGATCGAGCAGGTGGGCCGCCTGCACGCGCTTCAGCGCCGGCAGGATGTCGGCCTTTTTGACGCCGGGCTTGAGGCGCATAAAGCGGCTGACGGTCAGCGGCAGCGTGGCGTCAAGATGCAGTTTTTGCGGCACGTAGCCAATGCGCAGGCCCGGCTCGCGTTCCAGCGCGCCTTCGGAAGGGGAGATCAGCCCCAGCACTACGCGCACCAAGGTGGATTTACCCGCGCCGTTTGGGCCGAGCAGCGTCAAAATACGGCCCGGCTGCAGGCTGAGCGAAATATTCGACAACACCTTGCGGTTGCCGAAGGTGACGGAGATATTTTTTAGCGTTATCAGTGTGGACATCTCGTGATTACATTTTGCAGAACTAACCGAATGTTATAATATCACGCCTCGCTGACGAAAACGATGGGATTACTGATGATGGCACAGAAAAATAAATGGCTGCAGCGCACGCTGCTGGCCAGCGCTTTGTTGATGACCGGCCCGCTGAGCAGCGCTTCCGCTGCGGTGGTGACCTCAATTCGCCCGCTGGGCTTTATCGCCTCGGCCATCGCCGATGGCGTCACGCCGACCGAGGTGCTGTTGCCGGACGGCGCTTCTCCGCACGATTTCGCGCTGCGTCCGTCCGATCTGCAGCGCCTGCGCGCCGCCGATCTGGTGCTGTGGGTCGGGCCGGATATGGAAGCCTTTTTGACCAAGGCGCTGTCGCCGCTGCCGGCTAATCGCCAACTGGCCATCAGCGAGTTGCCGGCGGTGAAGCCGCTGCTGATGAAGGACGATGGAGGCCAGCATGACCATGAACATGCAGCCGATGCGCATAATCATGCCGATCATGATGACGGTGACGAGCACCATCACGGTGAATATAATATGCACGTTTGGCTGTCTCCGGATGTGGCTAAAGTGACCGCGATCGCGATTCACGACAGATTATTGGAACTTATGCCGCAAAATAAGGACAAATTAGACGCAAACCTGCGCCAGTTCGAGAATCTGCTGACGCAAACTGACAAAAATGTTGGTAACATGCTTAAGCCTGTGCAAGGTAGGGGTTATTTTGTTTTTCATGATGCTTACGGCTATTTTGAAAAACGCTTCGGTTTGAGCCCGCTGGGGCATTTCACCGTTAACCCCGAAATTCAGCCTGGAGCACAGCGCTTACACCAAATTCGAACACAGTTGGTTGAGCAGAAAGCGGTATGCGTTTTTGCTGAGCCACAATTCAGGCCGGCCGTAATCAATGCCGTCGCCAAGGGTACCACTGCGCGTTCCGGAACGCTGGACCCGTTGGGCACGGGCATCGCACTGGGGAAGGACAGCTACGGGAAATTCCTGACAGCGCTGTCAAACCAGTACGTGAGCTGCCTGAAGTAAAGCTTATGAGGATAATATCGAGTGCAGCAGATAGTCCGAACTATCGCTCTGGCGTATAACAACCTGCCACGGCCCCACCGCGTCATGCTGGGGTCGCTGACAGTGGTTACATTGGCCGTCGCCGTCTGGCGGCCTTTTGTTTATCACCCAGAACATAACCCCATCGTCAAGAACGTCGAATTAGAATCCAGCCAGTTGCGCTCCTTGCTGCCCGAAGCCAGCGAGCCGATCGACGCCGATCAGGCCACCCCCGATGATGAAATCCCTCAGGATGAACTGGACCAGAAAGGCGCCGGTGAAGAGGGCGTGCATGAATATGTGGTTTCCACCGGCGATACCCTCGGCAGCATTCTGACCCAGTACGGCATCGATATGTCGGACGTCACGCTGCTGGCTTCGCAAAACCGCGATCTGCGTAACCTGAAAATCGGTCAGCAGCTGTCGTGGACGGTGAACGACGCCGGCGATCTGCAACAGCTGACCTGGGAAGTTTCCCGCCGGGAAACCCGCACCTACGATCGCGTCGGCAACAGCTTCAAAGAGTCGCAGGAATCGCAGCAGGGCGAATGGAAAAACAGCGTGGTCAGCGGCCGCCTCAACGGCAGCTTCGTCAGCAGCGCCGGCGACGCCGGCCTGAACCGTTCTGAAATCAATGCGGTGATCAAGGCGCTGCAGTGGCAGCTGGACTTCCGCAAGCTGCGCAAAGGCGACCAGTTCGCGGTGTTGATGTCGCGCGAGCATTTTGACGGCAAGCGTTCGCAAAGCCAGCTGCTGGGCGTGCGCATGCGCACCGGCGGCAAGGATTACTACGCCATCCGCGCCGAAGACGGCAAATTCTATGACCGCCAGGGTTCCGGCCTGGCGCGCGGCTTTATGCGTTTCCCGACCATGAAGCAGTTCCGCATTTCCTCCAACTTCAATCCGCGCCGGGTCAACCCGGTGACCGGCCGCATTGCGCCGCATAAGGGCGTCGACTTCGCGATGCCGGTCGGTACGCCGGTGCTGGCGGTGGGCGACGGTGAAGTGCTGATCGCCAAACGCAGCGGCGCCGCCGGCAACTATGTGGCGATCCGTCATGGCCGCCAGTACACCACGCGCTATATGCACCTGAAAAAGCTGCTGGTCAAGCCGGGTCAGAAGGTGAAGCGCGGTGACCGCATCGCGCTGTCGGGCAACACCGGCCGCTCCACCGGGCCGCATCTGCACTTTGAACTCTGGACCAACCAACAGGCGGTGAACCCGCTGACGGCGAAGCTGCCGCGTTCCGAGGGCCTGAGCGGCAAGGATCGCAGCGATTATCTGGCGCAGGTGAAGGAAGTGGTTCCGCAGCTGCAGCTGGATTGATCCCGTCGTCCAGGCGCCCCGGCGCCAGTGATCCCATCGGCCTGATTTCGGGCCGATGGCGTTTTATATGGGCGCTTCGCGGAGGTGATTGCAAATTCATCTGCTGCAATTATTATTAGCGAACCGCTAAGTTAAGAGCTTGTGCATGCAAAACCAGAAAAAATCGAACGTAGAGTTCATTCCGCAATTTCAGAAGGCCTTTTTCCACCCGCGCTACTGGGGCGTATGGCTGGGAACCGGCCTGATGGCCGGCATTTCGCTGGTGCCTGCGCGCCTGCGCGACCCGGTGCTGGGCGCCGTCGGCACGCTGGCCGGCAAACTCGCCAAGGGCGCCCGCCGCCGCGCGCGCATCAACCTGCTGTACTGCCTGCCGGAAGTGCCGGAAAGCGAACGCGAGCATATTATTGACCAGATGTTCGCCTGCGCGCCGCAGTCGATGGTGCTGATGGCCGAACTGGCCTGCACCAGGCCGGAAAAGGTGCTGAAGCGCGTGCGCTGGCACGGTGAAGAGGTGCTGGACAACATCCGCGCGGAAGGGCGCAACGTCATCTTCCTGGTGCCGCACGGCTGGGCGGTGGACGTGCCCGCGATGCTGATGGCCGCCCGCGGCCAGCCGATGGCGGCGATGTTCCATAATCAGCGCAACCCGTTGGTCGACTATCTGTGGAACGCCGTGCGCCGTAAATTCGGCGGCCGCATGCACGCGCGCAATGACGGCATCAAGCCGTTTATCAGTTCGGTACGCCAGGGATACTGGGGCTATTATCTGCCCGATCAGGATCACGGCGCCGAGCACAGCGAGTTCGTTGATTTCTTCGCGACCTACAAGGCCACGCTGCCGGCGGTAGGCCGCCTGATGAAGGTCTGTCGCGCCGCGATAGTGCCGCTGTTCCCGGTGTATGACGGCAAAACCAGCATGCTGAATATCTACATCCGCGCGCCGATGGACGATTTGGCCGAGGCTGACGATCCGCGCATCGCGCGCCGCATGAACGAAGAGGTGGAAAACCTGGTGGGGCCGAATCCGGAACAGTACACCTGGATCCTGAAGCTGCTGAAAACGCGCAAGGAAGGGGAGACGGAACCTTATTCGCGCGACGATCTGTACCGCTAGCGTCACGCAGGATGGCGTGGCTGAAGCGATAAAAAAAGCCAGTCGGCGTTAACCGACTGGCTTTTTAGCATTTCCGGCGGCGATTATTCGACGCGCAGGATGCGGCTGGTATTGGTGGTGCCGACGGTTTCCATCACGTCGCCCTGGGTGACGATCACCAAATCGCCGGAAACCAGGAAGCCTTTGTCGCGCAGGCGATTGACGGCGTCATTGGCGGCGACCACGCCGTCGTTGTGGCTGTCGAAGTACACCGGCGTTACGCCGCGGTACAGCGCCGTCAGGTTCAGCGTGTGCTCATGGCGCGACATGGCGAAGATCGGCAGGCCGGAGCTGATGCGCGACATCATCAGCGCGGTGCGGCCGGACTCGGTCATGGCGATCAGCGCGGTGACGCCTTTCAGGTGGTTGGCGGCGTACATCGAAGACATGGCGATCGCCTCTTCAATGTTGTCGAACTGCACGTCCAGGCGGTGTTTGGAGACGTTGATGCTCGGGATTTTCTCTGCGCCCAGGCAAACGCGGGCCATCGCCGCGACGGTTTCCGCCGGGTACTGGCCGGCCGCGGTTTCCGCCGACAGCATGACGGCGTCGGTGCCGTCCAGCACGGCGTTCGCCACGTCCATCACTTCGGCGCGGGTCGGCATCGGGTTGGTGATCATCGACTCCATCATCTGGGTGGCGGTGATCACGGCGCGGTTCAGCGTGCGGGCGCGGCGGATCAGCTTTTTCTGGATGCCGACCAGCTCCGGATCGCCGATTTCGACGCCCAGATCGCCTCGGGCCACCATCACCACGTCAGACGCCAGGATGATGTCGTCCATCGCTTCGTCGCTGCATACCGCTTCGGCGCGTTCAACCTTGGAAACGATTTTGGCGTTGCAGCCGGCGTCGCGCGCCAGGCGGCGCGCATAATTCAGGTCTTCGCCGGTGCGCGGGAAGGAGACCGCCAGGTAGTCGACGCCAATCTTGGCGGCGGTGACGATGTCGGCCTTGTCTTTTTCGGTCAGGGCTTCGGCAGACAGGCCGCCGCCCAGTTTGTTGATGCCCTTGTTGTTGGACAGCGGACCGCCCACGGTGACTTCGGTAAACACTTTCATGCCCTGCACTTCGAGCACCTTCAACTGCACGCGGCCATCGTCGAGCAGCAGCACGTCGCCCGGCACCACGTCGGCAGGCAGGCCTTTATAGTCGATACCGACTTTTTCTTTATCGCCTTCGCCTTTGGACAGGTTGGCATCGAGCAGGAATTTATCGCCCACGTTGAGGAAGATTTTGCCTTCCTTGAAGGTGGATACGCGGATTTTCGGCCCTTGCAGATCGCCCAGGATCGCGACGTGACGCCCCAATTTAGCCGCTATCTCGCGGACTTTGTCAGCGCGAGCCTGATGGTCTTCGGCGCTGCCATGGGAAAAGTTGAGCCGAACTACGTTAGCGCCGGCGGCAATGATCTTTTCCAGATTATTGTCGCGGTCAGTAGCCGGACCCAGGGTGGTAACAATTTTGGTTCTTCTGAGCCGTCTGGACATGTATTACTCCGTTGACTGGTGAAGCAAATAATGGTGTTGCGATAACGTCGGATAACGAAACCAGGAGTGAAATGTAATTTTACTACACCGATGTTTCACTCGGGTTACCCGCATGAGCGTTTAACAGGGTACTGCCTCTCTCGCTGTCGTTCAAATCAGGACGGACGGCAGCTTTTTTTCACTGGGTTACGAGTCAAAACTGTTGGGGATCATCACGCCCTTATCAAAGCGCGATTCTTTGAGCGCTTCCTTGACCCGCTTCAAGTTATCTCTGAATTTAGCCCCTCTGCGCAAGGTAAATCCGGTGGCCAGCACGTCAATGAGCGTTAATTGCGCGATCCGCGACACCATCGGCATATAAACGTCGGTATCTTCCGGCACGTCGAGCAGCAGGGCGAGGGTGGCCGCCTGCGCCAAAGGCGTATCGCGCGAGGTGATGGCGATCACCGTGGCGTCGTTTTCACGCGCCAGATGCGCCATTTCCACCAGGTTCTTGGTGCGGCCGGTGTGGGAAATGAGCACCACCACGTCGCCTTCGCCGGAGTTCATGCAGCTCATGCGCTGCATCACGATATCGTCGAAATACACCACCGGGATGTTAAAGCGGAAAAATTTGTTCATCGCGTCGTGAGCCACCGCCGCCGAGGCGCCCAGACCGAAGAAAGAGATCTTTTTCGCCTGGGTGAGCAGGTCAACCGCACGATTGATTGCGGCAATATCCAAATTTGCCTTTACTGTATCCAGACTGGCCATGACCGATTCGAAGATTTTACTGGTATAGGAATCGACGCTGTCATCTTCCTCTACGTTGCGGTTTACGTAGGGGGTGCCGTTAGCCAGGCTTTGGGCAAGGTGCAGTTTGAAATCGGGGAAGCCTTTGGTCTCCAGGCGGCGACAAAAGCGATTGACGGTTGGCTCGCTCACGTCGGCCATGCGAGCCAGCGTGGCGATGCTGGAGTGGATGGCGGTCTGCGGGGAGGCCAGGATCACCTCGGCGACTTTCCTTTCAGATTTGCTCAGGAGCTCCAGATGGCTCTGGATTTTTTCCAGCGTATTCATATAACGGGAGTCACTCATGGGTTTTGTCGATTTCAATCAAAGGAGAAATCAATGCCGGTTTAGTGAAAATATACTACGTGCTGGTAACCGTTGGCAGTATCGACAGGGCGTATGCAGGCTTTTTTCACCAGAATATGACCTGTGTCTAACTTTCATAATGGTAATGGAACGCCAAAAAAGACGGAAAGTTACAGTTTTTGGCGCTTCGGGCGGCATCCGGCCGGGGGGCGCTTAACACTGAGATCTTTAGGGCTTTTTGATCCGGGTTTACTGGCCGTAGTCAAAGAGAGTACATTAGTAATGTAAGAAAATTACAAATATCCTGCAACGAGGAGATGAACATGGCGGTAACCTCTACAGCCCAGGCGTGTGACCTGGTTATTTTCGGCGCGAAAGGCGATTTGGCGCGTCGGAAGCTGCTGCCTTCCCTGTACCAATTAGAAAAAGCCGGCCATATCCACCCGGATACGCGCATCATCGGCGTCGGCCGCGCCGAGTGGGATAAGAAAGCCTACACCGAGGTGGTCAAGGAAGCGCTTGGCACCTTCATGAAGGAAAAGCTGGATGACGAACTCTGGGCGACGCTGAGCGCGCGTCTGGACTTCTGCAACCTCGATGTGAACGACAGCAAGAACTTCACCAGGCTCGGCAAAATGCTGGATCAGAAGCATCGCACCACCATCAACTATTTCGCGATGCCGCCAAGCACCTTCGGCGCCATCTGCAAAGGGCTGGGCGAAGCCAGGCTGAACCACGAGCCGGCGCGCGTGGTGATGGAAAAACCGCTGGGCACCGATCTGGCGTCCTCCCGCGTGATCAACGATCAGGTGGCGGAGTATTTCAACGAATCCCAGGTTTACCGCATCGACCATTACCTCGGTAAAGAGACGGTACTGAACCTGCTGGCGCTGCGCTTCGCCAACTCGCTGTTCGCCTCCAACTGGGACAACCGCACCATCGATTCCGTGCAGATCACCGTGGCGGAAGAGGTGGGCATCGAAGGCCGCTGGGGTTACTTTGACCAGGCCGGCCAGATGCGCGACATGATCCAGAACCACCTGCTGCAAATTTTGACCATGATCGCCATGTCGCCGCCGGCGGACCTGACCACCGACCGCATCCGCGACGAAAAGGTGAAAGTGCTGCGCTCGCTGCGTCGCATCGATCAAACCAATGTGCGCGAGACCACGGTGCGCGGCCAATATACCGCCGGCTTCGTGCAGGGTAAAAAGGTGCCGGGTTATCTGGAAGAGGAAGGGGCGAACAAAAGCAGCAGCACCGAAACCTTCGTGTCCATTCGCGTGGATATCGACAACTGGCAGTGGGCCGGGGTGCCGTTCTACCTGCGCACCGGCAAACGTCTGCCGACCAAATGTTCGGAAGTGGTGGTGTACTTCAAGAACCCGCCGCTCAACCTGTTCAGCGACTCTTATCAGCAACTGCCGCAGAACAAGCTGACCATTCGCCTGCAGCCGGATGAAGGCATCGAGATCCAGGTGCTGAACAAGGTGCCGGGGTTGGACCACAAGCACCGTCTGCAAACCACCAAGCTGGACCTGAGCTTCTCGGAAACCTTCAACCAGGAGCACGTGGCGGACGCCTACGAGCGCCTGCTGCTGGAAACCATGCGCGGCATTCAGGCGCTGTTCGTGCGCCGCGACGAAGTGGAAGAGGCCTGGAAGTGGGTCGACTCCATCATGGACGCCTGGAAAGCGGACAACGAAGCGCCTAAGCCATACCAGGCCGGCACCTGGGGCCCGGTGGCTTCCGTGGCGATGATCACCCGCGACGGCCGTTCCTGGAACGAATTCGAGTAACGCTTACCGCCGGCAGCCTGTCTGCCGGCTTTTTTTTGCCCGCGACAAGCGGGGACAACATCACTTGGGGTGCGGCCGGACGCCTGCGCTAACGCGCGGGGCCCTGTGGCAGGGGCGTGCCAGATTAAAACCGTAAGTAATGGAGAAGACACGACGATGAAAAACTGGAAAACCAGTGCAGAACAGATCCTGACCTCAGGCCCGGTGGTTCCGGTCATTGTGATCAACAAGCTGGAGCAGGCGGTGCCGTTGGCCAAGGCGCTGGTCGCCGGCGGCGTGCGGGTGCTGGAAGTGACGCTGCGCACCCCCTGTGGGCTGGACGCCATCCGCGCCATCGCCCAGGAGGTGCCGGAGGCGATCATCGGCGCCGGCACGGTGATCAATCCGCAGCAGCTGAGGGAAGTGACCGAGGCCGGCGCGCAGTTCGCCATCAGCCCCGGCCTGACCCTCGACCTGCTGCAGGCGGCGACCGCCGGCTCGATCCCTCTGATCCCGGGCATCAGCACCGTTTCCGAACTGATGCTGGGTCTGGACCACGGCCTGCGCGAGTTCAAGTTCTTCCCGGCGGAAGCCAACGGCGGCGTGAAAGCGCTGCAGGCGATCGGCGGCCCGTTCCCGCAGGTGCGTTTCTGCCCGACCGGCGGCATTACGCCAAACAATTACCGTGATTACCTGGCGCTGAAGAGCGTGCTGTGCATCGGCGGCTCCTGGCTGGTGCCGGCCGAAGCGCTGGAGAGCGGCGACTATGCGCGCATCAGCGAACTGGCGCGCAGCGCCGTCGAGGGCGCTGCGCTGTAACCCGCGCCGAGCCTGGGGTTGGCGATTGTTTGCCCAGCCCCGAAGACACCGAGGTTCAACGGTTTGTTGAACCTTTTTTTATTTTTAAATTCCTTAACTTTATTATTTTTAACCCGTTTTTTTCTGATTTTTGTGAAAACGGCAGTTTGCTTTCTTATTTTTGCTATGGTACAAATATCGCAGTTGAAAATTTTACTTTTATGAGGATATTGGGCAAATCGCACGGTGTGCGGCTGAGAATAGAGAATAATTATGATGAAACTTAACGGAACTACCCTCAGAACCTCTACTTGCCAGCTTTTCCTTTCTGCCATCCTTGCCAGTGAGCATCACTGGTGCAGCGAGCTATAGCGTCTTTCTCCCTTAACCGGCGTCGATGACAGGCACAGCCCTTCGTCATTCCGCGTAGCCGGGCAAACATTTTTATTGCGTTCGGGTCAGTTTATCCCCAGGGATCTCTGCGTCTTCAGCGCCTTGCCGCGCCTGTCAGACGAGATAAATCGGGATAAATACGCCTTAGCGTGCGTTATTCGCAGTTTGGGAGAAAAATCATGATTTACTGGATCTTTTTAGGCTTGGCCATCGTGGCCGAAATTATCGGTACCCTGTCGATGAAATACGCCAGCGTCAGCGGCGGCATGACCGGACACATCGTCATGTACGTAATGATTACCGCGTCTTATGTGATGCTGTCGATGGCGGTAAAACGCGTGGCCCTGGGCGTGGCTTACGCGCTGTGGGAAGGTATCGGCATCTTGTTCATCACGCTGTTCAGCGTGCTGTGGTTCGACGAGCCAATCTCGGCGCTGAAGGTGTTGGGCCTGGCGACGCTGATCGCCGGCATCATGCTGGTGAAATCCGGCACCCGCAAGGCGCGAAAACAGGTAAACCCGCGAGGTGACAATCATGCAACAGCTTGAGTTGTACCACATCGGGTTCCTGGCGTTGGCGATCGTGTTGGAAATCGTCGCCAACGTTTTTCTGAAAATGTCGGACGGCTTCCGTAAAATCTGGCTGGGCCTGCTGTCGTTGGCCTCGGTGCTGGGGGCATTCAGCGCCCTGGCGCAGGCGGTTAAGGGCATCGATCTGTCGGTGGCCTATGCGCTGTGGGGCGGTTTCGGCATTGCGGCGACCATCGCCGCCGGCTGGATCCTGTTCGGACAGCGGCTGAACGCCAAAGGCTGGATAGGTCTGGCGCTGTTGCTGGCGGGTATGGTGATCATCAAACTGGCTTAACCGGCGCCGGTTAAACCGACAAAACCGCAGGCGGCGACGCCCGCGGTTTTTCTTTTTTAGACCGCGGCGATAATTTTGATTTCAACCTTGTACTTCGGGTTCATCAGTTTCGCCTGCACGGTGCAGCGCACCGGCGCGCTGCCGGCGACCACCCAGGCATCCCAGGCGGCGTTCATGGCGGCGAAGTCGGCGGCGTCGGCCAGGAAGAGGGTAGCGTCCAGAATGCGGCTCTTGTCCGATCCGACCCGCGCCAGCAGCACGTCGATGGCGGCCAGCGCGTTGGCGGTCTGGGCGGTGGCGTCGTCATCCAGGTTTTCCGGCACGCTGGTGTAGTAAACGGTGTCGTTGTGCACTACGGCCTCGGACCAGCGCTGATCGGGATCAATTCGTTCGATATTCATTTGCTTATCTCCATATCATAGTCCCGCTAAGGGTATCACAGCCGGCGGCGGAAATGCGCGGCGATAAAGTCGGTGGTAGCGGCGTGGCAGGCTTGGCATAATCAACGCTGAATTACACCGGCAGAGAGATAGCGTGACAGACGATTTTGCAACAGACGGCGCATTGGCGCAGGCAATCAAGGGATTCAAACCGCGTGAGCCGCAGCGGCTGATGGCGGAAGCGGTCACCGAGGCGATCAACTTCAAGCAAGAGCTGGTGGTGGAAGCGGGAACCGGCACCGGCAAAACCTTCGCCTATCTGGCGCCGGCGCTGCGCGCCGATCGTAAAGTGATTATCTCCACCGGCTCGAAGGCCCTGCAGGACCAGCTGTATGCGCGCGACCTGCCGACCATCGCCAAGGCGCTGAACTACAAAGGCAAGATGGCGCTGCTGAAGGGGCGCTCCAACTACCTGTGCCTGGAGCGGCTGGAGCAGCAGTCGATGGCCGGCGGCGAGCTGGCCGGGCAGACGCTGATCGACCTGGTGCACCTGCGCAAATGGTCGTCGCAGACCAAAGAAGGCGATATCAGCAGCTGCAGCGACGTGGCGGAAGACAGCTTCGTTTGGCCGCTGGTGACCAGCACCAATGACAACTGCCTGGGCAGCGATTGCCCGCTGTATAAGGATTGCTTCGTGGTCAAGGCGCGCCGGCGCGCCATGGATGCCGACGTGGTGGTGGTGAACCACCACCTGTTTTTGGCGGACATGGTGGTCAAGGAGGGCGGCTTTGCCGAACTGATCCCCGAAGCCGACGTGATGATCTTCGATGAAGCGCATCAAATTCCCGACATCGCCAGCCAGTATTTCGGCAAACAGCTCACCAGCCGCCAGCTGCTGGACCTGGCGAAAGACATCACCATCGCTTACCGCACCGAAGTGCGCGATTCCGCGCAGCTGCAAAAAAGCGCCGATCGCCTGAGCCAGAGCACCCAGGATTTCCGCCTGATGCTGGGCGAGCCGGGGTTTCGCGGCAATCTGCGCGACGTGCTCGGCCAGCCGAACGTGCAGCGCGCGCTGCTGCTGCTCGATGACGCGCTCGAACTGTGTTACGACGTGGTCAAGCTGTCGCTGGGGCGTTCGGCGCTGCTGGACGCCGCCTTTGAGCGCGCCACGCTGTACCGCGCGCGGCTAAAGCGGTTGAAAGAGGTCACCGAACCGGGCTACAGCTACTGGTATGAGTGCAATTCTCGCCACTTTGTGCTGGCGCTGACGCCGTTGACGGTGGCCGATCGCTTCCGCGAGCTGCTGGACGAGAAGCCGGGCAGTTGGATCTTTACCTCGGCCACGCTGTCGGTCAACGAGCAGTTGGGGCATTTTACCGAACGCCTGGGGTTGACCAAGGCAAAAACGCTGCTGTTGCCAAGCCCGTTCGACTACGCCAGGCAGGCGCTGCTGTGCGTGCCGCGCTTTTTGCCTTCGCCGAATCAGCCCGGCGGCGCGCGCCAGCTGGCGCGCATGCTGCGGCCGCTGATCGAAGCCAACAACGGCCGCTGCTTTTTCCTGTGCACCTCGCACCAGATGATGCGCGAGCTGGCCGAAGAGTTTCGCGCCACCATGACGCTGCCGGTGCTGTTGCAGGGCGAAACCAGCAAGGGACAGCTGTTGGCGCAATTTGTCGAAGCCGGCAATGCGTTGCTGGTGGCGACCAGCAGTTTCTGGGAAGGGGTGGACGTGCGCGGCGACGCCTTGTCCTGCGTGATCATCGATAAACTGCCGTTTACCTCGCCGGATGACCCGCTGTTGAAAGCGCGGATTGAAGACTGCCGGCTGCGCGGCGGCGATCCGTTCAACGACGTGCAGCTGCCGGATGCGGTCATTACCCTGAAGCAGGGCGTGGGGCGATTGATCCGCGATACCGACGACCGCGGCGTGCTGGTGATCTGCGACAACCGGCTGGTGATGCGTCCTTACGGCGAAGTGTTTCTCAACAGCCTGCCGCCGACGCCGCGCACCCGCGATATCGCCCGGGCGATCGCCTTTCTCAAGGCCGCCAATGCGCCGGCCACGTGACAGATGAAGGGCTTACGGGGCTGTGCTACAATGCGCGCCCTGTATGAAAACCCTGTTTTATTCCCGCCAGAGGTTGGCATGTCCACGCGAATTTTAGCGATCGATACGGCGACGGAAGCCTGTTCCGTCGCCATCTGGAATCAAGGCGAGATCCACGCCCTGTTTGAGCTGTGCCCACGCGAGCATACGCAACGTATTTTACCTATGGTGCAGCAGGTGCTGGCGGAATCCGGCCTGGCGCTAAACCAGCTCGATGCGCTGGCCTTCGGCCGCGGCCCCGGCAGCTTTACCGGCGTACGCATCGGCATCGGCATCGCGCAGGGGTTGGCGCTGGGCGCCGACTTGCCGATGCTCGGCATTTCGACCCTGCAGACCATGGCGCAGGGCGCCTGGCGGGTCGGCGGCGCCGATCGGGTGCTGGCGGCCATCGACGCCCGCATGGGCGAAGTCTACTGGGGGCAATTCGAGCGTCGGGCGGACGGCGGCTGGCTGGAAAGCGAAGGCGAAGCGGTGCTTTCGCCGGCGCAGGCGCTGGAACGCGCTCAACGCCTGCAGGGCGACTGGGCCCACGTCGGCACCGGCTGGCAAACCTATCCTGACCTGGTCGGCGGATCCTCGCTGATCCTGCGCGATGGCCAGATGCTGCTGCCGCAGGCGGAAGACATGCTGCCGCTGGCGCTGCAGGCCTGGCTGCGGGGGGATGCGGTGGCGGTGGAAAACGCCGAGCCGACCTACCTGCGCAATGAAGTGACCTGGAAGAAATTGCCTGGCCGCGAATAGCCGCGGCTTATTGTGCTGCCGTTGATTTCGTCGGGGGGCGCGGTGCAACTTGCACGCCGAGTTGCGGTCGAAGTTACAGGTATTTCAGGAGATTGCGACCATGTTAACCCGCACTGCAAGTAAAAGAGCGTCGCTGCTGGCCATCGCCTGCGGCGCGTTGGCGTTAAGCGGCTGCGTGACCGTGCCGGACGCCATCAAGGGGTCGACAACGACGCCGGTGATGCGGCTGTCTTCGGTGCAGAATGCGCCGAATATGTTCACCGGGGCCGAGGCGCGTTTCGGCGGCACCGTGGTGAACGTGGCCAATGAACAGGGGCGGACGGTGCTGGAGATCGCCGCCGTGCCGCTCGATTCCGGCGCGCGTCCGGTTTTGGGCGAACCTTCGCGCGGCCGCTTGCTGGCCACGGTCAACG
The DNA here is from genome assembly GCF_900187015.1 of Serratia ficaria. Lineage (NCBI taxonomy): Bacteria > Pseudomonadati > Pseudomonadota > Gammaproteobacteria > Enterobacterales > Yersiniaceae > Serratia > Serratia ficaria. The sequence goes on along the minus strand of NZ_LT906479.1, from coordinate 2,957,956 downwards.
GTTTCCTGGAGCCGGTTGATTTCAAAGGCCAACTGGTGACCGTGGTCGGGCCGATTACCGGCCTGAAAGACGGCAAGATCGGCATGACGCCATACCGGTTCGTGACGATGAACGTGACCGGCTATAAGCGCTGGCGTCTGGTGCAGCAGGTGATGATGCCGCCTGCGCCGATGGGACCCTGGGGCTGGCGTGGCGGTCCGTGGGGCCCAGGCTGGGGCGCCGGTTACGGCTGGTATAATCCGGGCCCGGCGCAGGTGGAAACCCTCGTTACCGAGTAGAAAACGCTTGATGTGAACAATTTTTGACAGGGCGGCTCCGGCCGCCTTTTCTTTTTGGCGTAGGGAAACGCCGGCAATTAGTGACGTACATCGCAACCTGAATAATGTTTAAAACCTGAACTGGTCCGCTGAGTTAAAATATTGTTATGGTTAGGCTGCGAGTTTAGGGGCTGCGATGATAATTAGTAATGATTTCAGGAGTAATACCTTGGATAAGGTCTGGTTAAAACGGTACCCGGCAGATGTTCCCGCAGAGATCGACGCCGATCGTTATTCATCTTTGATCGAAATGTTCGAGAACGCGGTGCAGCGCTACGCCGATCAGCCCGCGTTCATCAACATGGGCGAGGTGATGACCTTCCGCAAGCTGGAAGAGCGCAGCCGCGCCTTTGCGGCTTACCTGCAAAATGAACTGGGCCTGAAGAAGGGCGACCGCGTCGCGCTGATGATGCCTAACCTGCTGCAGTACCCGATCGCGCTGTTCGGCGTGTTGCGCGCCGGGATGGTGGTGGTCAACGTCAACCCGCTGTACACGCCGCGAGAGCTGGAACACCAGCTGAACGACAGCGGCGCCAGCGCCATCGTGATCGTCTCCAACTTTGCCCATACGCTGGAAAAAGTGGTGTTCAACACCCAGGTGAAACATGTGATCCTCACGCGCATGGGCGATCAGCTTTCGGCCGCCAAAGGCACGCTGGTCAACTTTGTGGTGAAGTACATCAAGCGGCTGGTGCCGAAATACAACCTGCCCGCGGCGATCTCGTTCCGCAGCGCGCTGCAGCGCGGCCGCCGCCTGCAGTACGTCAAACCGGACATCATCAATGCAGATCTGGCGTTCCTGCAGTACACCGGCGGCACCACCGGGGTGGCGAAAGGCGCGATGCTGACGCACCGCAACATGCAGGCCAACCTGGAGCAGGCCAAGGCCGCCTATATGCCGCTGTTCCGCGAGGGGCAGGATCTGGTGGTCACGGCGTTGCCGCTGTACCACATCTTTGCTCTGACGGTGAACTGCCTGCTGTTCATCGAGCTGGGCGGCCGCAACCTGCTGATCACCAACCCGCGCGACATTCCCGGATTGGTAAAAGAGCTGGGCAAATATCCCTTCACCGCCATGAGCGGCGTGAATACCCTGTTCAACGCGCTGTTGAATAACGAAGACTTCCATAAGCTCGACTTCTCCACGCTGCGTTTCTCCGTCGGCGGCGGCATGTCGGTGCAAAAAGCGGTGGCGGACAAGTGGGAACAGGTCACCGGCAAGCATCTGCTGGAAGGTTACGGCCTGACCGAGTGCGCGCCGTTGGTGTCGGGCAATCCTTATGACCTGAAACACTACAGCGGCAGCATCGGCCTGCCGGTGCCGTCGACCGACATTCGCCTGGTGGATGACAACGGCCAGGACGTGCCCGTGGGCGAACCGGGCGAACTGTGGGTCAAAGGGCCGCAAGTTATGTTAGGCTACTGGCAGCGGCCGGAAGCCACCGACGAAGTATTGAAAGAGGGCTGGTTGGCGACCGGGGACGTGGTTACCGTAGACGAGCAGGGCTTTGTGCGCATCGTCGACCGCAAGAAGGACATGATCCTGGTGTCCGGTTTCAACGTGTATCCGAATGAGATCGAAGACGTGGTCAGCCAGCATCCGAAAGTGCTGGAGTGTGCGGCGATCGGCGTGCCGAGTGAGGTTTCCGGCGAGGCGGTGAAAATTTGCGTGGTGAAGAAAGACGCTTCGCTGACCAAAGAAGAGTTGCTGACCCATTGCCGCCGCCACCTGACCGGGTATAAAGTGCCTAAAATTGTTGAGTTCCGCGACGAGCTGCCGAAATCGAACGTCGGCAAAATTTTGCGGCGAGAATTGCGTGATGAGCAAAAATCACCGAAGCCGGCCGATGCCGCCTAGGCGATCGGCTTCTCGCCTTACTGATCAACAACGCCGGTGAATGCCGGCGTTGTTGTGTTTGAATCATATAAGAGAATGACGTTTTGAATTATCAGTTGATCACTACCGATGCCGGATTGCAGCAGGTCTGCGAGCAGGCGAGAAAGTATGCCCAGATAGCGCTGGACACCGAGTTTGTCAGAACGCGCACCTACTACCCGCAGCTAGGCCTGATCCAGCTCTACGACGGTGAGCAGCTTTCCCTGATCGATCCGTTGCCGATCAGGCAATGGCAGCCGTTCATCGAACTGCTGGCCGATACCGACGTGGTCAAGTTCCTGCACGCCGGCAGCGAGGACCTGGAAGTGTTCCTCAACGCCTTCAAGACGCTGCCGACCCCGCTGATTGATACCCAGATCCTGGCGGCCTTCACCGGGCGGCCGCTGTCGTGCGGTTTCGCGACTCTGGTGGCGGAATATATGCAGGTCGAGCTGGACAAAAGCGAATCGCGCACCGATTGGCTGGCGCGCCCGCTGACCGAAAAACAGTGCGCGTATGCGGCGGCCGACGTGTTCTACCTGCTGCCGATGGCCAAACGGCTGGTGCAGGAGACCGAAGAGGCCGGCTGGACCGCCGCCGCCCACAATGAGTGCCTGCTGTTGTGCCAGCGCCGCAGCGAGACGCTGGCGCCGGAATTGGCCTACCGTGAAATCACCAATGCCTGGCAGCTGCGTCCCCGTCAGCTGGGGTGCCTGCAGAAGCTGGCCGAATGGCGGCTGCGTCAGGCGCGCGAGCGCGATCTGGCGGTAAACTTTGTGGTGCGGGAAGAAAATCTCTGGCAGGTGGCGCGCTATATGCCGACCTCGCTGGGCGAACTGGAGTCGCTGGGGCTGAGCGGGCCGGAAATCCGCTATCACGGCAAAACGCTGGTGGCTTTGGTGGCGGAGGCCGCCGCGCTGGACGATTCGGCCTTGCCCAAGCCGTTGGGCAACCTGATCGACCAGCCGGGTTACAAGAAGGTGTTCAAGGATATCAAAGCGGCGATCCTGGTTGTCAGCGAGCAAAGCGGGTTGAGCAGCGAGCTGCTGGCCTCGCGCCGCCAGATTAACCAACTGCTGAATTGGCATTGGAAACTGAAAGAAAACGACAGCCAACCGGAATTAATCAGCGGCTGGCGCGGTGATTTATTAACGGCGCCGCTGCAGGAAATCCTGAAGAATTATTAATCGCTGACAAGGTCGGGGCAGGGTAAGGAAACGCTGCTCTGATTATTGGCCGGAAATAATCAGGCGGGTAAAGAAACGACCAGAATTTACTTTAAACGACAATGCCGCAAGATTAATTGGGATTAGTCTCAAAGGGCAAAAAGGGTTTATTCGGCGATTTTGGGGATTAATAACTGGATGTGCATACAGTTACCCCCTGTATAAAATATACAGGGGGTAATTAATGCGTCGCAATCATTTAGCTGCTTCTTCCGATTCCGGCAATGTCACGTTGAGCTCAAGCACCGAAATATCATCCCCTTTCTGCTCGAACTGCACGTGCAGCATTTCAGGGTCGATTTGAATATATTTGCAAATTACCGCCAGAATATCGCGTTTCAAATCAGGCAGATACGGGGGCTCGCTGTCCCCGCGACGACGCTCTGCGACGATAATCTGCAGCCGTTCCTTGGCTATATTGGCTGTCTGTTTTTTGCGGGACAGAAAGAAGTCTAATAATGCCATGGTTTATCCCCCAAAAAGGCGTTTCAGGAAACCCTTCTTCTCTTCTTCGATGAAGCGGAATGGGCGTTCTTCTCCTAACAAGCGGCTAACGGTATCGTCATAGGCCTTACCGGCATCTGACTCGCCATCCAGGATCACCGGCTCGCCCTGGTTGGACGCGCGCAGTACGGACTGGTCTTCCGGGATCACGCCCACCAGTGGGATGCGCAGGATTTCCAGCACGTCTTCCATGCTCAACATGTCGCCGCGGCTGACGCGGCCCGGGTTGTAGCGAGTCAGCAGCAGGTGTTCCTTGATCGGCGATTCGCCTTTCTCGGCGCGGCGCGACTTGGAAGACAGGATGCCCAGGATACGGTCAGAGTCACGTACCGAGGAGACTTCCGGGTTGGTGGTGATGATGGCTTCGTCGGCGAAATACAGCGCCATCAGCGCGCCGGTTTCGATGCCCGCCGGCGAGTCGCAGACCACGAAGTCAAAATCCATTTCGCCCAAATCGTTGAGGATCTTCTCAACGCCTTCGCGGGTCAGCGCGTCTTTGTCGCGCGTTTGCGAAGCCGGCAGGATGTAGAGGTTTTCCGTGCGCTTATCTTTGATCAACGCCTGATTCAGCGTGGCGTCACCCTGGATCACGTTAACGAAATCATAAACCACCCGACGTTCGCAGCCCATGATCAGGTCAAGGTTACGCAGGCCGATATCGAAATCGATCACTACGGTTTTCTTGCCTTTCTGGGCCAGGCCGGTAGCGATGGCCGCGCTCGAAGTGGTCTTGCCAACGCCCCCTTTACCCGATGTAACAACAATAATGCGTGCCATGAAATGGATTCCTTGTCAAAAGGGCTTAATTTAAAGGTTGTATGGTTAAAGCGTTATCCAACAGGCTGAGTCGTACGGCCTGCCCGACATAATCGGACGGGATTTGGTCGCTCAACCAGTACTGCCCTGCGATAGAGACTAGCTCAGCACCCAGGTGCGTGCAAAAAATCTGGCACTGCGTATCGCCTGATGCGCCGGCCAGCGCGCGACCGCGCATCATGCCGTAGATGTGAATGTTGCCGTCGGCAATCAATTCGGCGCCGGCGCTGACGCTGCTGGTCACGATCAGATCGCAGTTGCGGGCATAAATTTGTTGGCCGGAACGGACAGGGGTACTGATGATGCGCGTTTTGGCGGGGGCGTTTTCCACCACCGGAGCGGGCGCGGGCGCCGGTTCCGGGGCGGCCATTTTCTGGCCTTTGCCTTCGCTCAGCAGCGGCAGCCCGGCACGGGCTATCGCACGCTTTTGTCGCTCATCTCTGCAACCGCTGATACCTACAACGCGCAGACCTGCTGCCGTGACAGCCTGTTGAAGTTCTTTCCAGTTCGCATCGCCGTTCAGCGTTGCTACGTTGATAACAACAGGGGCGTTTTTCAAAAAGGCGGGCGCTTGCTCCACTTTTTCCAATAACGCCTGACGTATTACCTCGGGTTCTGAATTATGCAAATGAACAACCGATAGGGTAAAACTGCTGCCTTTTAGCTCAATTGGCGATTGTGACATCTATCCTGACTCAGTCTCAGCAACTTTAAATCCCCGGAATACCACTCGGGGTGCGATATTCCGATGTACTAGAAGCATGTTATAGTCAGAGTTATATCCAGGCAAGACGCTGCCTCAATTAAATAGAGTTAAAAAAATGCTTTGTGTGATCTATAGAAGCTCGAAACGCGATCAAACTTATCTTTATGTCGAAAAAAAAGACGATTTCTCTCGGGTGCCGGAAGATCTGATGAAAAGTTTCGGTACGCCGCAATTGGCGATGGTGCTTTCGCTGGACGAGCGCAAAAAGCTCGCCTCGGCGGATATTGAGAAAGTCAAACAGGCGCTGAAAGATGAGGGCTACTACCTGCAGTTCCCGCCGCCGGTGGAAAACCTGCTGAATCAGCATCTGTCGGGAGAGAAAGAGTAGCCCCCGACGCGCTGAATCGATGACCGAAACGGATGAAGGAGGCGCGATGAGAACCTCGGCGAGGATAACGTTGACGCTGTTGCTGACGCTGGGCGGCGGGTCGCTTCCCCCGGCGATGGCGCAAACCCTCGGCGGCCAGGGAGCCACGCTGCGCGAAACCGGGCGCGACCCGGCGCAGTTCCCGGCCTACGTCGAGCAGCTGAAGCGGCAGGCGCGGGCGCAGGGCATCCGCCAGGCGACCCTCGATCGCGCCTTCGCCGACGTGCATTTTATCGACCGGGTGGTCAAGGCCGATCGCAATCAGCCGGAAAAGAAGCTGACGCTGGATGATTATCTGCAGCGCGTGATCTCGCCGGCCAAGGTGCGGCAAGGTCGCGAGCTGGCGCGGCAATATCATCCCCAGCTGACGCGGGTCAGCGCACAATATCGGGTGCCGGAGCGTTATATCGTCGCGCTCTGGGGCATGGAAAGCGCCTTTGGCAAGATCCAGGGGCGCGAAGACCTGATATCGGCGCTGGCGACGCTGGCGTTCGAGGGCCGCCGCGAGGCGTTCTTCAGCCGACAGCTGATGGCGGCGCTCAAGATTGTCGAACAGGGCCATGCCGGCGACGGCCCGCTGAAAGGATCCTGGGCCGGGGCGATGGGGCAATGCCAATTCATGCCGACCTCGTTTCTGCGTTACGCGGTGGACGGCGACGCTGACGGCCGCATCGACATCTGGCATACCCCGGCCGACGTTTTCGCCTCCACCGCCAATTATCTGTCTACCGAAGGCTGGCAACCCGGTGTCGGCTGGGGCAGGGAGGTCAAGCTGCCACCCGGCTTCGATACCGGCCGGCTGGGGTTGAAAGACGCCCAGGCGCAGAGCGTCGATCGGTGGCAAGAATACGGCGTGCGTCGGGTGGATGGCCGCGCATTGCCGCGCGCCAGTCTGCGCGGCTGGATCATCGCACCGGATGGCGTGCCGGGGCGCGCGTTCCTGGTCTATGATAATTTCCGAACTATCATGCACTGGAATAGCTCTTACTATTTTGCGATCGGTGTGGGTATGATGGCCGACGGCATCGGGCACTGACCCGCCGCGCTGCCGCCGGCGAAGAGACGCAGCAGACAGCGTCCGCGCGCCAATAACGGGCTTAGCGTGCTAAGCCCCTACATGTTTTGTAGGGAGAAGCGGTATGTATCAACATAGAGACTGGCAGGGGTCATTGCTCGATTTCCCGGTGAACAAGGTGGTCTGCGTCGGCAGCAACTACGCCGATCATATCAAGGAAATGGGCAGCGCGACCTCCGCCGAGCCGGTGGTGTTTATCAAACCGGAAACGGCGCTGTGCGATATTCGCCAACCGGTGGCCATTCCCAAGGAATTCGGTTCGGTCCACCATGAGGTGGAGCTGGCGGTGCTGATCGGCACGCCGCTGAAGCAGGCCAACGAAGACCGCGTCGCGCGGGCGATCGCCGGTTACGGCGTGGCGCTCGATCTGACGTTGCGCGAGCTGCAGGCCGGTTTCAAAAAGGCCGGCCAGCCATGGGAAAAAGCCAAGGCCTTCGACGGTTCTTGCCCGATGTCCGGTTTTATTCCGGTCGCCGAATTCGGCGATCCGCAGAACGCCGAACTGTCGCTGACGGTCAACGATCGGCTGCGCCAGCAGGGCAACACCCGCGACATGATCACGCCGATCCTGCCGCTGATCGCCTACATGAGCCGTTTCTTCACGCTGCGCGCCGGCGACATCATCCTCACCGGCACTCCGCAGGGCGTGGGGCCGATGGTCTCCGGCGACATGCTGAAAATTACCCTCAACGGCAAATCGCTCAGCACCCGGGTGATTTGAATTCTCGCTTTGCCGTCGGAGCAAACGGCGGCAAAGCTTGCATCTGTCGGCTAAAATGTCTATATAGTGCACCCTCAAAACCTGTGCGCAGGTTATCTATTCCTTTACCTAAACCGGACGCCAACATGTCACAACTCCCTTTTTGGCAACAGAAAACCCTGGCGGAAATGTCAGAACAAGAGTGGGAATCGCTGTGCGACGGTTGTGGGCAATGCTGTCTGAATAAGCTGATCGACGAAGATACCGACGAGATTTATTTCACCAACGTAGCCTGCAACCAGCTCAACATCAAATCTTGCCAGTGCCGCAACTACGAGCGCCGCTTTGAGCTGGAAGAAGACTGCATCAAGCTGACGCGTGAAAATCTCACCACCTTCGACTGGTTGCCGCCGACCTGCGCCTATCGCCTGATTGGCGAAGGCAAACCGCTGTTCCCCTGGCATCCGCTGATCAGCGGCTCCAAGGCGGCGATGCACGGCGAGCGCATTACCGTGCGGCATATTGCGGTGCGCGAGAGCGAAGTGGTGGATTGGCAGGACCACATTCTGAATAAACCGGACTGGGCGCGTTAGGCCTAAAACGAAAAAAGCCCCTGCAAAGTGAGGGGCAAGACATACAACAACACCAGGGAAATCGGTGGTACAAACTTGCCGATACTATAAGGATATTTTGGGCAAAGTTCATCAATATATTGATTTAATAATACGTAGATAGGGTGAATTTTTTTGTACGATGCTGTAAATGACCAGGATACGTTGCCCCGCAGGCTCCCCTCGAGGTTGGCGCGCTGGCCCCGGTTTTGTCTTCGGCGGCGGGCTAAAGTTAATGTTATGTAAATTACGCGCTAAATGCCGTTCGAATGCTTCTTTTTATACAATAAGTTAGGTAGTTTGGCCGTTCTCACGTTGGTTCGAGAACACAACAATGAAAATGGTCCGACTGTTTGCCGTGGCTGGAGCACTGATCGTGCTCGTTTACTACCTTACCCATACCTGAGGTCAGGTAACCGGTAAGATTAACAGCAATCCGATAAAAAAACGGCGCCTTCAGGCGCCGTTTTTTGTTTGCGGAGGCTCAGCGGCCAAACAGATCGCGGCGCCGCGGCCGAACGAACTGAGCGATCAGGACCACCACCGCCACCAGCAGATAAGCGGCGAAGATGCCCACCAGCCACTGCGGCATCTCCAGCGTCAGGAATTGCCACTGGCGCACCGAGCAATCGCCGGAAGCGTGGAACACCGCCGGCAGCCATTTATCCAGCGGCAGCCAGGAAGGGAAGCTGACGAAGAAATCGCAGGTATTAAACGGCGACGGGTGCAGTTGGATCATGGTGTGTTTCCACGCCAGCTGCACGCCTTCCCAGGCGCTGTAGATCCACAACAGGATAGCCACGTAGCGCAGCGGGGTTTTCGGCGCAATGGCACCCACCAGCGAAGCGCCGAGAATGCCGAACAGGGCGCAGCGTTCATAGATGCACATGACGCAGGGTTGCAGCAGCATCACGTGCTGGAAATAGAGCGCGACTAATTCCAGCACCAGCGCCGTCAGGGCCATCAGCAGCCAAGCACCGCGCCCCCGTGAGCAGCGGTTAAAGAATTGCAACATATATTTATTCTTCCATGCAGTAAGCAATTGAACGGGCAGTGTAAACCAATTCAACCCCGCTGCCAGCCACCTGAACCGGATTAGGCATAAAAATAGTCGCGGCGGCGCAACGGGGTGAACGTCAGTGCCCGGCGGCAGAGGTTACCCCCTCGAGCGCCGGCGGCGTCAGCCAGTGCCACTGGGTCAGCAGTTCGGTCATCGGCGCCAGGGTAAACTGCACGCACAGCAGCCCAACCAGGGTCAATACCACAGTATAGGGCAACGCCATCCACACCATGCGGCCGTAGGATAAACGCACCAGCGGGGCCAGCGCCGAGGTCAGCAGGAACAGGAACGCCGCCTGGCCGTTCGGCGTAGCCACCGACGGCAGGTTGGTGCCGGTATTGATGGCCACCGCCAGCATTTCGAACTGCTTCAGTGAAACGGCGCCGCTCTCGAACGCCGCGCGCGCTTCGTTGATGTAGACCGTGCCGACAAACACGTTGTCGGATACCGAAGACAACAGGCCGTTGAACAGATAGAACAGCGACAGTTGGGAAGAGGGTTCCGACTGCAGGACGAACTGGATCACCGGGCTGAACAGGTGCTGCTCGATAATCACCGCCACCACGGTGAAAAATACCGTCAGCAGGGCGGTGAAGGGCAAGGCTTCCTGGAAGGCTTTGCCGATGGCGTGTTCGTCGGTCACGCCGCACAGCGAGGTGGCCAGTATGATCACCGACAGACCAATCAGGCCGACCTCCGCCAGGTGGAACGCCAGCGCCAGTACCAGCCAGACGCCGATCAGCGCCTGAACCACCAGCTTGAGCCGTTCCTGCTTGCTGCGGCCGGCGGTGGCCTTGCGATCGAACTCTTTCAGCACCTCGCGCACCGGCTCGGGCAGCTGCGCGCCGTAGCCGAACAGGCGGAAGCGCTCGACCAGCAGGCAAACCAGCAGGCCGCATACCAGCACCGGCAGCGTCACCGGAGCCATGCGCAGGAAGAAATCGATAAACCCCCAGCCGGCGCTTTTGGCGATGATCAGGTTCTGCGGCTCGCCGACCATGGTCATGACGCCGCCCAGCGCGGTGCCGACGCCGGCGTGCATCAACAGGCTGCGCAAGAAGGCGCGGAACTGCTCCAGCGTCCGCTTGCGTTCGTCGCAGCTGAAATCGCTGTCATCGCCGATATCGCCGTCCGCGCGGTTGGAGGTGACATTGTGATAGATGGAATAAAACCCGGTGGCGACGCTGATCACCACCGCTACTACCGTCAGCGCGTCGAGGAAGGCCGAGAGCAGCGCCGCCGCCAGGCAAAAGGCCAGCGACAGCAGCATCTTCGAACGGATGTTAAGCAGCAGCTTGGTGAAAACGAACAGCAGCAGCTGTTTCATAAAGTAGATGCCGGCCACCATAAAGATCAGCAACAGCAGCACTTCCAGGTTATGGGCGATTTCATCCGCCACCTGAGCCGGGCGGGTCATGCCGATCGCCACCGCTTCGATCGCCAGCAGGCCGCCGGGCAGCAGCGGGTAACACTTCAGCGCCATCGCCAGGGTAAAGATAAACTCGACCACCAACAGCCAGCCGGCCACGAACGGGCTGGCCAAAAAGAACACCAGCGGGTTGACGATCAGGAAAACGATAATGGCCAGTTTGTACCAGTCGGGGGATTGCCCGAGGAAGTTTTTCACCAGGGCGCTGCGCAGGGTTGTTTCCATGGTCCTTCATGCATCCTTAATAAATTAAATCATCAGCCCGTACCCTAACAACGCCGGATAGGCGGGCGCAACCGAAGCTTGTTTCACGGCGACAAATTTCTCCACCGCGGTGTTTTTTCCTATTTTTTGCCAGGTTATGCACACTTTCGTTTATTGTTTTCCGCTCACGCTATGTCATGCCATGGCGATCTGGTATGATCAGCCGACTACTATTACTGATTATCGTCGCAACGGAACGTCAAACACATGGTCATAAAGGCGCAGAGTCCTGCCGGTTTCGCGGAAGAGTACATTATCGAGAGTATTTGGAATAATCGCTTCCCTCCTGGCTCTATTTTGCCCGCGGAGCGTGAGCTTTCAGAGCTGATTGGTGTCACGCGCACCACGTTACGTGAAGTTTTACAACGCCTGGCGCGTGATGGCTGGCTGACCATTCAGCATGGCAAACCCACCAAAGTAAACAATTTCTGGGAAACCTCGGGCCTCAATATTCTCGAGACCGTGGCGCGCCTCGATCATAACAGCGTCCCGCAACTGATCGATAACCTGCTGTCGGTGCGCACCAACATCGCCTCAATCTTTATTCGCGCCGCGGTGCGCAACCACCCGGAGCAGGCGCAGGAAGTGCTGGCGAAAGCGACCGAAGTGGAAGATCAGGCCGATGCCTTCAACCTGCTGGACTACGAGATTTTCCGCGGTCTGGCGTTTGCCTCCGGCAACCCGATCTACGGGCTGATTTTCAACGGCCTGAAAGGGCTGTACACCCGCGTCGGCCGCTACTATTTCTCCAACCCGGAAGCGCGCAAGCTGGCGCTGACCTTCTACAGCAAGCTGTCTACCCTGTGCCATGAAAAATCGCACGATCAGGTGATGGACACGGTGCGTAGCTACGGGAAAGAGAGCGGGGCCATCTGGCAGAGCATGCAGGGCACTATGCCGAGCGATCTGACCGAAGCGCGCCGCTAGTCGCGTGGGGAAAGAAGGGCGCCTGTCGGCGCCCTTTTTCGTTGATGGCGGTTACAGCGGCGCCGGCCGCGGCGGGCAGCGGTCCAGCAATTCCACGCTGCCGTCTTCATTCTGCTGTTCGAGGATAATGTCGAAGCCCCACAGGCGATGCAGGTGCTTCAGCACTTCGCGGCGGCTTTTGTCCAACGGCGCGCGTTCCTGCGGGATGTAGCGCAGCGTCAGCGAACGATCGCCGCGCAGATCCACGTTCCAGATTTGAATGTTCGGCTCATGGTTGCTCAGGTTGTACTGCGCCGACAGCTCCTGACGGATCGCCCGGTAACCGGCTTCGTTGTGGATCGCCGCAATCTCCAGGTAGTTGTTGCGATCGTCATCCAGCACGGTGAACAGCCGGAAATCGCGCATCACCTTGGGTGACAGGAACTGGCTGATAAAGCTCTCATCCTTGAAGTCGCGCATGGCGAAATGCAGCGTCTCCAGCCAGTCTTTGCCGGCGATGTCCGGGAACCAGTAGCGATCTTCCTCGGTGGGCGATTGGCAGATGCGCTTGATGTCCTGGAACATGGCGAAGCCCAGCGCATACGGGTTGATGCCGTTATAGTAAGGGCTGTTGTACGGCGGCTGGTACACCACGTTGGTGTGGCTGTGCAGAAACTCCAGCATGAATCGCTCGGTGACCCGCCCCTCGTCATACAGATGATTGAGAATGCTATAGTGCCAGAAGGTCGCCCATCCCTCGTTCATCACCTGAGTCTGCTTCTGCGGATAAAAATACTGGCTTACCTTGCGCACGATGCGCAGCACTTCGCGCTGCCAGGGTTCCAGCAGCGGCGCGTTCTTTTCCATAAAGTAGAGGATATTTTCCTGCGGTTCGCTCGGATAACGGCGAGCCTGCTCCGGCGCCTCTTCGCGCTCGACCCGCGGCAGGGTTTTCCACAACGTGTTCACCTGGCTTTGCAGGTATTCTTCGCGGCTCTTTTGGCGCGCCTTCTCTTCGACCAGCGATATTTTCTGCGGCCGTTTATATCTGTCCACGCCGTAGTTCATCAGCGCGTGGCAGGAGTCCAGCAGGCGCTCTACCTCCTCCACGCCATAGCGTTCTTCGCACTGGCTGATGTAGCGGCGGGCGAACAGCAGGTAGTCGACGATCGAACTGGCGTCGGTCCAGCTGCGGAACAGGTAATTGTTCTTGAAGAAGGAGTTATGGCCGTAGCAGGCGTGCGCCATGACCAGCGCCTGCATGGTGATGGTGTTTTCTTCCATCAGGTAGGCGATGCAGGGGTTGGAGTTGATAACGATCTCGTAAGCCAGGCCCTGTTGCCCATGCTTGTAGCGCTGCTCGGTTTCGATGAATTTTTTGCCGAATGACCAGTGGGTATAGTTAATCGGCATGCCGACGCTGGAATAAGCGTCCATCATCTGCTCGGAGGTAATGACCTCTATCTGATGCGGGTAAGTGTCGAGCCCGTAATGCTTGGCTACGCGGTCGATATGCTCCAGGTAAACCTGCAGCAGGTCGAACGTCCAGTCCGGTCCATCGCTCAGACGTTTATCTTCCTTAACCTTTTCATGTGTCGAAGTAGTCATCAGCGCACCCTCGTTATTCACGGGCCTTGCTCAAACGGCAGGCCCTGTATCAATCGTAGCTCAATCTGCAGAGAGGGAATAATGATATAAAGCTTAAAAATTCAACGGTCTGCTGCCTTTCTGCCGTAAAGGGGAGCTTCGGCGGGCATCGGCGCCGGGTTTTTTGTGCTGCCGAGGCTCTGGCCGTCACGAGCGTCTTGTGTTGGTTAAGTGGCTTTTTATTGGTGTTTTATTCTGTTGTCTTGGGTGGGTTTCATTTTTATGTTCTGTTAAATCCTTGTTGCGGGCGGTGGCTTCGTGAGGTGCTTTCAATGATTGCATTGACGTCATAATGGGGCGGGTTTAGCGCTGGAAAACGCCTTTTACCGCAGCTTATCGCCTTTTGGGCTGAGCTATTGCAAAAAAAGCCGCCATCAACGATAAATTAATTGTGAATGTTGTCACGTTTGATAACGAAGTTGTTGGACGGATTTTTCCACTGAGTTAATTTCCTGTGAGCAGAAGATTATGCTTTGTGAAGCCTTGGGCCGGAGTCAGCGATGCGTGTGGTAATTTTAGGTAGTGGAGTGGTGGGCGTAGCCAGCGCCTGGTATTTGGCGAAGGCGGGTCACGAGGTGACGGTGCTCGATCGTCAACCGGGGCCGGCGATGGAAACCAGCGCAGCGAACGCCGGGCAGATCTCGCCGGGCTACGCCGCGCCCTGGGCGGCGCCGGGCGTGCCGCTGAAGGCCATCAAATGGATGTTCCAGCGCCATGCGCCGCTGGCGGTCCGCCTGGACGGCAGCAGCTTCCAGCTAAGCTGGATGTGGCAGATGCTGAAAAACTGCAACACCGAACATTACATGACCAACAAGGGCCGCATGGTGCGCCTGGCGGAATACAGCCGCGACTGCATCAAGGCGCTGCGCCAGGAAACCGGCATCCAGTACGAAGGCCGCCAGGGCGGTACGCTGCAGCTGTTCCGCACCCAGCAACAGTTTGAAAACGCCGCCAAGGACATCGCCGTGTTGGAAGACGCCGGGGTGCCTTACCAGCTGCTGGAGTCCAGCCAGCTGGCCACTGCCGAACCGGCGTTGGCGCAGGTGGCCCACAAGCTGACCGGCGGCCTGCGGCTGCCCAACGACGAAACCGGCGACTGCCAGCTGTTTACCCAGCAGTTGGCGAAAATGGCGCAACAGGCTGGCGTGACCTTCCTGTACAACCGCAGCGTCGATCGCCTGCTGGTGGACGGCGACAAAATCGCCGGCGTGCAGTGCGGCGAAGAGGTGTTCAACGCCGACAGCTACGTGGTGGCTTTCGGCTCTTACTCCACCGCATTGCTGCGCGGCCTGGTCTCGATCCCCGTCTACCCGCTGAAGGGCTACTCGCTGACCATTCCCATTACCGATGAAGCGGCGGCGCCGTTTTCCACGGTGCTGGATGAAACGTATAAAATCGCCATCACCCGTTTCGACCAACGCATTCGCGTCGGCGGCATGGCGGAGATCGTCGGTTTTAATACCCAGCTTGAGCAAAAGCGCCGTGAAACGTTGGAAATGGTGGTGCGCGATCTGTATCCGAACGGCGGACGGGTGGAAGAAGCGACCTTCTGGACCGGCCTGCGCCCGATGACGCCGGACGGCACCCCGATCGTCGGCCGCACGTCGTTGAAGAACCTGTTCCTCAATACCGGCCACGGTACGCTGGGCTGGACCATGGCCTGCGGGTCCGGGCAGCTGCTGGCTGATTTGATCTCCGGCGTCACGCCGGCGATCCCTTCCGAAGACCTGGCGGTGGCGCGTTACAGCGCCGGGTTTCGCCATCCGCATGCCGCCCCGTTGAACGACGCGCATGCCGCGCGTTAATCGCTGAATCGACATTTATGATGTTTAGGTCACCGGCAACGACCGGTGACCGGCATCCGCAGGTCCGAAGGAGAACTCATGCCTCGCCCGATAAGCGCCACGCTGCACCTTGGCGCAATTGCAAATAACCTACAGGTGGTTCGCCGCTTCGCCCCCGGCGCCAAAGTCTGGTCGGTGGTCAAGGCCAACGCCTACGGCCATGGCATCGCACGCGTCTGGCGCAGCCTGGCGCAAACCGACGGTTTCGCCATGCTGGATCTCGCCGAAGCGGTGCTGCTGCGAGAGTCCGGTTGGCAAGGGCCGATCCTGCTGCTGGAAGGGTTCTTTCAGCCGCAGGATCTGGCGCTGCTCGACCGCTATCGGCTGACCACGGCGGTGCACAGCGATTGGCAGCTGGCGGCGATAGCCGAAGCCCGGCTGTCAGCGCCGCTGGAGGTGTATCTTAAAGTGAACAGCGGAATGAATCGTCTGGGGTTCGCCCCCGAGCGCCTGCACGGCGTCTGGCAGCAGGCGCAGGGCATCGCCAATATCGCCGGCATGACGGTGATGAGCCACTTCGCCACCGCCGACGGCCCGGAAGGGGTGCAGCAGCAGATGGCGACCATTGAAAACGCGGCGGCGGCGATCCCCTTGCCGCGCTGCCTGGCCAACTCGGCCGCCACGCTGTGGCATCCGGATACCCACGGCGGCTGGGTGCGGCCGGGGATCGTGCTCTACGGCGCGTCGCCGAGCGGCCGCTGGCGTGACATCGCCGCCAGCGGGCTGCAGCCGGCAATGACGCTGAGCAGCGAAATTATCGGCATTCAGCGGCTGAAAAGCGGCGATCGCGTTGGCTACGGCGGCCGCTACGGCGCCACCGGCGCGCAGCGCATCGGCGTAGTGGCCTGCGGCTATGCGGATGGTTATCCGCGCCATGCGCCAACCGGCACGCCGGTCTGGGTGGGGGGCGTGCTGACGCGCACTTTGGGCACGGTGTCGATGGATATGCTGGCGGTGGATCTGGCGCCTTGCCCGCAGGCTGAACTGGGCACCGAGGTGGAGCTGTGGGGACGGCGCCTGCCGGTGGACGATGTGGCCACCGCGGCAGGCACGCTGGGTTATGAACTGCTGACGGCGCTGGCGGCGCGGGTGCCGGTCGCCAGCGAAATCTGAGCCTTACGCCACCTTCCTGATGTGTCCTTTAATCTGTTTGCTGCGCTGCCGCGCGTGCAGCGCCAGCAAGCAGCCCGCCAACATCACCAGCGCCAGAGAAAGCTTGGGCTGCAGCGGCAACGCCATCGCCATCAGGCCCAGCGCGGCGCCGCCCGCCATTTGCACAAAGCCCACCAGCGCCGAGGCAACGCCCGCTTCATTGGAGTAGGGCTCCAACGCATAGCTGGTCGCCGGCCCCATCATGAACGCCAGCCCGGCACAGGCGCTGGCCACCGGCAGCATATAGGCCAGCCAATGCGCCTGAGCCGCGTCGGGCAGCAGGGCGACGCCCAACAGCAGGCCCAGGCAGCCTAATCCCATCAGAACGCCGCCGGTCGCCAGGCAAACGGGGCGACCGACCTTATGGATAATGCGGTTGGCGAAGAAGCTGACCAGCATGATCCAGAAGCCGTTGGCGCCGAACGCCAGCGAGAACTGCAGCGGCGTCAGGCCGGCGGTGCCCATCAGAACGTTGGGCGCCAACGAGACATAGGTCAGCGCCATCCCCATGGCGCCGGCGTTTACCACGGCGAAGGACAGGAAGCGGCGGTCGCTGAGAATGCGGGCATATTGCCGCACCGGCAGTCCCTTGACCGGCACGGTGTCGGCCGGCCGCGTTTCCGGCAGGCGCAGGGCGATCAGCACCAGCACCAGCAGGGCATAGAGCACCAGGAACCAGAATGGCGCGCGCCAGCCGAAGGCTTCCGCCAGCAGGCCGCCGAGCAGCGGGGCCAGCGCCGGGATGATATTCAGCGTACCGTTGAGGAAACCGAAGGCGCGGGCGGCGTCATCGCCGTTCATGCGATCGCGCACGCCGCTGAAGGCGACGACGGCGGTGCAGCATACCGCCACCCCTTGCAGCAGGCGCGAGGCGATAAACACCGTCGGCGTCGTCGCCAGCGCGGCCATTGCCGCGCCGATCATATAGATGACGACGCCGGCCAGCGCCACAGGTTTGCGGCCATAGTTGTCCACCAGCGGCCCGGCGATGATCTGGCCGAGCCCCAGCACCAGGATGAACAGCGAGATGGTGGATTGGATCAGCGCTTCACTGCTGCCAAGGCCGACGGCGATGGCGGGGATGGTCGGCAGATAGAGATCAATGCCTAATGGGCCGAGCAACACCAGGCTGAGAAGCAGAAACAGAAACTTTTGCATAACGAAAAAGGCACGTCCGAGTGACAAAGAGGGCTAGAGTAGAGACTCCGGCGGAAAATGGAAAGGGGCAAGCGGGTCAGGCGTCCGGCGTCCGGCGGTAATACAGCGCGCAGACCGTATCCGCCACGTAGCGAGCCTGGTGTTTGGCGTCGTCCAGCGCGCGATGCGGCGTGCCTTCAAAGGGCCGCGCCTTTTTCGGGTTGAAGCCGTGCAGCTCCGCCAGGGTGATCACCGTGCGCACATCCTGAGTATCCCAGAATTTCCACGGACAGGGCATTGCCAACTGCTGAAAGGCGTGCTCGAGAATAGCGCAATCAAACTCTTTGCCGTTGCCCCACACTTTCACCGTATCGGTGCTGTGCATATGAATAAAACGGCTCAGGCCGGTCAGCACGCGCTTGAGGCTTTCACTGCCGCCGAACGCCAGCCTGCGCGCCTCATCGGACTGTTTCGCCCACCAGGCGACGGTATCCAGGCTGATGGTTCTGCCGGGCTGATCTTTCTGGCTGCTGACCGCCGCTTCGAATTCCGCGCCCAGCTCGCCGCTTTTGGGATCGAAAAACACCGCCGCGACCGCCAGGATCACCGCGCTGGGTTTTATATCCAGGGTTTCAATGTCTAACATCAGATGGTGCATCGGCGCTTCCTGCTGTGGGGATTATCGCCCTATGTTACTACAAAGAAAGCGCTTCAGCTCGCGGCGGGATCTGCCCCTGATGCGCGATAACGGCCGGTAGACTTATGAAATACTTCGAAACAGGTTAAAATGCGCGAATCAGGCTATGATGCTCTGGGTGCAATTTCAGGTTGGTCATTATCAGTGAGAACGCTTATTTTTGTTTTATGCATGCTGGGTTATCTGCTGGTACTGGGCTACCTTGGCGTGTTCGTCACTGACAAAATTTGTGAAAAATCGAACAACTACACCAAGGTCTGCCGGCTGGTGGACATTTCTGAACCCCATATTCCCGCCGTTCAGGCCAAATAATCGGTGGTGATCAACGGAGTCAGCACCGCCGCCAGCGCGAGCAGCGCGATCCATTGCTTCCACCCCAACTGCGCCAACCAATCCTGCCGCAGCGGCGGCGTCGCCAGTTGCCCCACCGCGACGGTGCCGGTAAACAGCAACGTCAGGAGGATCAGCACCAGCCCCCGACTCAGCGCATCAAATTCGACGTGCAACAGGTTGGCGTAATACAGACGCATCAGAATGAAGTAGGCCAACATCATCCAGGCGAAAATCACCTTTTTCTTCAGCACCTGTTGCAGCATGGCGCCGATGAACAGGCTGTGGGCCAGCGACAAGAGCGGCCGTTCAAAAGGGTGGCGCACGCACAGGTTATAAACCGCCATATAGATATTGAAGATCAACAGCGTATACACGGCATAGATATACCAGCCGTAGATGACCTTGAGTTTCTTGCGGGATGGCGGGGTAGATAAGTCGTCCGATTTCATTGATGCCTCCTGAACTGGCCGCGCGACGCCTGTCGTTTTCAAATGACGGTAGGGCGGTTTGATTGGAAATCCACAGGGTATATATCACCCGCTCGCTAAATGAAAATTAAACGCTGCGCCGGCTTTATTTTGGCCGATGCGGGGAACTTATTTCGGCTCTCCAGGTCTGCTTAAACGGAGAGACCGCAGCGCTTGCTGATGCAAGAATTTAAGAGTAATGCATTGATATGAAAGACTATAAAAACCATGCGACCACCAAGTTCCTGATGCTGTTCACCCTGGCCATCTATGGTTTTTTACCGCCGGTGCTGACCACCTATTTTTGCGAATACTTTAACCTTAATCCGTTCTCGATCATCAAATTCTGGCACTTCAATCCCTTTGCCGCCGATCGCGGCATTCCCACCTATCAAACCTTTCTCTATCTGCTGGCGCTGTGGTGGGTGCTCAACCTCGCGTTGTGGCTCGCCCTGTGGGCCGGCTTTCGCGGCTATGCCCGCTGGATCGGCCCACGGCGTTAACCGGCGGGGGCTGCAGTAAAGTTGCAGACAGAAAGCACTTTACATCTTTTGTTGAGAGCGATTATCATTATCGTCGTCGGTGAGGGGAAGAGGGTTGTCTCCTTATGTGCCCCCCGCATCGGCACGACATTGCTCACATTGCTTCCAGTTTAATTGCCAGCCTCGCGCTGGCATTTTTTTATCCCTATTATTTCAGCGTATTAATGCGGGCAGCGCCGGGAGGGAACCGGGCGCTTAGCCGGCTTATAAAAAGTCTCTATATATTTTAACTTTGTATTGATAAAGATAATAATTATCATTAATGTTTTCTTTTTGTTGCATACAGCACACCGATAATACCTCGGCGGTTGCCGCCAGCCAGCGTTGCTGACACGGGACCTCATACGGTGTGGTTTCATGGTTTTTACTAGGGATTACAGCATGTCCGCATCTTTTACGGTGAAACGGCCTCACCTTCTCTGCTCGCTGGCGATTTTCCTGCCGCTTGCCTCTTTCGCTGAAGATACGCTGGTCGTCACGGCGCAGCCCGCCGATACGGCGGATGCCGCCACCCAGGGCTATCAGGCGACCACCAGCCAGGGAGCCACCAAGACCGACAAGCCGCTGATCCTGACGGCGCAGTCGGTATCGGTCGTCACCCGCCAGCAGATGACCGACCAACATAGCCAGACGGTCAACGACGCCTTGAAATATACCCCGGGGGTATTCACCAATTTCGCCGGCGGCGCCACGCGCTATGACACCATCGCGCTGCGCGGTTTTCACGGCGGCGACGTCAACAACACCTTCCTCGATGGGCTGCGCCTGCTGAGCGACGGCGGCACCTACAACGCGCTGCAGGTCGACCCCTGGTTCCTGGAGCGAATAGACGTGATTAAGGGGCCGTCCTCGGTGATGTACGGGCAGAGCATTCCCGGCGGCCTGGTCGCCCTGACCTCCAAGCGGCCGCAGTTCGCCAGCGAGGGGCACCTCAACGCCATGGCCGGCAATAACGCCACCCAGGGCGCCGCCTTCGATCTGACCGGCCCGCTGTCGGAACACTGGGCCTATCGGTTGACCGGCATGACCCGCAGCAGCGACACCATGTACGATCATCAACGTGAAGAGCGTTACGCCATTTCGCCTTCGCTGCTGTGGCAACCGGATGAAAACACCTCGTTGTTGCTGAAAGCTTATCTGCAGAAAGATCCGTCCGGCGGTTATCACAGCGCGGTGCCGGCCGACGGCAGCATTTATTCCAGCAAGGGCGACAAGCTGGGGCGCGGGTTCTTTGACGGCGAGAGCAGCCGCAACCTGTTTAAACGCTGGGAACAGATCTACAGCTATGCTTTTTCGCACGCGTTCAACGATGTCTGGACCTTCCGGCAGAACGCCAGCTATACCCATTCCAACGTCGAGCTGCAGCAGGTTTACCAGATTGGCTGGAACGAGCAGCACAGCGAGCTGAACCGTTACTACAGCGGTTCGTCGACCTCTCTGGACGCCTTCGCCATCGATAACCAGCTGGAGGCCGATTTCGCCACCGGGCCGGTGGACCACAAGGTGATGCTGGGAGTGGATTACCAGCGTTTCCGCAACAATCTGTGGGATGAGTCGGCCGGGGCGACCCCGCTCAACCCTTACACCGGCGTCTCCGGCGGGCCGGCGCTGAGCAACCTGGTCCATACCGACTCCCGACGCCATTATGAACAGGCGGGCGTTTACCTGCAGGATGAAATCAGCCTGAATAGCTGGTATCTGAATCTGGCCGGGCGCTTCGATCGCATGGAATCGAAAAATACCGTGCTCAATACCGGCTCCAGCGACGCGCGCACCGACGACAACTTCAGCGGCCGCGCATCGCTGCTGTATCACTTTGACAACGGCTTCTCGCCTTACGCCAGCTACAGCACCGCGGTGACGCCGGAGGCCCTGGCCGATCAGAGCGGCCATATGCTGAAGCCGAGCAGCAGCGAGCAGTACGAAGTGGGGGTGAAATATCAGGCGCCGGGCAGTGCGTCAATTTACAGCGTGGCGCTGTACGATCTCACGCAGAAGGATGTCGCCAACCGCGTGGTGCAGCAAAGTTATTATGTCCCGGCGGGCAAAGTGCATTCCCAGGGCATAGAACTGGAGGCGCGCAGCAAAATCACCGATCGCCTGGACCTGATTGCCGGCTATACCTACAACAAAGTGAAATTCAAGGATGCGGTTGACGGCAACGATGGCAACACGCCGTATCTGGCGCCAAACCAAATGGCTTCCGTATGGGGCCAATACGACGCGGGCTACGGGCTGAATGTGGGCGCCGGCGTGCGTTATATCGGCAAGCAATGGGCGGATAACGAAAATACGCTGCGCATACCGTCGGTAACGCTGGTGGATGCGTCGTTAAGGATGAATCTGGACCGCGTCAACAGCGCGCTGAAAGGGGCCTACGTGCAGTTGAACGTCAATAACCTGACCGATCGTAAATATGTCGCCGCCTGTTATGGCACCGGCTATTGCTATTGGGGGGCCGAACGTTCGGTGGTGGCGAGCGTAGGGTACGACTTTTAAGCGCGGGCGATGGATGCCCCGTCGGTTGTCCGGCGGGGTAGTCAGGCTGCGTCAGAACAGGGAAAACAGCAACACCACCGGCAGGCTCAACGGCCAGGTTAAACCGATGGTCAGCGCGCTGATAAAGCGGATTTTGACGGTGTCCCGGCTAACCAGATAGGTGAAAACCATAGAAACTAAAAGGCCAATTAAATAAAAATATTGTGTTGCAACCCACAGCGACGA
The DNA here is from genome assembly GCF_900187015.1 of Serratia ficaria. Classification (NCBI taxonomy): domain Bacteria; kingdom Pseudomonadati; phylum Pseudomonadota; class Gammaproteobacteria; order Enterobacterales; family Yersiniaceae; genus Serratia; species Serratia ficaria. The sequence continues at coordinate 2,935,496 of NZ_LT906479.1, read as the reverse complement.
CATGAAACCCGATCCCAGTTGTATTTTTCAGCCGCGAATTCTAGGAGCTTAATTTTTTATAATCAATGGCCGAAGGCCATTAATTCAAACCTTTATTTATAACCATTTATTTGGCATGGATATGAATAAATCCCCGTTATTTAGCCGATTTCCGCGATTACAACAGTAAATCAATAACATAGTTACCGGTAACATCGGTTGGCGCCCGACAGTCTGAACTTAACCCTGACTAATTCATGGGTATAAGCCGCGGGGACCTCGAACGGGCAGGGGCGCAAATTTGAAAATGGTAATCCGATGTAATATGTTGATCCGGCATCAACCCTTAAAGGAGAAGTGAGATGAGTTTCTGGAGGATCGTTTTCACCATCATTCTGCCCCCGCTGGGCGTATTGCTCGATAAGGGCATCGGCGGCGCTTTTATCCTCAACATCATCCTGACTCTGTTGGGTTATATACCCGGCCTGATCCACGCTTTCTGGATCCAGACCCGGCGGTCGTAACCCCGTACTGCACCAACAACCCTGGCCGACGCGCCGGGGTTTTTTATTCGCGAACATGATCAATGAATGTTAAGACCGTAGACGAATAGCCACGAAAACAGCAGCGCCAGCAGGCATGCCATAAAGAGTATGGAGATCATTTCCTTCACGTCTACATTCCTTTTCCCGATCTACTGAGTGATTTGTCTTTGTTTTTTCATGATATTTTAGATCGCGATAGGTAAAATTCCTAGTTCTAATGTTTTTTTTCGGCCGATGAGCCATAACGTGCCCGGCAGAATGAGGGAGGTGTATCCTGACAGTGCCAATGTTAACCACGCCCCGCCTGGTGTTGCGGCCGCTGACGATCGACGATGCCGGGGATATTCAGCGGCTGTTTCCCCATTGGGAAATCGTGCGGCATATGACCCGTCGAATCCCCTGGCCTTACCCGAAGGAGGGGGCGCTGAATTTTCTGCAGCACGCGGCATTGCCGGCCATGGCGAGCGGCAACGCCTGGTTTTGGTCCATCAGGCGCAGGGAGGCCGATGGCCAGCTGATTGGCGTCATCAATCTCAGCCTCGGCAGCGCCGACAACCGCGGCTTTTGGCTGGCGCGGGAATGGCAGCGCCAGGGGTTGATGAGCGAAGCCTGTTACGCCGTAACGGAATACTGGTTCAACGTTCTGGGGCAGGAACGCTTGCAGGTATCTAAAGCCGCAGCTAACGCCGCCTCCCGGCGGCTCTCGGAAAAAACGGGCATGCGGCTGGTGGCGACCGAACGGCGTGACTACGTCGGCGGGAGCATGGACACCGAGATTTGGTCGATTACCCGGGCAGAATGGAATGCCGGGCCCGGCCGGCGCTAACTATTCGCAGCTATTGCCGAATGGCTCAAGGGCAACTATATACAAAGGGTATGGCCTGGCATATCACTCGGATGTCGGGCTTCAGGGGGCCTATCCGCGTTTGCGCAAGGCCCTTCACGTGACACAAGGATTCGCAATGAGCACAAAACCTACCGTCGTTCTGGTTCACGGATTCTGGGGCGGAGCGGCGCACTGGAGCAAAGTCATTCTTGAACTGTCACGCCGGGGCTATGAGTCGATTCATGCCGTCGAGATGCCATTAACCTCCCTGGCTGATGATGCGGAGCGCACGCGCAAAATGGTCGCTCAGCAGCGCGGGCCGGTATTGCTGGTGGGGCATTCCTATGGCGGCGCGGTGATTACGGAAATGGGCAATCAGCCGAACGTGGTCGGGCTGGTTTATATCGCCGCCTTCGCGCCGGATGCCGGTGAAAGCGCCGGTGGCATCACGCAGCAGTATCCTCCGGCGGCGGCGGCGAACCTGGCGCCCGACAGCGACGGTTATCTATGGGTAAAAACCGACAAGTTCCACCAGAGCTTTTGCCAGGATCTGTCCGCCGATGAAGCGCTGGTGATGGCGGTGGCGCAAAAGGCGCCGCTGGCCAGCACCTTCGGCAATCCCGTCAGCGAACCGGCGTGGAAGCACAAACCCTCGTGGTATCAGATTTCCAGCGACGATCGGATGATTGCGCCTGAAAATCAGCAACGAATGGCGGGGCGGCTACGGGCGAAAAAGGTGATTACGCTGGGCGCCAGCCATGCGTCCCTGGCGTCGCATCCGCAGCAAATCGCGGCTTTGATTGATGAGGCCGCGGGCTCGCTATAAAACCGCCGGCGGTGACGGTCGGCAAGGACCGTCACTTCCTGGCGCGCAATTCAAGGATAAACGCTGGGGCCGGGATGACAGTTGATGATCAACATGAACCCGAAAACCACGGCGACGGCGATCAACGCATAAAGTTCGAATTTTCGCATCTCGCGCTACCGCCCGTTGACGCCGATAACCTCAATGGCGGCGCGGTACAGTTTCTGGAAGTAGTCATCGGACTGTCTTTCTACCTCGTGCAACAGGTAAGAGATCAGGTTTTGCTTGCTGATGGGCTTGTTGGATGAGAGCACCTGGATAACGCTTTTGCCAATCAGGCAACAGATTTGCGTACGGTATTCGTCAACGTCATTCTCGTTGAGACCGTAGAGGGAATAGTCGATCATTATCTAAACCTGGTGAAATTTAATTGCCCGCAGAAGCGGGCGGAGAAGCCATAAAAAATAAAATCGGGCAAATTTCACTTAGGTACATGCCTGAGTGACATGTTAACGATAACGTAATAAGAATATTCCTATCAAGCATCTCCGTCCTTCAGACGGCTGTTTCGGAAAAACCTCAAAAAAATCCCGAAACAGGTTCGGGAGAAACCACGGTATGAGTTCGAAGGCTTATAAGCGCCTTTGGTTATAAGTTTAGTTCGTTAGGTTATTAGCCGCTGAAAAAATAAAACTCCGCCCGATGTGAATGAGCGGTTTTCACGCCGCCGGCTCGCGAATAAAAAGCCGGCAAGATTTGCCGGCTGATTTTTAAAAGGGGAGTGACGCATTACGCGGTCTGTTTGTGGAACAGCTCGCGGAATACCGGATAGATATCGTCCGGCTCGCGGATGTGCTGCATGGCGAAATTGTCGAATTTTGCCTGCAAATCTTCATATTCGCGCCACAGCGTTTGGTGAGCGCGGCGGGTGATTTCGATATAGCTGTAGTAACGCACCATCGGCAAAATTTTCTTCGCCAGCAGCTCGTGACACAGCGGCGAGTCATCGGCCCAGTTGTCGCCGTCCGACGCCTGTGCGGCGTAGATGTTCCACTGCGCGGGGTCGTAACGCTCCTCGACCACGTCATTCATCAGCTTCAGCGCGCTGGAAACGATGGTGCCGCCGGTTTCCTGCGAGTAGAAGAACTCTTGCTCATCCACTTCCTTGGCCTGCGTATGGTGGCGGATATACACCACTTCAACGTTCTTGTAGGTGCGGCTCAGGAACAGATACAGCAGGATGTAGAAACGCTTCGCCATATCCTTGGTGGCCTGATCCATCGAGCCGGACACGTCCATCAGGCAGAACATCACCGCCTGGCTGGACGGTTCCGGCCGGCGCTCATAGTTTTTGTAACGCAGGTCGAAGGTGTCGATAAAAGGCACGCTTTCGATTTTCTTGCGCAGCTCGGCGATCTCTTTGCGCAGCCGTTCCTCCTCCAGCAGCTGCACCGGCTCGGTGTTTTCCAACTGGCTGAGCTCATCCTCCAGCTCGTGCAGGGCGCGCCTTTTCCCGGCGGTCATGGCGGTGCGCCGCGCCAGCGAGTTCTGCAACGAACGCACGACGCTGATGTTGGCCGGCACGCCGTTGGCGGTGTAGCCGGCGCGGTGAGTTTTAAACTCCGTCAGCTGCTTGTACTGATTTTTTTTCAGGTTGGGCAGCGCCAGGTCTTCAAACAGCAGGTCGAGATATTCATCCTTGGAGATCTGGAAGACAAATTCGTCTTCGCCTTCGCCGTCCTGGCTGGCGTTGCCCTGGCCGCCGCCGCCGCCACCGCCGCCCTGCGGGCGTTCGACGCGGTCATTTTGCACGAAGTGATCGTTGCCCGGATGCACACGGTGGCGCGTGCCGCCGCGCCCCTGATGGAACATCGGTTCGTTGATATCGTCCGTGGGGATCGAAACCGACTCCCCGCTGTCTACGTCGGTGACCGAACGCTTGTTGATGGCTTCGGCAATCGACTGTTTGATTTGCGACTTGTAACGGCGCAAGAAGCGCTGGCGGTTCACCATGCTCTTGTTTTTGCCGTTAAGCCGTCGATCAATGAAATAGGCCATACTTCCCCCAAACGACGTTGCCAACTCTTCATGTCCTTTACGCGGCGGCGCAATGGTCCGGTCCGTCCCTGGACCCCGCCGCAGCGTAAAAACGTTGGACATGGCCCTGATAATGCCGACTCGCTATGGCGTTATGAGGATTTTCTGACCCGCAGATACCATTCGCACAGCAGGCGAACCTGTTTGCGGGTATAGCCTTTCTCCATCATGCGATCGACGAAATCGTCGTGCTTTTTCTGCTCATCCGTCGAGGTCTTGGCGTTAAAGGAAATCACCGGCAGCAGCTCTTCGGTGTTGGAGAACATTTTCTTCTCGATCACCGTGCGCAGCTTCTCGTAGCTGGTCCAGTTAGGGTTGCGGCCGCTGTTGTTGGCGCGGGCGCGCAGCACGAAGTTGACGATTTCGTTGCGGAAATCTTTCGGGTTGCTGATGCCGGCCGGTTTCTCTATTTTCTCCAGTTCCGCGTTGAGGGATTCGCGGTCGAACAGTTGACCGGTATCCGGATCACGGTACTCCTGATCCTGGATCCAGAAGTCCGCATAGGTCACGTAGCGGTCAAAAATGTTCTGACCGTATTCCGAGTAGGATTCCAGGTAGGCGGTCTGGATCTCTTTACCGATAAACTCGGCGTATTTCGGGATCAGATAGCCTTTCAGGTGCTCCAGGTATTTCTCCGCCTGATCCTGCGGGAACTGCTCGCGCTCGATCTGCTGTTCCAGCACGTAGAACAGGTGTACCGGGTTAGCCGCCACCTCGGCGTGATCGAAGTTGAACACCCGCGACAAAATCTTGAAGGCGAAGCGCGTGGAGAGGCCGTTCATGCCTTCATCAACCCCGGCATAGTCGCGGTATTCCTGATACGACTTGGCCTTCGGATCGGTGTCTTTCAGGCTTTCGCCGTCATAGACCCGCATCTTCGAGTAGATGCTGGAGTTTTCCGGCTCTTTCAGCCGCGACAGCACGGTAAAGCGCGCCAGCGTTTCCAGCGTGCCCGGGGCGCATGGCGCATGGGTCAGCTCACTGTGGTCCAGCAGTTTGTCGTAGATCTTGATCTCTTCCGACACCCGCAGGCAGTAAGGCACCTTGACGATGTAGACGCGGTCGAGGAACGCCTCGTTGTTCTTGTTGTTGCGGAAGGTGACCCATTCCGATTCGTTGGAGTGCGCCAGAATAATGCCGCTGAACGGCAGGGCGGAGATGCCTTCGGTACCGTTGTAGTTGCCTTCCTGAGTGGCGGTCAACAGCGGATGCAGCACCTTGATCGGCGCCTTGAACATCTCCACGAACTCCATGATCCCCTGGTTGGCCCGGCACAGGGCGCCGGAGTATCCGTAGGCGTCGGGATCGTTTTGCGCGTGGTTTTCCAGCTTGCGAATATCCACCTTGCCGACCAGCGCGGAGATGTCCTGGTTGTTCTCATCGCCCGGTTCGGTTTTGGCGATGGCGATCTGTTCCAGAATGGAAGGGCGCACCTTCACCACTTTGAACTTGGTGATGTCGCCGCCGAACTCATGCAGGCGCTTCGCCGCCCACGGCGACATGATGGTGCCGAGATAGCGGTTGGGGATGTTGTATTCTTTTTCCAGAATAGAGGCATCCTCCTGCGGATTGAACAGGCACAGCGGATGATCGTTTACCGGGCTGCGCTCGCCGTTGGCGCTCAGGGTATAAATCGGCACGCGCTGCATCAGCGCCTTCAGGCGTTCAGCCAGCGATGACTTCCCGCCGCCGACCGGGCCCAGCAGGTACAGGATCTGTTTCTTCTCTTCAAGGCCCTGCGCGGCGTGTCTCAGGTAAGAAACGATCTGTTCGATCGCTTCCTCCATGCCGTAGAACTCCTCGAAGGCCGGATAGCGTGCGATCACGCGGTTGGAGAACAGGCGAGACATGCGTGACTCAAGCGCGGTGTCCACCATAACTGGTTCACCGATAGCCATCAGCAGACGTTCGGCCGCATTGGCATATGCACTGCGATCTTGCCGGCAAATGGTAAGAAATTCCTGCAGTGTGAACTCTTCGTCCTTGGCAGCTTCGTAGCGCTGGCGATAGTGGTCAAATATGTTCATGGCGATGCCCGTCCTTTCGTTATTAGCACAGGTTAAAAAGGGAACTGGTGATCGTGTTCTGGCTCCCGAAAGAATGAAGATATACCTGAGTACAGCAACCCGTATGCCAACTTGGTGCGCTTATTATCGCGAGTTGCGCTGTATTGCCACTGGGCTCAGGATAAATTCACCTTCTGATTTAAGCTTAGTTGGCATACCGAAAAATTTCCTGCGACAGAAAAAGCTTTTTTTAAGTCATATCAATGACTCAGTTATTTCGGCGGGGGCCAAATGCCTTGTCTGGCGCGGCCTGAGGCAGAAAACGTCATGCTTCTGCCATGATTAATTCATATTCCCGATCTAAGTTATTCGATCTTGGTTGTTTTCTATTGTAAAGATTAGGCGCGTAACTAAATTTTCACATAAACTAGGCCGGCTATTAACCCTGTTATTTATGGAAAAGAACCAGTGAAGATCTCTCAACTCAAAACGTTAGCCATTATCGCTTCCGCAATGGTTTGTGCGCACAGTGCTCAGGCTGGAACCTGGTCACTCGGCGCTTCCGCGCTGGTCAGCCCGGATCCGTATCGCGGTAATCAGGACCGCGTCTATCCGGTACCCGTCATTAATTATGAAGGCGACGACTTCTACTTCCGCACGCTGACCGCCGGTTATTACCTGTGGAAAGATCAGGAAAACCAGCTGAGCCTGATGGGTTACTACTCGCCGTTGGGCTTCCGTCCGGGCGACAGCGACGACGATCGCATGAAGCGATTGGACAAACGCCGCGGCACCCTGATGGCCGGCCTGGCTTACTCGCACAACGCCGAGTGGGGTACCCTCCGCACCACCTTCACCGGTGACACCCTGGACTACAGCAACGGCCTGGTGGGCGACGTCGCGTATCTGTACAAGTTCGACCTCGACGCTCTCACTCTGGTTCCCGGCGTGGGCGTCATGTGGAGCAGCAAAAACCAGAACAAATATTACTACGGCGTCAGCGAACACGAATCGCGCCGCAGCGGCCTGGACAGCTACACGCCGGAAGACAGCTGGGCGCCCTATGTTGAGCTGAGTGCCAACTACAAAATCAACAAGGACTGGAATGCCTTCTTTGTTGGGCGCTACGTTAAGCTCTCGGATGAAGTGAAAGACAGTCCGATGGTGGATAAATCATACACCGGGTTGTTGATGACGGGTGTGAGCTACACCTTCTAACGGCGCATTGCACGTTAATCGTGCAATGGCTGCACCACAAAGGGGCGCTCGCGCCCCTTTTGCTCGTTTGCGGTGCGCTGCGCCCAGGGCTAACCGCCAGGGCCGGTGAGCGCGCCGCGCCTTAACGGCTGAGCGGGTAGATAAGCGGGGCGGTAGCCAGCGCCGCCCCAAACAAGGTCAGGCGTTTTTGCGGCTGCGGAAGGTCACCGCCAGCCGTGCGGGCTGCTCGCCGGCGGCAACCAGCGGCTTGCCGACGCGGCCGGTTTCCACGCACACCATGGTTTTGTAACCGTCGTTGGTCATATCCGCCATGCTGCAGGAGAGCTCGACGCCGGGGTTCCAGGCGATCACGTCGCTCATATGGTGATGATGAACCTCGATGGTGCGCTGCAGCGCCGGATCTTTTATCAGGCTGAAGGCTTCGGGCCGGGTATAAACGCGGTCGGTCTGGCCGACGAACGTCAGCGCGCCGGTTTGGCGCGCTGGCGCACCGCCCGCCACTTTGTCGATATAGCTGTCGCCAAGGCCCGTCACCTTAACCTGTTCGATATCGCCGATCTGGAAGTAGGTGTGCAGCGCCGCAGTCGCCTGGTAGTCGCCGTGCGACTCCAGCTCGATCTCGCATTCTTCGCCCAGCTTGAAGCGGGCAATCAAGGTAAAGGCGTGCGGCCACAGTTTACGGGTTTGCTCGTTGTCCTTCAGCGTGAAGGTGAGGATAACGCCGTTGTCGTCTTCATCGTGCGCCGTCAGGCTCCAGGGTTGGTTGCGGGCAAAGCCGTGCGAAGGCTGCGCCACCGGGCCGAACCAGGGCCAGCAAATCGGCACGCCGCCGCGGACCGCCTTGCCTTTCTGGAACGGGGTATTGCCGCTGAGCCAGATAACCGGCCGATCGCCGCTGGGCTGCCAGGCTAACAGGTGCGCGCCCTGCAGGGCGATCGCCGCGCGCACTTTGGGGTGCGACACCACAACGACGCCCAGCTCATCGAGCTGCCGCTGGCTGATATACGGAGAAATCTGTTCGCTAACGGGCAGGGTGAAAATTTTTTCGTTCATCGGTTGGCCTTTTGTTCGCCTAAACACAAATAAAAAGGGCGACATAAATGTCGCCCTCGTCATCAGCTTAACATCATTCCATTATTTGGAGATGTGAGCGATCAGATCCAGAACCTTGTTGGAGTAGCCAGTTTCGTTGTCGTACCAGGAAACCAGTTTCACAAAGTTGTCGTTCAGCGCGATGCCGGCTTTGGCATCGAACACGGAAGTCAGGATTTCGCCGTTGAAATCGGTAGACACCACGTCGTCTTCAACGTAGCCCAGAACGCCTTTCATGGAGCCTTCGGCAGCGGCTTTGATGACTTTCTTGATTTCTTCGTAGGTAGCCGGTTTTTCCAGACGTACGGTCAGGTCAACGACAGAAACGTTAGGAGTAGGAACGCGGAACGCCATGCCGGTCAGTTTGCCTTTCAGCTCTGGCAGAACTACGCCTACCGCTTTCGCTGCGCCGGTAGAAGAAGGGATGATGTTCTGGGACGCGCCGCGGCCGCCGCGCCAGTCTTTGTGAGACGGGCCGTCAACGGTTTTCTGAGTGGCGGTGGTCGCGTGAACGGTGGTCATCAGACCTTCGATGATGCCGAAGTTGTCGTTGATGACTTTAGCCAGTGGCGCCAGGCAGTTGGTGGTGCAAGATGCGTTGGAAACGATGTCTTGGCCAGCGTATTTTTCAAAGTTTGCGCCACGCACGAACATTGGGGTCGCGTCTTTGGAAGGGCCGGTCAGAACAACTTTTTTCGCGCCAGCGGTGATGTGTTTGCGTGCGGTTTCGTCGGTCAGGAAGATACCGGTCGCTTCAGCGACCACGTCAACACCCACTTCGTTCCACTTCAGGTTAGCCGGGTCTTTCTCTGCGGTAACACGGATGGTTTTGCCGTTAACAACCAGATGGCCGTCTTTAACTTCTACCGTACCGTTGAAACGGCCGTGAGTAGAGTCATATTTCAGCATGTAAGCCATGTACTCTGCGTCCAACAGATCGTTGATTGCAACGATTTCGATGTCGGAACGTTCCTGAGCGGCACGGAAAACAATGCGACCGATACGGCCAAAACCGTTGATACCTACTTTGATAGTCATATATTCCACCAGCTATTTGTTAGTGAATAAAAGGTTGGTTGTAAAATTACAAAAACCTTACCAAGCGTCAAGCGGAATCGTGTCAATTCTTGCGGCAAGTCAAACCTGGGGGTCGGGTTTGCGCGCTTATTGCACAGTCCGTTTGCGTTCGGCCTCATCCGTAATATGGGGTCAAACCGCCAAGTATAAAGTCAGCATGCGCAAGATGTGTGATCGGTATCACATAACATCGCGGCGTGACCTTTATGGCGTACAGTTTAGGCCAAAAACCCCTGCAGCGGTGTTAATTTTTTGTTATTATTAATCATTGTTTTCGTTGACATTATCCACATTCAGAGAAACGCACAAATGGCTAAAGAGACAACCCCAGGTCAACCGGTCACGGAACTGAATGAAATCCAACGTTATGTGACCCAGGAGCGCGGCACCGAAGCGCCGTATTCCGGGAAATTGCTGCACAACAAACGCGAGGGCGTGTACCATTGCCTGTGCTGTAACCAGCCGCTGTTCTATTCGGAAACCAAGTATGATTCCGGCTGCGGCTGGCCGAGCTTTTATGAGCCGGTTTCCGATGATGCAATTCGTTATCTTGATGATAATTCACATAATATGCATCGCGTTGAGATCCGCTGCGGCCACTGCGACGCGCATTTGGGGCATGTATTCCCCGATGGCCCGCAGCCGACCGGCGAACGCTTCTGCGTTAACTCGGCGTCGCTGAGCTTTACCGACGGCGAGAACGGCGATAAGACCGTCGGCTAAGGGGGGCATTTGGCCAACAAAATCGATTCAGCTAATTATTCTTCCGCAGGTGGGAAATGCTCTGATGGATGTGAAAGATCTGATTGCGGCGATGACGCCGGAAATCTACCAGCGCCTGGCGCAGGCGGTTGAGCTGGGCAAATGGCCGGACGGCGTGGCGCTGACCCCGGAACAGAAAGAAAACAGCCTGCAGGCGGTGATGCTGTGGCAGTCGATGAACAATGCCGATCCGCAACATATGAGCATCGGCACCGACGGCCAGATCGTGATGAAAAGCAAGCAGGAGCTGAAACAGCAGTTCGTCGGCGAACCGCTGGTAAAACTGAAACCGCAATAATGCGCAAGGCAGGGCGATGCCGCCATCGCCCGCCGTTTTAGCGCTTCCCGCCGTTTATCCCCAAAGACCCGCCAGACGGTAGTGGCCGTCGGTACCCATTCCCAGAACATAGCGCCGCTCAAACCTTTGAAATGGCGAACAGCGATTGGCGATTTTCGCCGGAGAAAGCAGGGCGCCCCGGCTGTCAGCCGGCGATGAATTGTGACAAGGTAACCAGCTGCGCGCCGGCTTGCCGCATCGCCTGCAGCGCTTGCCGGCTGTCGCCCGGCTGCAAATCGACGCCGCGGCAGCCGTCGACGATTACCTGCGTCTGATACCCCAGCTCCAGCGCGTCCAGCACGCTGAATTTGACGCAGTAGTCGGTCGCCAGCCCCATGATCGCCAGCCGGTCGACGCCATGGCTTTGCAGCCAGTCGTTGAGCGCGGTTTGCGCCCGGTGGCCGTTGTCGAAGAAGGCGCTGTAGCTGTCGATATCCGGGCTTTGCCCTTTGCGGAACACCTCCGCGATGGCCGCCTGATGCAAATCGGGATGAAATTCGGCCCCGGGGCTCCCCTGCACGCAATGCACCGGCCACCAGACCTGCGGCAGGCCCTCCAACAGGCCCAGGGTGCCCGGCTGGGCATTGGCGTTGACCGCAAAGCTGCGGTGGTTGGCGGGGTGCCAGTCCTGGCAGGCGACCACCGGTTCACCGCGCGCGACACAGGCGGCGATGGCGCGATTGGCGACGGCGACGGCGGCGTCGCCGTCCGTTACCGCCAGCGCGCCGCCGGGGCAAAAGTCATTTTGCAGGTCAATCAACAACAGGGCCGTTTTCATCGCCGCTCCAAAATGAGGTTAACCGGTAATGCTCAGCTCGCCGCGCAGGTCTTGCTGCATCAGGCTGCGGATTTGTTCCGGCGTCAGCGGCTGGCTCAGCAGATAGTGCAGTTTAGTCAACGCCGCTTCCACCGTCATGTCGAAACCGCTGATCACGCCGGCATGCGCCAACGCATTGCCGGTGGCGTAACCTTCCATATTGACCCGCCCGGAGATGCACTGCGTCAGGTTGACCACCACGATGCCGCGCTCGGAGGCCGCGCGCAGCTCATCGACCAGCTCGGCTTTTTGCGGCGCATTGCCGACGCCGTAGGAACGCAGGATCAGCGCTTTAACCGGCTGCAGCAGGAAGTTACGCACTACCGCGCCGGAGATCCCCGGATAAATAGTCACTACGCCGATGGGCTGCGGCGTGATGTCGTGCACTTTCAGCTCGCCGTTGCAGGCCGGGCTGTCGATGCCGTTTTGGCGGCGAATGTGGATACCGGCCTCCAGCAGCGGCGGCAGATTGGGGGAGGCGAAGGCGTCGAAGCCGTCGGCGTGCGCCTTGGTGGTGCGGTTGCCGCGGAACAGCTTGTTGTTGAAGAACAGACTGACCTCGTTCACCGGGTGATTGGCCGCCAGATACAGCGCATTCAGCAGGTTGGTCTGGCCGTCGGAGCGCAGCTCCGCCAGCGGGATTTGCGAACCGGTGACGATCACCGGCTTGGCCAGGTTCTCCAACATGAATGACAGCGCCGACGCGGTGAAGGCCATGGTGTCGGTGCCGTGCAGAATGACAAAGCCGTCGTAGCGATCGTAATTCCGTTTGATGTCGTCGGCGATGTGCTGCCAGTCTTCCGGCGTCATGTCGGAAGAGTCGATCAGCGGCGCATATTCGTGGATGGTGAAATCCGGCATTTCCGGCCGATGGAATTCCGGCATCAGCGCCAGCTGACGCTGCAAATGGCCGGAAACCGGAATATAGCCGTGCTCGGAGCGTTGCATGCCGATGGTGCCGCCGGTGTAGGCGACGTAGATGGATTTCTTTTGCATGGTCATTGTTTTAACGGAGATAAGATGGGCTGAATTATAGGGGGATAACGGCAGAAAAAAAGCCCGGCGGCTGCCGGGCTGAAGATTTATTTGTTAGCGGACTTCTCCGCAGGTCAAACAGATAGCGTAACGGTTTTGCGGATCGTTCAGATTGTTGAACAGGCCCGGTTGCTCTTTCACCGCCATGGCGACGGAGGCCAGCGGCGCCGGCAGCACGGCCTGAACGGCGGCAGGCAGCATGGCGTGAATCGACACGCCGAACTGGCCGAGCACCATATCGGTCAGGCTTGGCGTATCGACGAACCAGTTCAACTGCCACTGTTTCAGCTTGGCCAGTTCGGCCGCTTTTTTCACTGCGTCGTCGAAATCGCCCAGCTGATCGACCAACCCGTTGGCCTTGGCGTCGCTGCCGAGCCACACGTGGCCCTGCGCGATGTGATCCACCTGCTGCGGCGTCATTTTGCGCGCTTTAGCCACCAGGCCGATAAAGTTCTGGTAACCGTTCTCGATGTTCAACTGCATCATCTGAGCGAATTCCGGCGGCAGCGCCTTGGTCACGGCAATATCGGCCAATGGCGAGGTCGCTACGCCGTCGGTGTGCACGCCGATGCTGTCCAGCGTCTGCTCATAGGTGTTGATGATGCCGAAAATGCCGATCGAGCCGGTCAGGGTGCTTGGGCTGGCGATGATGTAATCGGCCGGGGTAGAGACCCAGTAGCCGCCCGAGGCCGCCATGCCGCCCATCGAAACCACCACCGGCTTGCCGGCGGCGCGTACCGCCGCCAGTTCGGAGCGGATCACTTCGGAAGCGCTGACGCTGCCGCCCGGGCTGTTGACGCGGAATACCACCGCCTTGATGGCCGGGTCCAGACGCGCCTGGCGCAGTTCGTCGGCGGTGGTGTCGCCGCCAACGCTGCCGGGCGTTTGTTGCCCGTCCATGATGGCGCCGTTGGCGAAGATCACGGCTATCTTGCCGCCCTGATCCGCCGCCGGTTTCGGCTGGTAGTCATAGATGCTGATGGCGTTGAAATCATTGGCCTGCTTGTCCCAGCCAAAGGTTTTCACCAGCTGGTTTTCGATCGCGGTGCGCGAAGCCAGCTCATCCACCAGCTTGTTGTCCAGCGCATAGCGGGCGGTGTCGCCGCCAGCCGCCTGCAGGCCGGTCAGCACGCCGGCGGCGCCAGGGAACAGCTGCTGCGGGGTGAGCTGACGGTTGGCCGCCACGGTATCCAGATAGTTTTGCCACAAACCGCCGATCCAGCGGCTGTCCGCTTCGCGCGCGGCCGGCGACATATCGTCGCGGATCAAGGGTTCGACCGCCGATTTATAGGTGCCGACGCGGAAAATATGGGTGGTGACCTTGAGCATCTCCAGCAACGATTTGTAGTACAGGTTGTTGGTGGCGAAACCGTGCAGATCGACCGCGCCCTGCGGCGACAGATAGACCTTGTTGGCATAGCTGGCCAGGTAGTATTGCGTCTGGTTGTAGCTGTCGCCGATGGCGAAGATCGGTTTGCCGCTGTCGCGGAACTCGCGCAGCGCCTTGCCGATGTACTGCAGGGAAGGCTGATCGGCGCCGGCGAAGTCATTCAACTGCAATACCATGCCGGTAATGTTTTTGTCGTCTTTGGCCTTGCGGATGCTGTCCACCACGTCGAACAGCGAGTTTTCCTGCAGGCGGTTGCTGGAGGCGCCGAGCAGCTCGCGGCCCCACTGACGCACCTTGTTGTTCATTGACGGTTGATCGACCACCACGCCGCTCAGATCGACCAGCAGCGCGCCGCGCGCCGGCACCGTCGGGGTGGTGGAGCTTTGGAAGGACAGATAAATGCCGACCCCAACCAGGATCAGCAACACCAGGAACAGGTTAAGGATCAGTTCCCTGATAAAGTTCAGCAGACGCCATGTCCACCTGAATATGCCGGCAATAATTTGCCACAATGTGCGCATGTGCTCTCCAACAAGAGTCGAGAATGTTCCGCTATCCTAATGAGCGGCCGAAGAAATGTCAGCTTTAAATCGTGGCTCACAGACAGTATTGCCGAGGCTGTAACTCGCTGTTGAGCTATGTTAACGTGATCGTAATGAAAATTGTTATCAGGAGTTTACGATGGATGCACTGGATCTTTTACTGAATCGCCGCTCGGCCTCGCGGCTGGCGGAACCGGCGCCGGCGGGAGAAGTGCGCCAGAATATCATCAATGCGGGCCTGCGCGCCCCGGATCACGGCGCCCTGCAGCCGTGGCGCTTCGTGATGATTGAGAATCAGGGTCTGGAGCGTTTCAGTCAATTGTTACAAGCTGCTGCCAGGCAGGATCAGCTGGACGACGCGGCGATCGAAAAAGCCACCAAGGCGCCGTTCCGCGCGCCGTTGATCATCACCGTGATCGCACACTGTACCGAAGAAACCAAGGTGCCGCGCTGGGAGCAGGTGGTGTCCGCGGGCTGTGCGGTGCAGGCGATGCAGATGGCGGCGTTGGCGCAGGGCTTTAACGGCATCTGGCGCACCGGCGCCTGGACCGAGCATGCGCTGGTGCGCGAAGCCTTCGGCTGCCGCGAGCAGGATGAGATCGTCGGTTTCCTCTATCTGGGCACCCCGCAGCTGAAAGCCGCGACCAGGGTCATCGCGCCGGACAGCACGCCGTTCGTCAGCTATTTCTGATCCCGCGGCGGGAATGCGGCAAAAATGCGCCGTAACCCGCAGAATTGCCTTGTTTCTGAGCAGGCTGCACGCTAATCGGCGGCCTGCTCTTATCAATCCCTTCGGCAAGCGCTACCCTATGCTATCTTGAGTGCCGTTAATCGAAGGGAGTGGACTATGACATCGCCGGCGATCCGTTTAACCCAGTACAGCCATGGCGCTGGCTGCGGCTGTAAAATCTCACCGAAAGTTCTCGAAACCATCCTGCACAGCGAGCGTGAAAAGTTTGTCGACCCGCGCCTGCTGGTAGGCAATGAAACCCGTGACGACGCGGCGGTGTACGACATCGGCAACGGCGTCGGCATCATCAGCACCACCGACTTCTTTATGCCGATCGTCGACGATCCTTTCGATTTTGGCCGCATCGCCGCCGCCAACGCCATCAGCGACGTCTACGCCATGGGCGGCAAACCGATCATGGCGATCGCCATCCTCGGCTGGCCGATCGCCACGCTGCCGCCGGAAGTGGCGCAGCAGGTGATCGACGGCGGGCGCTTCGCCTGCCAGCAGGCCGGCATCGCGCTGGCCGGCGGGCATTCCATCGACGCGCCGGAGCCGATCTTCGGCCTGGCGGTGACCGGCGTGGTCAATACCGAGCGGGTGAAGAAAAACAGCGCGGCGCAGGCCGGGGCCAAGCTGTTCCTGACCAAACCGCTGGGGATCGGCGTGCTGACCACCGCCGAGAAGAAAAGCAAACTGCGTCCCGAACATCAGGGATTGGCGACCGAAGTGATGTGCCGGCTCAATAAACCCGGCGCGGATTTTGCCGAGGTGGCCGGGGTGACGGCGATGACCGACATCACCGGCTTTGGGCTGCTGGGCCACCTGAGCGAAGTGTGCCAGGGTTCCGGGCTGCAGGCTACGCTGTGGTTCGAGCAGGTGCCGAAGCTGCCGAACGTCGAGGCCTATATCGCCGAAGGTTGCGTGCCGGGCGGTACCGGCCGCAATTTTGACAGCTACGGTCACCTGGTCGGCGAGATGAGCAGCCTGCAGCGGCAGCTGTTGTGCGATCCGCAGACCTCCGGCGGCCTGCTGTTGGCGGTGCTGCCCGAAGCGGAGCAGCAGGTGCAGGCGATTGCCGAACGCCATGGCATTCCGCTCAACGCCATCGGCGAACTGCACGCCGCGGTCGCCGGCAAACCGCTGATTGAGGTCGTATAGTGTCCATCGCGCAGGGAAGGCCGGATACCGACGATTACCGAGGTATTTTTTTGCAGGATCTGCCGCTGATAGACCTGCGGGCGCCGGTCGAGTTTCAACAGGGCGCCTTCGCCCAGGCGGTGAATCTGCCGTTGATGAACGACAGCGAGCGGCAGGCGGTGGGCACCTGTTATAAACAGCAGGGGCAGCAGGCGGCGATCGCCCTGGGCCACCGCCTGGTGAACGGCAGGCTGCGCGAGCAGCGCACCCGGGCATGGCTGGCGCAATGTGCGCGTCAGCCCGAGGGCTATCTATACTGTTTCCGCGGCGGCCTGCGTTCGCAGCTGGTGCAACAGTGGCTGCGTGAGGCCGGGCTCGAGTATCCGCGGGTTATCGGCGGCTACAAAGCGCTGCGTCATTTCCTGCTCGACACGCTGGCGCAATGCGCGGAGATGCCGATGGCGCTGGTCGGCGGCAATACCGGCAGCGGCAAGACGCTGCTGGTCAACCAACTGGCCGATGGCGTCGATCTCGAAGGGGCGGCGCGTCACCGCGGCTCATCTTTTGGCCGAACGCTGGCCGGCCAGAGTTCACAGATTGATTTTGAGAATCGTCTGGCTGTGTTATTGCTGAAAAAACAGCATGGTGGCAGCCGCCGCTGGGTGCTGGAGGACGAAGGCCGGATTATCGGCAGCAATAATCTGCCGTTGCCGCTGTTCAACGGCATGCAGCAGGCGCCGGTGGCGGTGATCGACGATCCCTTTGAGACGCGCCTGGCCCGGCTGCAGGCCGAGTATATCGACGGCATGCGCGCGCAGTTTGAACGGGCCTATGGCGCCGATGAAGGCTGGCGGCAGTACGATGAGTATCTGCACCAGGGGCTGTTCGCCATCCGCCGTCGATTGGGTCTGGAGCGATTCCAGCAGCTGACGCTGCGGCTGGAGGCCGCGCTGAAGCAACAGCGGCTCAGCGGCAACGGCGAGGCGCACCGGCAGTGGCTGGCAGCGCTGTTGCAGCATTACTACGATCCGATGTATCACTTCCAGTTGGAAAAAAAATCCCGACGAATCGTTTTCCGCGGGAACTATGCTGAAGTAAGAGAATTCCTGATGACGTACAGCCAGAAAAACGGTGAATAATGCGACTGTTTATTGCCGAGAAACCGAGTTTGGCGCG
The DNA here is from genome assembly GCF_900187015.1 of Serratia ficaria. NCBI lineage: Bacteria > Pseudomonadati > Pseudomonadota > Gammaproteobacteria > Enterobacterales > Yersiniaceae > Serratia > Serratia ficaria. Next base: position 2,917,922 of record NZ_LT906479.1, on the reverse strand, counting down.
CGCCATTGCCGACGTACTTCCCAAGCCGCACCGTCGCGGTGACGGTTTTATCGCCTGCGGCAGCAACGATGTGGTGACCTGGTGCGTCGGGCACCTGCTGGAGCAGGCGCAGCCCGATGCCTACGACAGCCGCTATGCGCGCTGGTCGTTGGCGGATCTGCCGATTATCCCAGAAAAATGGCGTCTCCAGCCGCGACCGTCGGTCAGCAAGCAGCTGAACGCCATCAAAAAACTGCTGCTCGAGGCCGACGAGGTGGTGCACGCCGGCGACCCGGATCGCGAGGGGCAGCTGTTGGTCGACGAGGTGCTGGACTACCTGGAGTTAACGGCGGACAAGCGGCAAAACGTCCGCCGCTGCCTGATCAACGATCTCAACCCGCAGGCGGTGGAGCGCGCCGTCGACCGGCTGCGCGACAACCGCGACTTTATCCCGCTGTGCGTGTCGGCGTTGGCGCGCTCGCGCGCCGACTGGCTGTACGGCATCAATATGACCCGCGCCTATACCCTGCTGGGGCGAAATGCCGGCTATGACGGCGTGCTGTCGGTAGGACGGGTGCAGACGCCGGTGCTGGGGCTGGTGGTGCGGCGTGATGAAGACATTGAGAACTTTGTGCCGAAGGACTTTTTCGAAGTTAAAGCGCATATCGTTACGCCGAAAGAAGAGCGCTTCGTGGCGGTCTGGCAGCCCAGCGATTCCTGCGAGCCGTATCAGGATGAAGAAGGGCGGCTGCTGCACCGGCCGCTGGCGGAGCACGTGCTCAAACGCATCGAAGGCCAGCCGGCGCTGGTCACGTCCTATAACGATAAACGGGAATCAGATACCGCGCCGCTGCCGTTTTCGTTGTCGACCCTGCAGATTGAGGCGTCCAGACGTTATAACCTCAGCGCCCAGCAGGTGCTGGACGTTTGCCAGCGGCTGTACGAAACCCATAAGCTGATTACCTATCCGCGCTCCGATTGCCGCTACCTGCCGGAGGAGCATTTCGCCGGGCGCCACGCGGTGCTGAACGCCATCAGCGTACATCAGCCGGATCTCTACCCGCAGCCGGTGATCGACAGCGATCGCCGCAACCGCTGTTGGGATGACAAAAAGGTGGATGCCCACCACGCGATTATTCCTACCGCGCGCGCCAGCAAGGTCAACCTGACTCAGGATGAGCTGAATGTCTATGGGCTGGTGGCCCGTCAGTATCTGATGCAGTTTTGCCCGGATGCGATGTTCCGCAAATGCGTGATCGAGCTGGATATCGCCGGCGGCAAATTTATCGCCAAGGCGCGTTTTCTGGCCGAGGCCGGGTGGCGCACGCTGCTGGGCAGCAAGGAGCGCGACGAAGAGAACGAAGGTGCGCCGCTGCCGGTGGTGGCGAAAGATGACGAGCTGCTGTGCGAGCGCGGCGAGGTGGTCGAACGCCAGACGCAGCCGCCGCGCCCCTTCACCGATGCCAGCCTGTTGTCGGCGATGACCGGCATTGCGCGCTTCGTGCAGGATAAAGCGCTAAAGAAAATCCTGCGGGCGACCGATGGTTTAGGTACCGAAGCCACGCGGGCGGGGATCATCGAATTGCTGTTCAAGCGTGCGTTTCTGTACAAGAAGGGACGCTATATTCACCCCAGCGAAACCGGCCGCGCGCTGATCCACTCGCTGCCGGACATCGCAGCACGCCCTGATATGACGGCCAACTGGGAAGCCACGCTGACGCAAATCAGCGAAAAATCCTGCCGCTATCAGGACTTCATGCAGCCGCTGGTCGGCACTTTGCAGGAGCTGATTTATCAGGCCAAGCAGAGCCGGGCGAGTATGGCGTTTCGTGGGTTGCCGCCGCCGCCTTCGGCGGGCGGCAAGAAACGCAGGAAGAGCGCCGGCAAGGCGCGGGAGAAGAGCGAATGAAACACGGGTTACTGATGCTGACGGCGGGGGTGTGGTTGGTTTCCGGCGCGGCCGGCGCCCATCGCGGTGACGTGGATGTGGTGCTGCCGGTTTCGCCAGAAATTTGGGGGGCGGCGAAAAACGCCGAAACTCAGGCCTGCAACCGCTGCTGCGTCTACCGGAATCAGAATTACTCCGAAGGGGCGGTGCTGAAAATCGACGATGAGGTACTGCAGTGCGTACGGGACCACAACGTGGTTGGCACCAATCCGCTCATCTGGGTGCGCCTGAAGAAGTGACGATGTAACCTGGATCCGGGCTCAGCGTGCTGGGCCCTGAGCGGCGATATAGGCTGCCAGCAGCGGAATATCCGCCGGTGCCAGGGCATAGCGCTGCGCCTGCTGCGGCGTAACCCAAACCAGTTCGGCATGGCAACGCCGCTGCAGTTCACCACGGAACGCCTCAACGCGCCAGGCGTGCAGCCGGATAATGCGCTCACCCTGTTGCCACTGGTTGCTGGCGACGTAATGCCCCACGCGGGCCAGGATCCCCAACTCTTCATCCAGCTCTCGCGCCAGCGCCTGCGGCTGGCTTTCACCCGCTTCAACCTTACCGCCGGGGAACTCCCACAGGCCGGCCTGATCGCTGCTGGCGTCGCGCTGGGCCAACAGAATTTCGCCGTCTTTTTCGATAATCGCGGCGACCACATCGATGATTTTCATTAGCACCACAGAGCAGAACCCCGGCGAGCGCCGGGGTGAACATATTACAGCGAGAATTCCGCCCACACCGGCGCGTGATCGGAGGGTTTCTCCATGCCGCGGATCTGATAATCGATGCCGGTAGCGGTGCAGCGCTCCGCCAGCGGCGTGCTGGCCAACAGCAGATCGATACGCAGGCCGCGGTTATCATCGAAACCTTTCGAACGGTAATCGAACCACGAAAACTGGTCGTTGCGCGCCGGGTTGGCGTGGCGATAGGTGTCCACCAGCCCCCAGTTCAGCAGGCGGTCCATCCATGCGCGCTCTTCCGGCAGGAAGGAGCATTTGCCGGTGCGCAGCCAGCGCTTGCGGCTTTCTTCACCGATGCCGATATCAAAGTCGCTGTGGCTGATGTTCATATCACCCATGATCAGCACCGGTGACTCCACCGACAGCTGCTGCTCCAGGTAAGTTTGCAAATCCTGGTAGAAGCGCGTCTTGGCCGGGAATTTGGTCGGGTGGTCGCGGCTTTCGCCCTGCGGGAAATAACCGTTGATCACCGTCAGCGTGCCTTGCGGGGTCGCCAGGTCGGCCATGATGATGCGGCGCTGCGCGTCTTCATCGTCGGTCGGGAAGCCGCGACGCACCGCCAGAGGCTGTTCTTTGGTCAGCAAGGCGACGCCGTAATGGCCTTTTTGCCCGTGATAGAACACGTGATAACCATATTGGCTAACGTCTTCAAGCGGGAACATGTCGTCGTGGACCTTGGTTTCCTGCAGGCCGATAACGTCGGGCTGGTGCTGTTCGATGATTGCCGCCAGCTGATGCGGACGCGCACGCAGTCCATTGATATTAAAAGAGACAAACTTCATGAGCGGTGCCGTTTTCACAAGAAAAATGTGTGGAGATAGTAGCAGAGTTTGGCGGGAAATGTAACGCAGGCAGCGGCTGCGCCGCTGGCTGCCGGCCGGATTATTTTGCCCAGCGATCGTAAGTTTTGGGTTGGTAATCGTCAAACTGTTGCAGCAGCGTTTGCGCCGACTCGCTGATATGCAGGGTGCCCAGATAATCGTGACGCATGAACCCCTGATCGGCGACGTGCTCGAGGAAATTGTTCAGCGGGCGGTAGAAATCGTTGACGTTCAATAGCCCGACCGGCTTGCTGTGGTAGCCGATCTGCCCCCAGGTCCAGATTTCAAACAGCTCTTCCAGCGTGCCGATGCCGCCCGGCAGGGCGATAAAGCCGTCCGCCAGCGCCGCCATGCGGGCTTTGCGGGTGTGCATATCGGGAACCACCTCCAGCTCGGTCAACCCCCGGTGCGCCGTTTCCGCCTCAACCAGCCTTTCAGGGATGATGCCCACGGCTTCACCGCCGGCGGCCAATACCGCGTCGGCGACGATCCCCATCAGGCCTTTTTTACCGCCGCCGTAGATCAGGCGCCGGCCTTGAGCGGCGAGGGTCTGGCCCAGCAGGCGGGCATGGTCGGCATAAGCAGGGTTAACGCCTTCGCTGGCGCCGCAAAAAACGCAGATGTTGTTACGCATGCACTTTTTTCCTTACTGCATTAAAGAAGCCAGTGGTATAGCGAATTGTGGGCCGGAGTTCAAGTTACGGTTTGGTGGAATGATAAAGAAAATTGAGGATTTATGCGGTTTGGAGGGTTTGATTCGGTTTGGGATGCTTATTCAAGGATGGTGGTGGGGGAAGGATGACTCGTCGCTGCGCTCCTCGCCCTGCGGGCCGCGCTGAAGCGCGTTGTCTCACTGCGTGAGACTCGAACCTTGTCGAAGCTTCTCATCCTCCCCCAATACGGAGAGATAGGAATGCGTCGAGTTTTTGATTCGGTTTGGGATGCTTATTCAAGGATGGTGGTGGGGGAAGGATGACTCGTCGCTGCGCTCCTCGCCCTGCGGGCCGCGCTGAAGCGCGTTGTCTCACTGCGTGAGACTCGAACCTTGTCGAAGCTTCTCATCCTTCCCCAATACGGAGCGATAGGAATGCGTCGAGTTTTTGATTCGGTTTGGGATGCTTATTCAAGGATGGTGGTGGGGGAAGGATGACTCGTCGCTGCGCTCCTCGCCCTGCGGGCCGCGCTGAAGCGCGTTGTCTCACTGCGCGAGACTCGAACCTTGTCGAAGCTTCTCATCCTCCCCCAATACGGAGCGATAGGAATGCGTCGAGTTTTTGATTCGGTTTGGGATGCTTATTCAAGGATGGTGGTGGGGGAAGGATTCGAACCTTCGAAGTCTGTGACGGCAGATTTACAGTCTGCTCCCTTTGGCCGCTCGGGAACCCCACCATGATATTCATGGGTTTACAAATTTTAGCCCGGTTTTATCCGGAAGAAACCTGGCCGGCTTCTTTACTGCGACTTCGCTCCAGGCGGAGAGAAGATGCGGGTGGAGGAAGGATTATTCGTCGCTTCGTTCCTCACCCTACGGGCCGCGCTAAAGCGCGCTATCCTTCCTTTTTGCCTTGCTGTAATTCAGCACGCATCAGCGGAAAGAAGATGGTGGTGGGGGAAGGATTCGAACCTTCGAAGTCTGTGACGGCAGATTTACAGTCTGCTCCCTTTGGCCGCTCGGGAACCCCACCACTGGCCTTGCTTGCGAAACCGCTGTCTCGGTAAGCGGGGCGCATCATATCAAATGAAGCGCATGTGTAAAGTATTGAAATGAAGAAAATGAATCGTTTGCCGCTTTTTTATTCGTGGCGGTGCATCCCTGAACGAAATGCACCGTTTTATTGAGCAATTACAGGATAACCGTCCGATTGCCGTAGACGAAGACCCGCTGCGCCAGGACCTGATACAGGGCGCGGCTGAGCACGTTTTTCTCTACGTCGCGCCCCGCGCGCATCATGTCCTCGGAAGAATAGGTGTGATCGACATTGATCACGTCCTGCATGATGATCGGGCCTTCGTCGAGGTTGTCGTTCACGTAGTGCGCGGTGGCGCCGATGATTTTAACGCCGCGTTCGTAAGCCTGATGATAGGGCCGCGCGCCGATAAAGGCCGGCAGGAAGGAATGGTGAATATTAATCACCTGATTCGGGTAGTGCTGCACAAAGGCGGGCGTCAATACGCGCATATATTTGGCCAGCACCACATAATCCGGCTGGTATTGATCGATTTTGGCGGTCATTTCACGATCGTGCTGTTCGCGCGTCAGCCCTTCATGGCTGACCAGATGGAACGGAATATCAAAGCGCTCCACCAGCGTTTGCAGGGTGTCGTGGTTGCCGATCACCGCGGCGATTTCCACGTCGAGACCGCCGTAGGCGCTTTTCATCAGCAGGTCCCCCAGGCAGTGAGCCTCTTTGGTGACCAGCACCACGATGCGGCGCCGACCGGTGCTGTGCAGTTCGCGCACTGAGCCTTCCGGCAGCGCGCCGTCAAGATCCGCCAGCAGCGTGGTATCGTTGAAAATGCCTTCCAGCTCGGTGCGCATAAAGAAGCGGCCGGTGCGATGGTCGACGAATTCGTTATTTTGCACGATGTTGAGTTCATGCTTGTAACAAATGTTGGTGATCTTGGCGATCAGCCCTTTGGCGTCCGGGCAGATAGTGCGTAAAACTTTTCTTTGTACGTTTTGGTGTGGCATTAGCGTGAGGATCCTGTCTGATACTGTACGTCCTGTCTGCGCAGGCGTGAATGTAAAGCGCCGGCCGGCTAGCGCCCGCAGCACTTCTTGTATTTTTTCCCTGAGCCACAGGGACAAATTGCATTTCTGCCGGGCTGCGGCTTGGTGCCGTCGATATAATACCAGCGTTGTTCAAGGCGAAGAAAGCGTGAACGTTCGTGCATCGCCTGCGGTTCGCCGCTGCCGTCGACGAAGCGGGCGATAAACTCGACGAAACCTTCGTCGGCGTGATGGCCGGTTTTTTCTTCCACGATCGTCAGGCCGAGCCATTCGGTGTCTTTAAAGCTGTCGCCGATCGCGCTGCGCGCTGCGCTGGCGTGGCAGTCGGGGTGCCAAGTGGCGATAAGGTAGTCGAGGCTGTGTTTGACATAGGCGCTGAAGCGCGAACGCATCAGCGCGCCGGGCGTCGGCGCTATCTGGCTACCGGCGATATAGGGACCGCAGCATGCGTTATACTCCAGTCCGCTGCCGCATGGGCATGATTCGGGCAAAATAACTCCTGGGAAGGCGGTGCAGAAAGTGAATTTAGCGCATATGTTACCTAACATCATTCGCTGGTGACAATCTACCCTGAGGGATGGGGCGAAACAATGGCTGAAAAAGGGCGGACGCTGTGCGAAAAATCAAAATTGGCTTGGCATTGGGGGCCGGATCGGCCAAAGGCTGGGCGCATATTGGCGTGATCAATGCGCTAAAGAAATTGGGCGTAGAGGTCGATATAGTGGCCGGCTGTTCGGTGGGCGCGCTGGTGGGCGCGGCCCTGGCCAGCCATCGGCTGCCGGCGATGGAGCAATGGGTGCGCTCATTCAGCTATTGGGACGTCATTCGCCTGATGGATCTCTCCTGGCAGCGGGGCGGCCTGCTGCGCGGCGATCGGGTGTTCAACGCGGTCGGGCAATTGCTGAAGATTGATGATATCGCCGAATGCTCGCTGAAGTTTGGCGCCGTAGCGACCAACCTCAGCACCGGCCGGGAGCTGTGGCTGACCAAAGGCGACATTCATCAGGCGGTGCGCGCGTCCTGCAGCATGCCGGGTTTGCTGGCGCCGGTGTGGTTCGACGGTTATTGGCTGGTGGACGGCGCGGTGGTCAATCCGGTGCCGATTTCATTAACCCGGGCGCTGGGCGCGGATATCGTCATCGCCGTCGATCTGCAGCACGATGCGCATTTGATGCAGCAAGACCTGTTCTCGGTGCGCAGCGAAGACGCCGGGCAGGCCGGGCCCCCGGCCGACAGCTGGCGCGGGCGGCTACGGGAACGCATCGGGAGGATGGGGTTGAGAAAACCCAACGCCACGCCGACGGCGATGGAAATCATGGGCACGTCGATCCAGGTGCTGGAAAATCGGCTGAAACGCAATCGCATGGCGGGCGACCCGCCCGACGTGCTGATCCAGCCTTATTGCCCGCAGATTTCGACGCTGGATTTCCACCGCGCCAGCGAGGCGATCGCGGCGGGGCAACTGGCGGTGGAAAAACAGCTGGATCGGCTTTTGCCATTGATAAAAAATAGATAATCATCGGTTCACAGGCGGAAAATGCGCGCCCGGCAGGTTTCAGGCAGGCATAAGTGACCTTTTTGAGCCACTATTACATGATGAAAAGGGATGAGGCTCGGCTGATGGCATTACCACTGACTCACAAGCGCATTTTGATCGTTGAGGACGAACAGGTTTTTCGTTCCGTGCTTGTTGGCTATTTGAAATCGTTGGGCGCAGAGACCCATGAAGCGAGCAACGGTTTGCAGGCGTTGAGTGCGGTGGACGACGTCAAGCCCGATCTGATCCTGTGCGATCTCGCCATGCCGGAAATGGGCGGCATCGAGTTTGTCGAACATTTGCGCCTGCAGGGCGTGCAGATCCCGGTGCTGGTCATTTCTGCGACCGATAAGATGGCCGATATCGCCAAGGTGTTGCGGCTGGGGGTGCAGGATGTGCTGCTGAAGCCGCTGACCGACCTCAATCGCCTGCGCGAAGCGGTGTTGGCCTGTTTGTACCCCAACATGTTTACCTCTCAGGCGATAGAAGAGGTTGAGCTGTTTCAGGACTGGGATGCGCTGAGTAAAAATCCCTCGGAAGCCGTCAGGTTGTTGAAGCAGCTGCAACCGCCGGTGCAGCAAAACATCGCCCATTGCCGGATTAATTATCGGCAGCTGACCACCGGCGAAAATCCTGGGCTGGTGCTGGACATCGCCGCGTTGTCGGATAAGGATCTGGCGTTCTATTGCCTGGACGTTACCCGGGCCGGCGATAATGGCGTTTTGGCCGCTTTGTTATTGCGCGCATTATTTAATGGGTTGCTGCAGGATCATTTGGCTAATCAGCGGCACCGGCTGCCGCAAATGTCCGCATTGTTAAAACAAGTTAATCATTTATTACGTCAAGGAAAACTCGAAGGTCAATTTCCGCTGCTGCTGGGCTATTATCACGCCGAATATAAAAACCTGATTCTGGTTTCGGCCGGGCTGCATGCCAATGTCAATACCGGCGATAACCAGATCCAGCTGAGCAACGGCGTGCCCTTGGGGACGCTCGGCGCGACCTATATGAATCAAATCAGCCAGCGCTGCGACGCCTGGCAGTGTCAGGTCTGGGGCAACGGCGGCAGGCTGCGGCTGATGCTGAGCGCGGAATAAAGCGGCGCTATAAAGAAATAGCCGGCGAAACCCCGATATTCAGAACGCTTATTTTCTCTCCAGGTTTACCTATTGGGTAATTGTCCTAAATTCTTTCTATTTGTGTTCCGGCTAATGCTCAGCAATCATAAGCTGGTATACTCCGAAGGTTTTTTGTGGAGTGCGTGAGGCTCATAAAATGAGCGTTTTAAGAGAGGAAATAATGCCTGCTGTAAATCGTAAAGTCAGAAAAGCGGTGATCCCGGTTGCAGGCTTGGGAACACGGATGTTACCGGCTACCAAAGCCATTCCCAAAGAAATGCTGCCGTTGGTGGATAAACCCCTGATCCAATACGTCGTCAATGAATGTATTGCGGCGGGCATTAACGAAATCGTGTTGGTGACTCACTCATCCAAGAACTCGATCGAAAACCACTTTGACACCAGTTTTGAACTGGAAGCGATGCTGGAAAAACGCGTTAAGCGCCAGCTGTTGGAAGAGGTTCAATCGATTTGCCCTAAGGGCGTTACCGTTATGCAGGTGCGTCAAGGGGTGGCCAAAGGATTAGGGCACGCCATCATGTGCGCCTATCCGATGGTGGGTGATGAGCCGGTGGCGGTGGTGCTGCCGGACGTGATCCTCGATGAGTACAGCGCCGATCTGAAAAAAGACAATTTGCACGAAATGCTGCAGCGTTTCGAAGCCACCGGCATCAGCCAGATAATGGTTGAACCGGTGCCCCATAAAGATGTCGGAAATTACGGCGTGGCCGATTGCCGGGGCTATGAACTGCAGCCCGGAGAAAGCGCGCCGATGGTCAGCGTGGTCGAGAAGCCGGCGCCGGATCAAGCGCCCTCGAATCTGGCGATCGTGGGCCGCTACGTGCTGTCCGCCGATATCTGGCCGCTGTTGGCGAAAACGCCGCCGGGAGCCGGCGATGAAATTCAGCTCACCGACAGCATCGAAATGCTGATGCAGCAGGAGACGGTGGAGGCTTACCACCTTAAGGGCACCAGCCACGACTGCGGCAACAAACTGGGCTATATGCAGGCCTTCGTCGAGTACGGCATGCGCCACGCCAGCCTGGGCAACGCGTTTTCTCAGTGGTTGCAGCAGTTGCTGACCGCTGAAAAGAAATAATTTATTTATCTTTCGTCTTAATTTGAAAAACTAGGATTTTCCCATGAAAGTAACCGTTTTTGGTATTGGCTATGTGGGTCTGGTACAGGCAGCGGTGCTGGCTGAAGTCGGCCATGACGTTATGTGCATTGACGTGGATGAGCGTAAAGTCGAAAACCTGAAAAAAGGGAATATCCCTATTTTTGAACCGGGCCTGACGCCGTTAGTGCAGCAAAACTACGAGGCCGGCCGTCTGCATTTCACCACCGACGCGAAAGCGGGCGTGGCGCACGGCGCCATCCAGTTCATCGCCGTTGGCACGCCGCCGGACGAAGACGGCTCTGCCGATTTGAAATACGTGACCGCCGTGGCGCGCACCATTGCCGAACACATGACCGACCGTAAAGTGGTGATCGACAAGTCCACCGTGCCGGTCGGCACCGCGGATAAAGTGCGCCAGGTGATGGCCGAGACGTTGGAAAAGCGCGGCAGCAGCGTGCCTTTCGACGTGGTCTCCAACCCTGAGTTCCTGAAGGAAGGGGCGGCGGTCGCCGACTGCATGCGCCCTGAGCGCATCGTGATCGGTACGGACAACAAAGACGTGATCGAACCCATTCGCGAACTGTACGAGCCGTTTAACCGCAATCACGATCGCATGATCCTGATGGATATTCGCAGCGCAGAGCTGACCAAATACGCCGCCAACTGCATGCTGGCGACCAAAATCAGCTTCATGAACGAAATGTCCAACCTGGCTGAAATGCTGGGCGCAGACATCGAAAAAGTGCGTCAGGGGATCGGCTCCGACTCGCGCATCGGTTACCACTTTATCTACCCAGGCTGCGGCTACGGCGGCTCCTGCTTCCCGAAAGACGTGCAGGCGCTGATCCGCACCGCCGAGCATATCGGCTACCAGCCGAAGCTGCTGCAGGCGGTGGAGCAGGTTAACTATCAGCAGAAATACAAGCTGACCAGTTTTATCAAAGACTACTTTGGCGACGATCTGCAGGGGAAAACCTTCGCGCTGTGGGGGTTGGCGTTCAAGCCTAACACCGACGACATGCGTGAAGCCTCCAGCCGCGTGCTGATGGAGCAGCTGTGGGAAGCCGGCGCTACCGTGCAGGCTTATGACCCAGAAGCGATGAACGAAGTTCAGCGCATTTATGGTCAGCGCGACGATCTGAAGCTGGTCGGCACCAAAGAGGCCGCGCTGCACGGGGCGGACGCCTTGGTTATCTGCACCGAGTGGCAAAACTTCCGCGCGCCGGATTTCGATGCCATCAAAGGCGCGTTAAAGCAGCCGGTGATCTTCGACGGGCGTAACCTGTTTGATCCGGAACGCCTGGAAAGCCGCGGCTTTACCTATTACGCCATTGGCCGCGGCGCTTCCATCAAGCCGGTTATTTAAGGGGTGAGCATGAAATTCCTGGTTACAGGCGCTGCGGGATTTATCGGTTATCACGTTGCAGAGCGTTTGTTGGCCGCCGGGCATCAGGTTGTCGGTATCGACAACCTGAATGATTATTATGATGTGGGCCTGAAAACGGCCCGCCTCGATCTGCTGGCGGATAAGCCGGGATTCCGCTTCATCAAGCTGGATTTGGCCGATCGCGAGGGGATAGCGGCGTTGTTCGCCGAGCATCGGTTCCAGCGAGTGATACATCTTGGGGCTCAGGCCGGGGTGCGTTATTCGCTGGAAAACCCGCTGGCCTATGCCGACGCCAATCTTATCGGCCATTTAAACGTGCTGGAAGGCTGCCGTCATAATAAGGTTGAGCATTTGCTCTATGCCTCTTCCAGTTCGGTATATGGTTTGAATCGCAAACTGCCATTCTCCACTGAAGATTCGGTTGACCATCCGGTTTCATTGTATGCGGCGACCAAAAAAGCCAATGAGCTGATGTCGCACAGCTATTCCCATTTGTACGGTATTCCGACCACCGGGTTGCGTTTCTTTACCGTGTATGGCCCCTGGGGCAGGCCCGATATGGCGCTGTTCAAGTTTACCAAGGCCATATTGGCGGGAGAGAGCATCGATGTATATAACCACGGCGAGATGCACCGTGACTTTACCTACATCGATGATATCACCGAAGCGATAGTGCGCCTGCAGGCGGTTATTCCGCAGGCGGATCCGCGCTGGAGCGTTGAGCAGGGATCGCCGGCTACCAGTTCCGCGCCTTACCATGTCTATAATATCGGCAACAGCGCTCCGGTAAAGCTGATGGAATATATCAGCGCGCTCGAGTCGGCGTTAGGTATCTCCGCCCGTAAAAATATGCTGCCTATGCAGCCTGGCGACGTTTTGGATACCAGCGCGGATACCGCCGAGCTTTATCGCGTTATCGGCTTTAAACCGGCAACCAGCGTACAGGATGGGGTGAAGCGTTTTGTTGATTGGTACAAGGCATTTTATAAAGTTCATTAATTGAACCGTCGACGAATGTCATAAGGGGCTGCGGCCCCTTTTTTACGTCTGCAATGGTTGACGCGGCGATTAATCGCCAGGGAAGGCGGGGTTTAGGATATTTACTTAAAAAGCCGGGAATGAATGAGAGAGGGCAAACAAAAAGGCCCTCCAGAGGAGAGCCTTTCGGATACGAAACTGTCGGCTATTACAGCAGGAAATCGTCCAGAGATTTACCTTGCTCTTCGATAGCTTTCTTAATCACCGCTGGCGTGCGGCCCTGGCCGGTCCAGGTTTTCAGTTCGCCATTTTCGTCTTTATATTGGTATTTAGCCGGGCGTGCTGCGCGTTTTGCTTTACCTGCGGCTTTGGTTGCAGCCATAGTTTGCAGCAGTTCATTTGGGTCGATACCGTCAGCAATCAGCATTTCGCGATATTGCTGCAGTTTACGCGTACGTTCTTCGATTTCTGCTTGAGCCTGGCTGTCTTCTTCGCGACGTTCGTTCACAACAACTTCCAGTTTCTCGAGCATTTCTTCCAGCGTTTCCAGGCTGCATTCTCTTGCCTGGGCGCGCAGAGTGCGGATGTTGTTCAAAATCTTTAATGCTTCGCTCATTGTCCTAGTCTCAAATTATATTGGTGGGGGGCGTCTGGATAATAATAGAGTGCTCTTTTCCTTTCTGCAATAGCCAAATTGGATTGAATACTCAAATTTACCTTTTAAAAAACGGTTAACTCAGATCTGTCCGACTAATATAGGAGAGGCTGTTAACTATTACCAGCATCCTTTTTAAGTCAAATTTTCAACAGCCGCGGTATGTTTGCCGCGCTAAAAGCCATTCAACGATAAGTTATAGTCGTAATTTATATCAATATTACAACGAGTTCTGTGGGCCTAATCACGCTGCGGATCCGCAAACACTGTAAACAATAGGGGTATACCGGTAAAGATTACGTCAAGATGTGTTGCCTGCGTCGTCTGGCGCCTTTAAATACCTCAGCCTCATGCGGGGAATTTTAAATGGGTTGCACTCCGGGTTAGCCGCAGCTCAGGCGCTAACTCCCTCAGTCATTACTGCGACGGCTTAATCATTAGCAGTAATTAATTGTGATGTCGAACAGACATTATCCTGTAAATAGATGTAAAACGCCGGCCGGGCAGAACGAAATGTTTCACTCGAAAGCGGGGGGTAACCCAATCGCGATATTGCGCAAGCAACGGCTGAGAAGGCCGCCCGGTTATGATACACTTGCCGTCTGAATCAACGTCTGAATATTTCTTATACCATTGGAGTTGCGGGCCCATGGCTCAACTTTATTTTTATTACTCTGCTATGAATGCAGGCAAATCTACCGCGTTGTTACAATCTTCATATAATTATCAAGAACGTGGTATGCGTACGCTGGTGTTTACCGCTGAAATCGATCACCGTTTCGGCGTGGGTAAGGTGAGCTCGCGCATTGGCTTGTCCTCCCAGGCGCAGCTTTATAATAACGACTCGATGCTCTACGCCATGATCGTTCAGGAGCATCAACAGCAACCGGTGCATTGCGTGCTGCTGGATGAAAGCCAATTTCTGACCAAGGCGCAGGTAGAGCAATTATGCGACGTCGTGGACCAGCTGGATATTCCGGTGCTGTGTTATGGCCTGCGCACCGATTTTCTGGGAGAGCTGTTCGTCGGCAGCCAATACTTATTGGCCTGGGCCGACAAGCTGGTCGAATTGAAAACCATTTGCCACTGCGGCAGAAAGGCGAACATGGTGCTGCGGCTGGATGAGAACGGCCAGGCGATGCATGCCGGCGAGCAGGTGGTGATAGGCGGAAATGAAAGCTATGTCTCCGTATGCCGCAAGCATTATAAAGAGGCTATCCATGCCCAGGAGTGAGGCGTCAGCGGCGCAGGAAGGATTCTGGCGCCTTTTAGCCGCGGGTTGATATATCGCCCCGGCTTGAAATAAAAAACCCGCCTTTCGGCGGGTTTTTTTATCGGTTCAGTCGACCGTTACTTTCTGGACTTCTTTACCGCTTTGGCCGCAACCGGGGCCGCCGCTTCTTCTTCAACCGCTTCGCTAAACTCGCGGCCGTAGAAGGTATCCAGCATGATTTGCTTCAGTTCGGCAATCAGCGGATAACGCGGGTTGGCGCCGGTGCACTGGTCGTCAAAAGCGTCTTCCGACAGTTTGTCTACGCGGGCCAGGAAATCGGCTTCCTGCACGCCGGCTTCACGGATGGAGGCCGGAATGCCCAGTTCGGTTTTCAGCTCGTCCAGCCACGCCAGCAGCTTCTCGATTTTCTGCGCGGTGCGGTCGCCCGGCGCGCTCAGGCCGAGGTGGTCGGCGATTTCAGCGTAGCGGCGACGCGCCTGAGGGCGGTCGTACTGGCTGAAAGCCGTCTGCTTGGTCGGGTTGTCGTTGGCGTTGTAGCGAATGACGTTGGAGATCAGCATGGCGTTGGCCAGACCGTGCGGGATATGGAACTCGGAACCCAGCTTGTGGGCCATGGAGTGACAAACCCCGAGGAAGGCGTTGGCGAAGGCGATGCCGGCGATGGTGGCGGCGTTGTGCACGCGTTCGCGGGCGACCGGGTTCTTCGCGCCTTCTTTATAGCTGGCCGGCAGATACTCTTTCAGCAATTTGAGCGCCTGCAGCGCCTGGCCGTCGGAGTATTCGTTCGCCAGCACCGAAACGTAGGCTTCCAGCGCGTGGGTCACCGCATCCAGGCCGCCGAAGGCGCACAGGGATTTCGGCATGTTCATCACCAGGTTGGCGTCGACAATCGCCATGTCCGGGGTCAGCGCATAGTCCGCCAGCGGGTATTTCTGGCCGGTGGCGTCATCGGTCACGACCGCAAACGGCGTCACTTCAGAACCGGTGCCCGAGGTGGTGGTGACGGCGATCATTTTCGCTTTCACGCCCATTTTCGGGAACTTGTAGATACGCTTGCGGATGTCCATAAAGCGCAGCGCCAGGTCTTCGAAGTGGGTTTCGGGATGCTCGTACAGCACCCACATGATTTTCGCCGCGTCCATCGGTGAACCGCCGCCCAGAGCGATAATCACGTCGGGCTTGAAGGAGTTCATCTGCTCGGCGCCTTTGCGTACGATGCTCAGCGTTGGGTCCGCTTCAACTTCGAAGAACACTTCAGTTTCAATGCCGTGCGATTTCAGAACCTTGGTGATCTGGTCTGCATAACCGTTATTGAACAGGTAGCGGTCGGTCACGATGAAGGCGCGTTTCGCCCCGTCGGTCGCCACTTCTTCCAGCGCGATAGGCAGGGAGCCGCGGCGGAAGTAGATGGATTTCGGAAGTTTATGCCACAACATGTTTTCTGCTCGCTTCGCTACAGTTTTCTTGTTGATCAGGTGTTTCGGTCCGACGTTTTCAGAGATGGAGTTGCCACCCCAGGAACCGCAACCCAGCGTCAACGACGGAGCGAGTTTAAAGTTGTACAGGTCGCCGATGCCCCCCTGAGAAGCCGGGGTGTTGATCAGGATACGCGCCGTTTTCATCTTGTCGCCGAAGTAGGCGACGCGCGCGGTCTGGTTGTCCTGGTCGGTATACAGGCAAGAGGTGTGGCCGATGCCGCCCATGGCGACCAGTTTTTCGGCTTTGCCGACCGCGTCTTCGAAATCTTTGGCGCGGTACATCGCCAGGGTAGGCGACAGTTTCTCATGGGCGAAAGGTTCCGTCTCATCGACCAGCTTCACTTCACCGATCAGCACCTTGGTGTTCGCCGGCACTTTAATGCCTGCCATTTCGGCGATTTTCGGCGCGGACTGGCCGACGATGGCCGCATTCAGGCCGCCGTTTTTCAGGATGATGTCCTGCACCGCCTTCAGCTCTTTCCCCTGCAGCAGATAGCCGCCGTGGGAGGCGAAGCGTTCGCGCACCGCGTCATAAATGGCGTCGACCACGATGACCGACTGCTCGGAGGCGCAGATTACGCCGCTGTCGAAGGTCTTCGACATCAGGATAGAGGCGACCACGCGTTTGATGTCGGCGGTTTCGTCTACCACTACCGGCGTATTGCCGGCGCCTACGCCGATCGCCGGTTTACCGGAGCTGTAGGCGGCTTTCACCATGCCCGGGCCGCCGGTGGCGAGGATCAGGTTGATGTCGGGGTGATGCATCAGCTGATTGGACAGCTCGACCGTAGGCTGATCGATCCAACCGACGATATCCTTCGGCGCACCGGCGGCGATGGCGGCCTGCAGCACGATGTCGGCCGCCTTGTTGGTGGCGTTCCTGGCGCGGGGGTGCGGGGAGAAAATGATGCCGTTACGGGTTTTCAGGCTGATCAACGCCTTGAAAATCGCCGTGGAAGTCGGGTTGGTGGTCGGTACGATACCGCAAATCAGGCCGATGGGTTCGGCGATGGTGATGGTACCGAAAGTGTCGTCTTCGGACAGGATGCCGCAGGTTTTTTCATCTTTATAGGCGTTGTAGATATATTCTGAAGCGAAGTGGTTTTTGATGACCTTATCTTCAACGATACCCATCCCGGACTCTTCTACGGCCATTTTGGCCAGGGGAATGCGGGCATCGGCAGCGGCGAGGGCAGCAGCGCGGAAAATTTTATCAACTTGCTCTTGAGTGAAGTTGGCATATTCGCGCTGGGCTTTTTTGACACGTGCGACTAGCTCGTTCAGTTCAGCGACATTCGTTACAGCCATAATGCTCTCCTGATAATGTTAAACTCTTTCAGTAAATAAGCCGTGCGAGCCACTAGTATAGTCTGAACGGGCACTGTCGTTGGTTTAATGACCAGGGCTTTCCCGCTTTATTTCATCGCATGATGCTGATTTGCTTAAAGAGCTTCACCTCGCGCCAGGCGGAGGCGGCAGACAGGAGAGGGAAGGCAACGGCGGCGTTTCGCTTAACCTGTTCTACTCCCTGACTACGACTAAGAGCTTACCCACAGTTGGGTAGGCAATTTGTGATCTAAATCATGAAAAGTGCAAGCTGACACCATTCAGCCGAGTGCGGTTGAGAGTTGTTCTCAACAACCGACTGGTAGCGGTCTTTTTAAAACATAAAAAATCAAAAATCCGAACATAGCTTTAACAACAGTCGTTTGTTTTTTTTGTTGCGCTGCTAACAGCCAAAAATGCCAGGTGAGCGGATGGATTAGCCGCGACATTTCCATTACATTAGCGCGCGTAGACAGCATCACTTATACAGCTATTAATGCGGAGCCATCTGTGGGCCAATCTTTGTTGGATTTTTCCGGCTACATCAAATTCTTTGTCGGCCTGTTTGCGCTGGTGAACCCGGTCGGCATTCTGCCGGTGTTTATCAGCATGACCAGCTATCAGGCGGAGGCGGGGCGTAATAAAACCAACCTGACCGCCAACCTGTCGGTCGCCATCATTCTCTGTACCTCGCTATTTTTGGGGGAAGGGATCCTGCGCATGTTCGGCATCTCTATCGATTCGTTCCGCATCGCCGGCGGCATTCTGGTGGTGACCATCGCCATGTCGATGATCAGCGGCAAGCTCGGCGAAGACAAGCAGAACAAGCAGGAAAAATCAGAGAGCGCGATCCGCGAAAGCATTGGCGTGGTGCCGCTGGCGCTGCCGCTGATGGCCGGGCCGGGCGCCATCAGCTCAACCATCGTCTGGAGCTCGCGCTACCACAGCTGGCAAAATCTGCTGGGCCTCACGCTGGCGATCGCGCTGTTCGCCTTCTGTTGCTGGCTATTGTTCCGCGCGGCGCCGTTGCTGGTGCGTTTGCTTGGGCAAACCGGCATCAACGTCATCACCCGCATCATGGGGTTACTGCTGATGGCATTAGGCATCGAGTTTATTGTCACCGGTATTAAGGCGATATTCCCCGGCCTGCTATGATTTATCGAAAGAGCCGCGAATGCGCCAGGTTCGCAGCTCAAATTAATTTTAAAGTTTAAATAATTCATTGGTTCGCATTATTATAGTGCGCAATATGAATGAATTTTCCGCGCTTGCACTATTATGTTGCATAAATCTCAGGTTGCTGTTCAATAAAAGCTCAAAGGGTTATTTTTGAGCCTTTTCTCTCGCCATTTCAGCGTTTTTCCTCCCGCCGTTGGTTAAACCTGCTGTTAAATTAATCACATCATTCTGTAGGGCTTGTCTCGCTTTCATCCAGGTGTTATTAGTGATTAACAGCCTATAAGCAGGTGTTTGTTCTTTGAACGCCTTCTTTGTTAACTGAATGTTTCTTTGTTTTGCCGCTTGGCAAATATCGTGGCCGACTTTAGATTGATTTGTCTGATTTTTTCATATAAATCAATGTGGTGACTTCTTCCTTCATCCGGCGGACTACGGGGCTGGCGAGCGGGGTTCGGTCAATAAAAGAGAATTGCTTAACATTTTCGTAAAATTTATTGGCTATGGAATTTGGCTTCTGCTAATTTCCGAGCAACTTTCTCGCGGTCAATTAACTGCAATGCGCCATGAAAACGGGAATGATTTTTGCTGGTATCCGTTTATTTAGAATTCTTATAAACACTTCACAAAGATCGATAAGCAATGCTTGTTGGTGAAAAGGAGCCTCGACTATGCAGCAAACCATGAAGCGCACATCTTTGGCCTTGTTGATTGGCGGCGCGCTGTGCGGCGGCCTGATTAATTCCGTTCAGGCGGCCGACGTGCCGGCCGGGGTGCAATTAGCCCGGCAACAGAACATCGTAATCAATAACGGCAGCGAAGTGGCCTCATTGGATCCGCATAAGGTCGAGGGCGTACCGGAAAGCAATGTCATTCTTAACCTGCTGGAAGGGCTGGTCAGCACCGACGCCAACGGGCATCTGGTGCCGGCGGTGGCCGTCAGCTGGGAAAATAAGGATTACCGCAACTGGACCTTCCATCTGCGCCCCGACGCGGTGTGGAGCGACGGTTCGCCGGTGACCGCGCAGGATTTCGTCTACAGTTGGCAGCGCCTGGTCGATCCCAACATCGCCTCGCCTTACGCCAGCTATCTGCAGTACGCCAAAATTGAAAATATCGACGATATCCTGACCGGCAAGAAAAGCCCGCAGACGCTTGGCGTGAAGGCCGTGGATGACGTCACGCTGCAGGTGACGCTGAGCGAGCCGGTGCCTTACTTTGTCAACATGCTGAGCCATACCTCGCTGAAACCGGTGAAACGTTCGGTGGTGGAGAAGTTTGGCGACAAGTGGACGCTGCCGGCCAACTTCGTCGGCAATGGCGCCTACCGCCTGAAAGAGTGGGTGGTGAATGAGCGCCTGGTGCTGGAGCGCAGCCCGAGCTACTGGAACAACAAGAAAACCGTCGTCAACCAGGCGACCTTCCTGCCGATAGCGTCCGAGGTCAGCGACGTCAACCGCTTCCGCAGCGGTGAAATCGACATCACCAACAGCGCCATTCCGCCGAATCTGTACGCCAAGATGAAGCGCGAAATTCCCGAGCAGCTGCACGTCAACCCGTACCTGTGCACCTTCTATTACGAGATCAACAACCGGAAAGCGCCTTTTACCGACGCGCGGGTGCGCGAGGCGGTGAAGTTAACGCTGGACCGCGACATCATCGCCAACAAAATCATGGGGCAGGGACAGATCCCGGCCTACAGCTTTACGCCGACCTTTACCGAGGGCGCCACATTCACCCAGCCTGAATGGGCCGGCTGGAGCCAGGAGCAGCGCAACGCCGCCGCCAAAAAATTGCTGGCCGAGGCCGGCTACAGCGACGCCAAACCGCTGAAATTCTCGTTGCTGTACAACACCTCCGATCAGAACAAACAGCAGGCGATAGCCGCCGCGTCTATGTGGAAGAAGAACCTTGGCGCCGACGTCACGCTGCGCAATCAGGAGTGGAAAACGTCGCTGGAAAGCCGCCATCAGGGCCAGTACGACGTCGCGCGCGCCACCTGGTGCGGCGATTACAACGAACCCAGCGCCTTCCTGAACCTGGTGCTCTCCAACAGTAGCATCAACACTATCTTCTACAACAGCCCGGCGTTCGACGCCATCATGGCCGCCACGCTCAAGGCGCCGGATGAGGCCGCGCGCGCCGCGCTTTACCAGCAGGCCGAGGCCCGGCTGGACAAGGATTCGGCGCTGATCCCGGTGTATTACCGCATCAGCGCCCGTCTGATAAAACCGAGGGTAGGCGGCTTCACCGGCAAAGATCCGCTGGACTACACCGACGTAAAAAATCTGTACATCATCAAGCAGTAAAGGGGTATTGCCTCACACAACGACGGTGGGTAATACAGGGAAGGCCGGTTGCCGCATTCGTTCCGCAGCGCTGGCATCACGAGGTCCGCTCACGGGCAACGCAGGCTCCACGACGAGCCTGTGATAATAAAAACTGGAGTATAACCATGACCAACATCACGAAGAAAAACCTCCTCGCCGCCGGCATTATTGCCGCGCTCGGCATCACGGCAACCGGCAGTGCCTGGGCGGCCGACGTGCCGGCGGGCGTGCAACTGGCAGAAAAACAGGTGCTGGTGCGCAACAACGGCGCGGAAGTGCAGTCGCTGGATCCGCACAAGATTGAAGGGGTGCCCGAGTCCAACGTATCCCGCGATTTGCTGGAAGGTCTGACCATCAACGATCAAAATGGCGCCATCATTCCGGGCGTAGCGGAAAGCTGGGATAATAAAGACTTTAAAGTGTGGACCTTCCACCTGCGTAAAAACGCCAAGTGGTCGAACGGCGAGCCGGTGACGGCGCAAGATTTCGTCTACAGCTGGCAGCGTTTGGCCGACCCGAAAACGGCATCCCCTTACGCCAGCTACGTACAGTACGCGCACATCACCAATATCGATGACATCATCGTCGGCAAACAACAGCCGACCGCCCTCGGGGTGAAAGCGATCGACGACCACACCTTCGAAGTGACCCTGAGCGAGCCGGTGCCTTATCTGCCCAAGCTGTTGGCGCACCCGTCTATGTCGCCGGTGAATAAGGCCGCGGTCGAAAAATTTGGCGAGAAGTGGACCCAGCCGCAAAACTTCGTGGCCAACGGCGCTTACAAATTGAAAAACTGGACGGTCAACGAACGCATCGTCCTGGAGCGTAACCCTGAGTACTGGGATAACGCCAAGACCGTGATCACTCAGGTGACCTACCTGCCTATTTCTTCGGAAGTGACCGATGTCAACCGTTACCGCACCGGCGAAATCGACATGACCTATAACAACATGCCGATCGAGCTGTTCCAGAAGCTGAAGAAAGAGATCCCGACGGAAGTTCACGTCGACCCGTACCTGTGCACCTACTACTACGAGATCAATAACCAGAAAGCGCCGCTGACCGACGTGCGCGTGCGCACCGCGCTGAAGCTGGGCATGGATCGCGACATCATCGTCAACAAAGTGAAAAACCAGGGTGACCTGCCGGCCTACGGTTACACCCCGCCATATACCGACGGCGCCAAGCTGACGCCGCCGGAGTGGTTTGGCTGGACCCAGGAGAAACGCAACGAAGAAGCGAAAAAACTGTTGGCCGAAGCCGGCTACGGCCCGGGCAAAGCGCTGACGCTGAACCTGCTGTACAACACCTCCGATCTGCACAAGAAGCTGGCGATCGCCGCCGCCTCTATCTGGAAGAAAAACCTGGGCATTAACGTGAAATTGGTCAACCAGGAGTGGAAAACCTTCCTGGACACCCGCCATCAGGGCAACTTCGATATTGCGCGCGCCGGCTGGTGTGCAGACTATAACGAACCTTCCTCCTTCCTGAACACCATGCTGTCGGACAGCAGCAACAACACCGCACATTACAAGAGCGCGGAATTCGACAAGCTGATCGGCGATACGCTGAAAGCCACCTCGGACGAAGATCGCGCTGCGCTGTACCAAAAAGCCGAAGTGCAGCTGGATAAGGATTCAGCCATTGTTCCGGTTTATTACTATGTGAACGCCCGTCTGGTAAAACCTTACGTTGGCGGTTATACCGGTAAAGACCCGCTGGATAATATCCACGTCAAAGATCTTTATATTATCAAACATTGATTCTAATGCCGGGGCGCTGCGGCGCCTCGTCACCGATCGACTGATAATGATAAAGCTGAAGTAAAGGCTAGAAATCTGCCGCCGATGCGCATGGCGACGGCCGGCAGATTCATGGAACAGGTACGGGCAATGTTAAAATTTATTCTACGCCGCTGTCTGGAAGCGATTCCGACGCTGTTTATTTTGATCACCATTTCATTCTTTATGATGCGCCTGGCGCCGGGAAGTCCTTTTACCGGTGAACGCGCATTGCCGCCTGAAGTGATGGCCAACATCGAGGCGAAATATCACCTCAACGATCCTATCTACAAACAATACTTCAATTATTTAGGCCAGCTCGCCCAAGGCGATTTTGGCCCGTCATTCAAATACAAGGACTATTCGGTCAACGATCTGGTGGCCTCCTCCTTCCCGGTGTCCGCCAAACTCGGCCTGGCCGCGTTCCTGCTGGCGGTGGTGCTGGGCGTCAGCGCCGGCGTGATTGCCGCGCTGAATCAAAATACCAAATGGGACTATACGGTGATGGGGTTCGCCATGACCGGGGTGGTGATCCCCAGCTTCGTGGTGGCGCCGCTGCTGGTGCTGATCTTCGCCATTACGCTGAAATGGCTGCCGGGCGGCGGCTGGAACGGCGGGGCGCCGAAGTTCATCATTTTGCCGATGGTGGCGCTGTCGTTGGCCTATATCGCCAGCATCGCCCGCATTACCCGCGGTTCGATGATCGAGGTGCTGCACTCCAACTTTATCCGCACCGCGCGCGCCAAAGGCCTGCCGATGCGTCGCATCATCTTCCGCCACGCGCTGAAGCCGGCGCTGTTGCCGGTGTTGTCCTATATGGGCCCGGCGTTTGTCGGCATCATCACCGGTTCGATGGTGATCGAAACCATTTACGGCCTGCCGGGCATCGGCCAGCTGTTCGTGAACGGCGCGCTGAACCGCGACTATTCCCTGGTGCTGAGCCTGACCATTCTGGTCGGCGGCCTGACCATCTTGTTTAACGCGATCGTCGACGTGCTGTACGCCGTTATCGATCCGAAAATTCGTTATTAATCTGGAGCACGCGAATGATGTTGACCAAAAAGAACAGCGAAGCTCTGGAACACTTCAGCGAAAAGCTGGAAGTGGAAGGGCGCAGCCTGTGGCAGGATGCGCGCCGGCGCTTTGTGCACAACCGCGCGGCGGTCAGCAGCCTGTTTGTGCTGGCGTTGATCACCCTGTTCGTGATTGTGGCGCCCTGGCTGTCGCAGTTCGCCTATGACGATACCGACTGGGCGATGATGTCGGCCGCGCCGAGCCTCGAATCCGCGCACTACTTCGGCACCGATTCCTCCGGCCGCGACCTGCTGGTGCGCGTGGCCATCGGCGGGCGCATCTCGCTGATGGTCGGCGTGGCGGCGGCGCTGGTGGCGGTGATCGTCGGCACCCTGTACGGCGCAATGTCCGGCTATCTGGGCGGCAAGACCGATTCGGTGATGATGCGTTTGCTGGAGATCCTCAACTCCTTCCCGTTCATGTTCTTCGTGATCCTGCTGGTGACCTTCTTCGGCCAAAACATCCTGCTGATCTTTGTGGCGATAGGCATGGTGTCGTGGCTGGACATGGCGCGTATCGTGCGCGGGCAAACGCTGAGCCTGAAACGCAAGGAGTTCATCGAAGCGGCGCTGGTGTGCGGGGTTTCTACGCGCAACATCGTGCTGCGGCATATCGTGCCGAACGTGCTGGGCGTGGTGGTGGTCTACGCCTCGCTGCTGGTGCCGAGCATGATCCTGTTCGAGTCCTTCCTCAGCTTCCTGGGGCTGGGTACGCAAGAGCCGTTAAGCAGCTGGGGCGCATTGCTCAGCGACGGCGCCAACTCGATGGAAGTTTCACCGTGGTTGCTGCTGTTCCCGGCGGGTTTCCTGGTTGTCACTCTGTTCTGTTTCAACTTTATCGGCGATGGCCTGCGCGACGCCCTCGACCCGAAAGATCGTTAAGGAGTGCAATCATGAGCACCATTGAAAATCCGCAGTTGCAAAGCAGCGTCGGCGCCAAATCTTCGCTGTTGTTGGATGTAAAAGACCTGCGCGTGACCTTCGGCACCCCGGACGGCGACGTCACGGCGGTGAACGATCTGAACTTCGACCTGCGCGCCGGCGAAACGCTGGGCATCGTCGGCGAATCCGGCTCCGGCAAATCCCAGACCGCCTTCGCGCTGATGGGGCTGCTGGCCAGCAACGGCCGCATCGGCGGTTCGGCCAGGTTTAACGGCCGCGAGATCCTCAACCTGCCGGAAAACCAGCTCAACAAGCTGCGGGCGGAAGAGATCTCGATGATTTTCCAGGATCCGATGACCTCGCTCAATCCCTATATGCGCGTCGGCGAGCAGCTGATGGAAGTGCTGATGCTGCATAAAAAGATGAGCAAGAGCGAAGCCTTTGAAGAGTCGGTGCGCATGCTCGATGCGGTAAAAATGCCGGAGGCGCGCAAGCGCATGCGCATGTACCCGCACGAGTTCTCCGGCGGCATGCGCCAGCGCGTGATGATCGCCATGGCGCTGCTGTGCCGGCCCAAGCTGTTGATCGCCGACGAACCGACCACCGCGCTGGACGTGACCGTACAGGCGCAGATCATGACGCTGTTGAATGAGCTGAAGCGCGAGTTCAACACCGCCATTATCATGATCACCCACGATCTGGGGGTGGTCGCCGGCATCTGCAACAAGGTGCTGGTGATGTATGCCGGCCGCACCATGGAGTACGGCAGCGCGCGCGACGTGTTCTATCATCCGAGCCACCCGTACTCGATCGGCCTGCTGAACGCGGTGCCGCGCCTGGACGCCGAAGGCGAGGCGCTGATGACCATCCCCGGCAACCCGCCGAACCTGTTGCGTTTGCCGAAAGGCTGCCCGTTCCAACCGCGTTGCCCGTACGCGATGGAGCAATGCGCGAGCGCTCCGCCGTTGGAGCAGTTTGGTGAAGGGCGCCTGCGCGCCTGCTTTAAACCGGTGGAGGCGTTGGTATGACAGCGGTAACCGACAAGAAAGTGCTGCTCGAAGTGGCCGATCTGAAAGTGCACTTCGACATTCATGATGACAAACAGTGGTTCTGGCAGCCGGCGAAAACCCTGAAGGCGGTCGACGGCGTGACGCTGCGGCTGTTCGAGGGCGAAACGCTGGGCGTGGTCGGCGAGTCCGGCTGCGGCAAGTCGACCTTCGCCCGCGCCATTATCGGCCTGGTGAAGGCCACCAGCGGCCGCGTCGCCTGGTTGGGCAAAGACCTGCTCGGCATGAACGACGCCGACTGGCGCAAGACCCGCAGCGATATCCAGATGATCTTCCAGGATCCGCTGGCCTCGCTGAACCCGCGCATGACCATCGGCGAAATCATCGCCGAACCGCTGCGCACCTACTACCCGAAAATGCCGCGCCAGGAAGTGAAAGACAAGGTGAAGGCGATGATGCTGAAGGTCGGGTTGCTGCCTAACCTGATCAACCGCTACCCGCACGAGTTCTCCGGCGGCCAATGCCAGCGTATCGGCATCGCGCGCGCGCTGATCCTCGAGCCGAAGCTGGTGATCTGCGACGAACCGGTCTCGGCGCTGGACGTATCGATTCAGGCGCAGGTGGTCAACCTGCTGCAGCAGCTGCAGCGCGAGATGGGGCTGTCGCTGATCTTCATCGCCCACGACCTGGCGGTGGTGAAGCACATTTCCGATCGCGTGCTGGTGATGTATCTGGGGCATGCGGTGGAGCTGGGCACCTATGACGAGGTGTACCACAACCCGCAGCATCCTTACACCAAGGCGCTGATGTCGGCGGTGCCGATCCCCGATCCGGACAAGGAAAAGGAAAAGCGGATCCAGTTGCTGGAAGGGGAACTGCCTTCGCCGATCAACCCGCCGTCGGGCTGCGTATTCCGCACCCGCTGCCCGATAGCCGGGCCGGAGTGCGCCAAAACGCGTCCGTTGCTGGAAGGCAGCTTCCGCCATGCGGTATCCTGCCTCAAGGTCGATCCTTTATAGCGTTTAGGGTTTATGCCAACAAAAAGCCCCGCTGATTCAGCGGGGCTTTTTTTATCCGGCGGAGCGGAAACTCACTCTTTCCACAAAATGTGGCACAGCTTGTGGTCTTTCTCGCGGCACAGCAGCACCCGGGCGAACACGTCGTTGATCGGTTCGCCGTCGCTGTCCGCCAGGCCAATCACCACTTCGGCGAAGAAGTCCGGGTTCAGATCGAAATCCACATGTTCCTGCCAGTCTTCGGCCGGGTCGTACAGCTCGGCGCCGCCGCGTTCCTCAAACTGCAGGTTGAACAGCAGAATATCCGCCGGATCCAGATTGTCGCCGGCCAACTCCAGGAAAATGTCGTAGGCCTGTTCCAGCGTTTCGTCTTCGGTAAGGCGGTTATTCAAATCCATAAAAAAATCCTGATAACAAATGATTTGGCGTTATTAAAGCACGCTCGCCGCGGCTTTTACAGCAGCGGGCTGAAAAAGTAGAACAGCCGCTCGAGCAGGCGGTGCCAGTATGGCCGTTTCAGCCACTCCTTGGCGTCCAGCAGCTGCGAACGGGCGATATAGTCTTCCTGCACGCAGGCCAGATCGCTGCCGAAGCCGTCGTCGTCGATCACCAGCGTGATCTCGAAGTTGAGCCACAGGCTGCGCATGTCGAGGTTGACGGTGCCGACCAGGCTGAGCTGGCCGTCGACCAATACGCTCTTGGTATGCAGCAGGCCGCCTTCGAACTGGTAGATGTTGACCCCGGCCTCCAGCAGCTCGGAGAAGAACGCCCGGCTGGCCCAGCGCACCATCATGGAGTCGTTGTCGCGCGGCACGATGATGCTGACCTCTACGCCGCGAAGGGCGGCGGTGCAGATGGCGTGCAGCAGATCGTCGCTCGGCACGAAGTAGGGGGTGGTCATGATCAACTGTTCGCGGGCGGAATAGACCGCGGTCAGCAGCGCCTGGTGGATCATCTCCTCCGGGAAGCCCGGACCGGAGGCGATTACCTGAATGGTATGGCCGCTTTCCTGCTCGAACGGCATGATATTGACGTCCGGCGGCGGCGGCAGAATGCGCTTGCCGGTTTCTATCTCCCAGTCGCAGGCGTAGACGATGCCCATGGTGGTGGCCACCGGGCCTTCCATGCGCGCCATCAGGTCAATCCACTGGCCGACGCCGGCGTCCTGTTTAAAGTAACGCGGGTCGACCATGTTCATGCTGCCGGTGTAGGCGATGTAGTTGTCGATCAGCACCACCTTGCGGTGCTGGCGCAAATCCATGCGGCGCAGGAACACGCGGAACAGATTCACCTTCAGCGCTTCGACCACTTCGATGCCGGCATTGCGCATCATTCCCGGGTAGGGGCTGCGGAAAAACTGCAGGCTGCCGGCGGAATCCAGCATCAGGCGGCAGTGCACGCCGCGCCGTGCGGCGGCCATCAGCGATTCGGCCACCTGATCGACCAGGCCGCCCGGCTGCCAGATATAGAACACCATCTCGATATTGTGGCGGGCCAGCTCGATGTCGCGGATCAGCGCCTTCAGGGTGTCATCGGTGGTGGTGAGCAGCTGGAGCTGGTTGCCCTTGACGCCGTCGATGCCTTGCCGGCGATCGCACAGCTGGAACAGCGGTCTGGCGACCTCGCTGTATTCGGTGGCAAAGATCCTGCGGCTTTCCTTCAGTTCGTTCAGCCAGCGGGCGGTGGAAGGCCACATCGCCTTGGCGCGCTCGGCGCGCCGCTTGCCCAAATGCAGTTCGCCAAAGGATAAATAGGCGACGATGCCGAACAGCGGCAGAATATAGATAACCAGCAGCCAGGCCATGGCCGAAGGCACGGTGCGGCGTTTCATCAGAATGCGCAGCGTCACCCCGGCGATAAGCAGCCAGTAACCGAACACCATGAGCCAACTGATTACAGTATAAAATGTTGTCATAAAGGCGAAAAATCCCGTTCGCAAACCACCAACGAAGAGTGTACGCACAGATTGATAAAGGGGAAACCTTTTATCGGCGCTTATGTTGCATAAATATGATGAAGTTAAGGCACTTGCTGAAAATAAAATGTGGCTTTTCGGACGCTTGCCCGGCAGCGGCCGCAGCGACGGCGACTTGGATCGCCGGCGGAAAGGGCTATAATGCCCGCGGTTGGCATTTGACGGACGAGTGATGAAATTATGAGACGCAGTAGAAACGAAGTGGGCCGCTGGCGGATGTTGCGGCAGAGCCAGCGCCGCAGGCATCGTTGGCTGGAGCGCCAGTCGTGCAGCAACCGGCATATCATCCGGGTGTGCCGCCGGCTGGACGACCAGCACCGGCGCTCGCTGCTGTTCGTGGTTTCCTGCGAATGGTAAAACGAAAACAGTCCCGTCAGGGACTGTTTTATCATGGCGGCAGGAATTATTTGCCCAGGTAGGCGTTGAGCATCCAAACCTGTTTTTCCTGCTCCTTGATGTAGTCGCTCATCAGCGAAGCGGTGCCTTCATCGCCCGCGTCGGCGGCCAGCGCCAGCAGCGCGCGCTGTTGCTGCAGCAGTACCGAATAACCGCCCAGCAAGCCGCCCAGCGTGCCTTTATCGTCGGTCACGTTGGTGTCCTCCTTGATATCGGCGGTTTTCAAATAGTCGCTGTATGCATGCCGCGGCTGTGAACCCAGCGTCAGAATACGCTCCGCCAGCTCATCCACCTTGGTCAGCAGATCGTTATAGGTCTCTTCGAATTTAACGTGCAGCTCAAAGAAATGCGGGCCGCTAATATTCCAGTGGTAGCCGCGCACGTTCATATATAACACCTGGTAATTCGCCAGCAGCGCGTTCAGCGCTTCGGCCAGCTTTGCCGATTGTTTACTGTCGAGGCCGATATGGGTCTTGGTCGCTTTCTTCGCCGTTGCCATAATAATCTTCTCCTGATTATTCGTTCCGAGGGTAGACAGGATAGTTTCCATAACACACACAGTAACCGGATTTATCACAGGGTTAAATGCGATTTAAAGCATCATTGCCATCGCTAAAACCAATGGCGATAAATCCGTGAAGCAAATTGCCCAATCAGTTTACGCAGGATCTGTTAACGGCAAAAGTCGGTTTTGCCGCTTATTTGCGCAATGCCAATTTGACCGCGCCGGCGCCCAGCGCCATTAATGACGCCGCGGCGATCAATACGGCAATAAACGCCTGGTCGAAGGCCTGACGCGCCAATTGGGTCAATTGCTGCGCTCGATCGGCCGCCAGACCGGCGGCCAGCCGCAGCGCTTCGTCGATGCTGTCATAGGCCAGGTTTCCCACCGCCAGATCGGCCGGCAACGCCAGGCTGTGGCTGTAAACCGCCGTCATCAATCCGCCGAGCAGCGTGATGCCCAATACGCCGCCCAGTTCATAGGACACATCCTCAATCGACGCCGCCATGCCGGATTTCTCCTCCGGCGCGCTTAGCATGATGGCGGTAGACGCGGAGGTGATTGCGCCGCCCAGCCCGAACCCGCTGATAAACAGGCAAACCAGCTGCAGCGCCAGGCCGCTTTGGTACAGCGCCGCCAACCCGGCGATGCCGAGCGCGGTCAGCATAAAACCGCCGAGGATGATGCGGCGTTCGCCATAACGCGGCAGCAGCAGGCCGGCCATGGGGGCGGCCAGCGCCGAGGCCAGCGGGATAGGCAAAATGAACAGCGCCGCCTGCAAGGGGCTCAGGCCCAATACCAGCTGCAGGCGTTGGCTCAACACCAGCTCGACGCCGATCAACGCCACCATCGACAGCAACGCCGCCGGCGAACAGCGGGTTGCGGAACAGCGAAAAGTCGATCATCGGGCTGTCGCTGCGCAGTTGGCGGCGCACGAACAGGGTGAGAAACAGCACGCCGATGATGGCGGCCATCGCCAGGGCGCCGAAAGAGGGCGCCGGCTTGCTCAACTCTTTCAGGGCGTAGATAGCGCCCACCAGTCCGGCCATGATTTGCACCGAACCGACAATGTCGTAAGGGCGCGGATTGTCTCCCCCGCAGTGCGGGATCAAGCGCCACGCCAGCGGCAATACCAGCAATACCACCGGCACGTTGATCAGGAATACCGATCCCCACCAGAAATACTCCAGCAGCAGGCCGCCGACCACCGGGCCGATGGCCGCGCCGCCGGACGCGACCGCCGCCCAGATGCCGATCGCCAGCGCGCGTTCGCCATCGTCGGTAAACACGTGGCGAACGATGGACAGGGTCGCCGGCATCATCATCGCCGCGCCCACGGCGAGGAACACCCGCGCGGCGATCAGCCATTCCGCGCTGGGCGAGAAGGCCGCGCACAGCGAAGCGGCGGCGAACACCGGCAGGCCGGAGATAAACAGCCGCTTATGGCCGATGCGATCGCTCAGCATGCCGGCGCCGGGCAACAGGCCGGCGACCACCAGCGGGTAGGCGTTGACGATCCAGAGTTTTTGCGAGGCGCCGGCGTCCAGCGCCTGGGTCAGCCGCGGCAGTGCGGTGTATAACACCGTCATATCGATGACAATCAGAAACAGTGCGCTGGAGATCATTGCCAGGATCAACCAGCGGTTATTGGCGTGCATAATAATATTCCACAAATGTGGGCGACGCGGTGGCGCCGCCATAGCGAGTAACCCACCGGGGTTGCCGGGTGATATACTGGTGCCAATATATATCCATACGTACGTATTGAAAAGAGGGGTTTCTCAATGGGGCGTCAACGCAGCATCGATCGCGACAAGGTTCTGGACGTGGCCGAAGAGATAGTCGCCACCCAGGGCGCCGCCGGCCTGACCATTGATTCCGTCGCCAAGGCGATGGGCATCTCCAAAGGCGGAGTGCAATATTGCTTCGGCAGTAAGGACGCGCTGATCGATGCGATGTTCGATCGCTGGGGCAAGGCTTACGACCGGGTATTCGACGCCATTGCCGGTGAGGATCCTTCGGCCATCACCAGCGTCAGGGCGCATATGCAGGCGACCTGCAGTTCGGATCAGGCCTCCAGCGCCAAGGCGGCGGGGCTGATGGCGACGTTGATCCAGACGCCGGAACACCTGGAAAGCTCGCGCGCATGGTATCGCAGCCGCATCGCCGGGCTGGATCTGCGCAGCGAAGAGGGCAAGCGCGCGCGGCTGGCTTTTCTGGCCACCGAAGGGGCTTTCATGCTGCGTTACTTTGGCTTAATGGATATCGATCAGGCTGAATGGGAAACGATGTTCACCGATATGCAGGCGTTGATTCTGGACCCCAAATAGCCGCCTATCGCAGCGATAGATGGAGCAACGCCGGCGGGCGGGAGTATGCTTGCCGGACAAGATATTCCCTCGAAGAACCCTTTGGCCAGCCGCTCCGTGCTGGCTTTTTTTTGTAAAAAAGCCGCGAAATTTCGCGGCTGTCGGCAAGGTTGGGCGATTAGACCTGTCGCAGATAGACATCGGTAATGCGCAGATCGAAATTGCTCTTCATTTTCGTCGTGTCAACCAACAGGAAAGCATGGGTAGCCCAATCCGGCGCTCGCTCAAATGACGGCGGCTGGGTGGCGTAACCTTGCATTTGCCCTGGAATAACTTCGGTTTTCAGCTGGGATTCGCTGCCGCTGAAATTATAGGTATACGAATGGCCGGTTTGCTGCATCAGGATTTTCGGTTCGACATCCTGTTGCGCGCCAAACTCGCTCAATTTTGCCCAAACGATTTTGACCTGACAGCTTTGCCCCTCTCCGGCATAGGTATTGGCGCGAATATGATGAATGACGCTGCCGTAACCTTTCAACTTGATGGTTCCCAGAACGGCCTGGAACACGCCGCTTCCTGCGGCAAGGTTGCGCCCCAGGGAAACGAAGCCGGTTTGCCGAATGATGCTGAAGTTGGTGCTGTTTTCGGTACCCCAACCATAGCGGGACTTGCGCACGGTGTTGACGCCGCCCGGCGGCAGTACCCACACTTCCTCGGTCCATTTTTCATTGCCGGCGCCGCTGGTATAGGTCGAACTGTCGAGCCAGTTGTCCTGCACCGCCGCATCGGTACGTACCTGCGTCAGCAGATACGGCCAGGCGATGGGCAGATGCGTATCGTGCAACGATACCGAGCCGGTGCCGTCGAACCAGCCGCTGACGTTGGCATCGCCGCCTTGTTGCATTTGGCCGATATTGACCTTTTCAAACACCACTCGCGCCAGGTTGCCGACATAAAAAGGGTTGCTGGTGGTCGGGTAGGTGGATGGACTGCCGCCGGCTTTGAAGGTGAACAGGCCGCCGATAACGTTAACTTTGCAACTTTTATCGTCGGGGACGTTCATGATGTAATTCTGCGGCCCGTAGCCCTCGACATGGCAATCGCGGAAAATATGCTGCCCGCCCTCGATGTGCATGTATTTTCCCACGTGACTGGTTGAGGTTTGTTCGCCATTTTTCCCGTAGATATAGTCGAAGGAGCAATTGAAGAAATAGCTGTAGCCGCCCTGCAGTTTTACGCCGCAGTTGCTTTGCGCGAACACACAGCTGTGGAAGTTCATTTCTTCGCCGGAGTCTGTGGCGTTGTTCGGGAAGTAGTAGCAGATGTCACAGTGGTTAAAGGTAAAGCCGTACATGCGCAGGAAGTAG
Source organism: Serratia ficaria (assembly GCF_900187015.1). Taxonomy (NCBI): domain Bacteria; kingdom Pseudomonadati; phylum Pseudomonadota; class Gammaproteobacteria; order Enterobacterales; family Yersiniaceae; genus Serratia; species Serratia ficaria. Next base: position 2,885,065 of record NZ_LT906479.1, on the reverse strand, counting down.
AAATGGCTGGTTCCCGTCAGGCCGTAAGCAAAGCCTTCGACAGCGCCGCCCTGGAAAGTCAGCGAGTTGCGCGCATAGCTCTCCGACAGCGACGTGGAGAAGGTCATGCCATCGACGAATGAGTCTGCGCCGGGGCCAATCATGCGCAGATTGCGGGCGCTGAGATTGCCCTGGGTATAACCGGCGCCGTTTTGCCATGCGATGGCGGCCATGCGTTTCGCCTCGGTGCCGTGCGCGAGGGCCGAAAAGTCCAGCAGGGCGCCGGAGAAATCGTAATCGACCGTTTTTACATTGAGATTCAGCGTCGCCAGGCATTTGAAACGGCCATTGCCAAATACCAGGTTGCCGTTTTTCAGTATGCGCGAACCGCTGAGGGACGCCAGCGAACTGGCGTAGTCATGAGCCTGTTGAATGGCGGCGGTGTCATCATTGATGCCGTCACCCTTTGCGCCATACACATAAGGGGACAGCGTGCCGGCAACGTCGAGTGTACGCACCCAGACCCATGAGGCGTTGGGGCGAATAAACATGCCGCCGTCGTCAGCGGGGGTCGATTGCGCCTTGGCGACGAAGGTGCCGCCGCCGGTGGGTTGGCGGTTGTTGGCGCTCCAGTCGTCATAATAAGCCGCAACGGCGATCTGTTCACCGGCGGCAGTCGGTATGCGGCTTCTCAGCGTGGCGATGTCAGGGCAAGTATCCATATTTTTTATCCTCAAAGAATACTGTAATTATATACAGCAATTTGAGTCTATGCCTTGATGCGCCGGGTATCAAAGGAAGGCCGTTGTGCTATTCGTCAGTGAACGCGCCGCGCTCCGGCAGGCCAAACAGCCGGGCCGCATTGCCATCCAGAATGGCGGCGATCTGCGGCTCCGGCAGGCCGGAGCGCCGGATATACTCCACCGTGGTTTGGAACAAATCCCCTGGCTGGAACGGGAAATCGGTGCCGAACAGCAGCCGTTCGGCGCCGAACGAGTCTACCGCGGCGCGCAAGGCGGGAGGGTGATCATGGCCGACGGTGTCGTACCACAGGCGCTGTGCGGCGAGGCTCGGCCGTTCGGGGGTATTCGGCGCTTCCCAGGCCAGGGTTTGATCGATCCGTTCCAGCGCCATCGGCAACAGGCCGCCTAAATGCGGCACGATGATTTTCATCCGCGGGAAACGTTTAGGGATGCCGTTAACGATGAGGTGCATCGCCGCCACGGTATCCTCGACCGGAGCGCCGATCGCCCAGGTCAGCTGATAGTCGGCAATCAATGGAGACAGCGCGCCGCGGCCTGCCGGATGAAGGGCCAGCACGCTGCTGCGGCGATCGAGCTCCTGATAAAGCGGGTCGAACAGCGGGTTGGCGATGGAGAGGCCCAGCACCGAAGTGGTGATGCAGGCGCCCAGCATGCCCAGTTCGGAGAGCGCACGCTCCAGCTCGCGCAGAGAGGCGTCGATATGCGGCAGCGGCAGGGAGGCGATTGCGCGAAATCGGCGCGGATATTGCTGCACCACGGCGGCGTATTCGTCATTTATCCGCCGCGCCGCGTCGACGGCGGTTTTTTCATCTTCGAAGTGCGGGGAGAGCGGCGTCGCCGACAGAATTTGCATGTCGATATCGGCGGCGTCCAGCAGGGCGAAACGCGCGGCGAGTTCGCGCGCGGTGCTGCCCGCGCCCAACTGTCGATACTCGGCAACCTCCCGTACGCCTAGCGACTGCAAAAGGTCCAGATACTCCGCGCTCCACAGGTGGGCATGTACGTCCAGTCGCATCGGTCTTCTCCCGGTTGTCGAAAATCGCTCTTTGACAGTATAGGCGCGGCGGGTTTCACTCACCGCGGCCGGGCATTTTTTGGACCGGATGGATGGGGGAAAAGCACGTTCTGGACAGGGAACGCGCTTGGTTAATGCGCAGGAGTGGGGTCAGAACACCTGTTTGAACGGCTTGACCGTCACTTCGGCATAGACGCCGGCGGCGACGTAAGGATCCTGCTCGGCCCAGGCCTGGGCGTCGGCCAGCGAGGCGAATTCGGCAATCACCGTCGAACCGGTAAAGCCGGCGGCGCCCGGGTCGTTGCTGTCGATGGCCGGGTTCGGCCCCGCCAGCACCAGACGGCCGGCGTCGCGCAGCGCCTGCAGGCGCGCCAGGTGAGCCGGGCGCACCGACAGGCGATTTTCCAGCGAGTGGGGAACGTCTTGCGCGTAGATCAGATAAAGCATGTTTCACCTTTAAAATCATTGCTATAAAACGGTAAATCCAAGGTAACGCAAAAGGCGGGACAAGGGAACGGCGCCCGACGGATTTTCATTGCGGTTGGCGCTTATGCCTTGAAGCAGCTAGTTTTTATTCGTATAGTGCGCCGCGCGGTTAAACAGACATGTCTCGGAGGTGAGGAAATGACGGAACTGGTGAGGGAAAAACTCGATTTGCCCGAGGGGAAAAGCAAACTGCTGCTGCATTCTTGCTGTGCGCCCTGTTCCGGCGAAGTGATGGAGGCCATTCAGGCTTCCGGCATCGAGTACGCCATTTTCTTCTATAACCCGAATATTCACCCGCAAAAGGAATATTTGCTGCGCAAGGAGGAGAACATTCGCTTTGCCGAGCAGCACGGGGTGCCTATCATTGACGCCGACTATGATACCGACAACTGGTTTGCCCGCGCCAAGGGCATGGAGCATGAGCCGGAGCGCGGCATTCGCTGCACCATGTGTTTCGATATGCGCTTTGAACGCACCGCCCTGTATGCGCATGAACATGGCTATGACGCGATTTCCAGCTCGCTGGGCATTTCCCGCTGGAAGAACATGCAGCAGATCACCGATTGCGGCATCCGCGCGGCGGAGAAATACCCCGATCTGCTGTATTGGGACTACAACTGGCGCAAGAAGGGCGGCGCGTCGCGAATGATCGAAATCAGCAAGCGCGAACGCTTTTATCAGCAGGAATACTGCGGCTGCGTTTATTCGCTGCGCGATACCAACCTGCATCGCAAAGCGCAGGGACGACCGCTGATTAAGCTGGGCGTGCTGTACTATGGCGACGAAGAATAACCCGCAATCGCGATAACGACCCGCTACGGCGGGTTTTTTTATTTTTAGCGTGAGTGAAACAGGTTAACGAAGCGTGTAAATCGCTCAGTTAAAAGGCAACGCGAAGGTTAATATCCTTATGAGTTTGCTGGTTTTAACCGCCAATACTGACGATTAAAGCGATAGTTTGCCTTTCGTTATTGAATATGATTGCTATTTGCATTTAAACTTGGCGAACCAGAGGAAACAGAATCATTATGCCGCTAAAAAAGATGTTCCTTAATCGCCGTTTGTCAGTGCCGATTGTCCTGTCCGTTGGCTTACATAGCGCCCTGGTGGTGGGCTTGCTCTATGCTTCCGTCAAAGAAGTGATGGACCTGCCCAAGCCCGAGGACGCGCCGATCAGCGTCATGATGGTCAATACCGCCGCGATGGCGGAACCGCCGCCGCCCGCGCCGGCCGAACCCGAGCCGCCGCAGGTGGAGCCAGAACCCGAGCCGGAACCGATACCGGAGCCACCGCCGAAGGCGATCCTGAAGCCGGAGCCGGTAAAGCCCAAGCCCAAGCCGAAACCCAAGCCGAAGGTTGAGAAGCAGGTCAAGCCCGCGCCGAAGAAAGTGGAGCCGCGCGAACCTTCGCCGTTCGAAAACGACGCGCCGGCCAAGCCGATTGACAAAGCGCCGGTGAAGCAGGCGCCGTCTGCGCCGGTGCAGGGCAATTCGCGGGACGTAGGGCCGAAACCGATCAGCCGTGCCGATCCCATCTATCCGCCGCGCGCCAGAGCGTTGCAGATTGAAGGTAACGTGCGGGTGCAGTTCGACATCGACAGCGACGGCCGGGTGAGCAACGTGCGCATTCTGTCCGCCGAACCGCGTAATATGTTCGAGCGCGAAGTGAAGCAGGCGCTGCGTAAATGGCGTTATGAAGCGAAAGAGGCGAAAGATCGCTTCGTTACTATCCGCTTCAAATTGAACGGCACCACCGAAATGAACTGATATTGAGGCTTACGCCAAAAGAAAAGGGTCGCCGCGGCGACCCTTTTTACCTTCGGCAGTTCAGCTTATTCTTCGAAGCCGACGCGGAAGTTCATCTTGCCGTCGGGCAGGGCGCGCGAGTTGCCTTCGTCATCCACCGCCACATAGGTAAACACCGCTTCGGTCGCGCGGTAACGCTGGCCGATAGGGGCGGAAGAGACTTTCTTTACCCACACTTCAATGTTGATGGTGATGGAGCTGCGCCCGGTGCGGATACAGTTGGCATAGCAGCAAACCACGTCGCCCACGGCTACCGGTTTCAGAAAGGTCATGCCGTCGACGCGCACCGTGACTACGCGGCCTTCGGCGATTTCCTTGGCCTGGATGGCGCCGCCGATATCCATTTGCGACATGAGCCAGCCGCCGAAGATATCGCCGTTGGCGTTAGTGTCCGCCGGCATCGCCAACGTGCGCAGCACCAATTCGCCGCTCGGTAAAGGTCGTTGTTGTGTCATCGCTGTCTGCTTATCAAAGAAGGGATACCATCATACTGCCCGCGGCAAGCGCCGCAGGCATTAACAATTTTGTAACTATTTTTTCTGTTCTTCCGGCATGTGCCGGTAAATGTAAACGCCGCTGAGCAGGGTGAACACCAGCGTCAGCACCGTCAGGCCGAACACTTTAAAATTGACCCACACGCTTTGCGGCAGCCAGAAGGCGACGTAGATGTTCGCCAGGCCGCAGGCCAGGAAGAAGACCGCCCAGGCGAGGTTCAGATTGCTCCACACCTTGTCCGGCAGCGTCAGCTCTTTGCCCAACATGCGCTGTACCAGCGGTTTTTTCAGCACCAGCTGGCTGATCAGCAACGCCAGCGCAAACAGAGCGTAGATGACCGTCACTTTCCATTTGATAAACAAATCGTTATGGAATACCAGCGTCAGGGTGCCGAACACCAGCACCATCAGGAAGGTGATCAGCGTCATCTTCTCGACCTTGCGGTATTTCACCCAGGTGAACACCAACGCCAGGGCGGTAGCGACGATCAGCGCGCCGGAAGCGACGTAGATATCGTACAGCTTGTAAAAAGCAAAAAAGACAATTAGCGGGAGGAAATCTAGAAACTGCTTCATAAATCAATCCATCAACTGTTCATCGGCCGACTATACCGGATTCGACGGGCTCTGTGTACCGCCGGGAGCGGTCGATTATCGGCGTTTGGCCGGCGGATTTCTGCCGCGAAAGCAGGAATTTGCATAAACTTACGCTTGAAGTCGCGAGTTCGCAGCGGGCGGATTGCCAGTCTCGCCGGCGCGCCGCATAGTAAGCGTAATAATAGGCGCATAATTTACCACGGGAAATAGCATGCAGTGGAAATCTCTCCAGGCCCTGACGCCTGGTTTGACGCACTTGTTAGGGTATCAACGCAGCTGGCTCAAGCCGGACATGCGCGCCGGGCTTTCAGTGGCCGCCGTCGCGCTGCCGGTCGCCATCGCCTACGCCGAACTGGCCGGCGTCAGCCCGGTAGTGGGGCTTTATTCCTGCATTTTGCCGATGGTGGCCTATGCGCTGTTCGGCTCCTCCCGCCAACTGATCGTCGGGCCGGACGCCGCCACCTGCGCGGTGATCGCCGCGGTGGTCACGCCGCTGGCCGCCGGCAACATGGAGCGGCATTGGCAGTTGACCATCATGATGACGGCGATGATGGGGGGCTGGTGCCTGCTGGCCAGCCGCTTCAGGCTGGGTGCGCTGGCGGATTTGCTGTCGCGGCCGATCCTCAGCGGGCTGTTGAACGGGGTGGCCATTACCATCATCGTCGATCAGATCGGCAAAGTGCTGGGGTTCGCGGTGCGGCCGGCGCAGCTGATCGAGCGCATCTACGCGCTGCCCGGCAATCTGTTGCACAGCGACTGGCTGACCATGGCGGTATCGCTGCTGACCCTGATAACGCTGATCGGGTTTAAAAAATGGCGGCCCAACTGGCCGGCGCCGCTGTTCGCCATCGTGCTGGCGGCGTTCGTCACCTGGGCGGGCGGCCTGCAGCGGCACGGCGTGGTGACGGTCGGCGGGTTCAGCGGCGTATTGCCGATCGTCCAGTGGCCGGATTTTCAACCGGGGCTGCTGCGCGACATGGTGATCCCGGCGCTCAACCTGGCGGTGGTGAGCTTTGTCAGCATGATGCTGACCGCCCGCAGCTTTGCGGCCAAGAACGGTTATGAGGTGAACGCCGACGCCGAATTCCGCGCGCTGGGCCTGGTGAATATCGTGTCGGCGCTGTCGCAGGGGTTCGCCATCAGCGGCGCCGATTCGCGCACCGCGGTCAACGACGCCAACGGCGGCAAAAGCCAGCTGGTGTCGATCATCGCCGCGGTGGTCATCGCCTTCGTGCTGCTGTTCCTGATGGCGCCGCTGCAGTTCATTCCGGTGGCGGGGCTGGGCGTGGTGCTGATGTATGCGGCCTGGTCGCTGCTGGATTTCCGCGGTATCTGGCTCCTGCGTCGCCGCAACGCCCAGGCTTTCCGCCTGGCGATGTTCACCTTCCTGTGCGTGTTGCTGGTGGGGGTGATCAGCGGCATCGGGCTGGCGGTGCTGCTGGGGCTGATGCAGTTCTTGCGCACGGTGTTCCGGCCAACGGAGCAACTGCTGGGGGTTAACCAGGAGGGGATGATCCACTCGATGGGCCACAACAACGGCATCCGGCCGGTGCCGGGCGTGATGATGTATCGCTTCAACTCGCCGCTGACCTATTTTAACGTCGCCTATTTCAAGCGGCGCATTCTCAACCTGGTGGACGGCACGCCGTTCCAGCCGCGTTGGGTGGTGGTGGACGCGGTCGCCAGCTTTACCCACGCGGACATCAGCGTGCTGGCGGCCATCGATGAGTTAAAACGCGATCTGTTACAGCGTAACGTGAAGCTGGTGCTGGCGGGACGGCGCACCGAGCTGACGCGCTGGTTCCGCATCAATCGGCTGGGGCGCGACAAGGAGCTGATATTGGTGCCGGATTTGTATCTGGCGCTGAAGCTGATTCAGAGCAAAGAACAGGCGGATCCTCCGCCGGCGCCATAAAAAAGGGCACGCCGAGGCGTGCCCTTGATCTTGCCGGCCCACATTAGCTGCGCAGCAGCATATACAGGCGGAACAGGTAAATCAGCAGCAGCGCGGAAACCAGGTTGCTCAGCGCGGTCAGCACCACGCTGGCGACGTTTGGCGTCAGCACCGACAGATGGCTCACCATAAACAGCACCAGCAGCTTGGCCGCCAGCCACAGCATCATCGCCGGCACGATCACGCGCGCGTTGGCGAAGGCCAGCTTGCAGCTCAGCTTGATCGAGGCAAATACGCCCTTTTTGTCGGCGGTGGTGATCACCGGCGCCAGCGAGAAAGCGATGGCCATAATCACGCCGGGCACCACGAACAGCGTCAGGCCCAGTTGGATCAGCAGGGTGCAGATAAACAGCAGCAGCAGCAGGCGCGGCAGCTCCGGCGCCGAGATGCCGATGGCGCGCAGCGCGCTGGTACGTTGCCCCTGAGATACCAGGCGGATCAGCGTCAGCATCCCGCCGACCAGCAGCACGTTGCCCACCAGGGCGGAAAACGTGGCGGCGGCCGACACCCTCAGCAACACCATCTGCTGTTCCGGCGTCATTTGCTGGATGATCTCCTGGAGCCCCATGCCTGAAGTCGCGGCGAAATCGCTGGTCGTCGCGGCCAGGATCGTCAACTGTTCGGCGTCAGGACTGAATACCTGGTTGAGCAGCACGGAGATGAACGCAGTCAACAGCGCCAACATCAGGATGCTGGCCAGTTGATTACGGAAAAAATTAAAACTGTCACGGTACAAAGCGTTGGCCGTGATAGGCATGCAGACTCCTTGGCGTCGAGAAAACAGAGATAAATCAGTGGGCGATTGTACCCTGTTCCGCGCCGCTGTGGCACCCCGCGAGTTGCACTACGTCTAATTCTTCGACGATTGTCGTTTCCGGCAGCGACAAGGGCAGCGGAACCGGCAATGGCGGCAGGCCGTAGCGTTCACGGGCGCGATCGCAGGCTTCGTTGCGCAGCCCGTTTTCGCCCGACTGATCGAACTCGCGACAGGGGCTGGGGCGGTTGAGATAAATGGAACAGGACACCGCCTTGCCGATTTCGCCGTCCAGTGCCGTACAGCGCGGGGCCTTGCTGTTGGTCCCCTGCATGCAGCGCAGGAAAGGGGTTAAGGGTTCGGTCAGGGATAAAGGCACCGCGCCGCCGCCATCTTCCGCTTCGGCCCAATAGAATGACACTCGAAAATAACCGCAGCATGCGCCGCAGCTGACACAGGGATTGAGAATTTCGCTCATCTTGATTGCCGACCGACTCCTTACGGCACCAACCAAAACCAACACGGAAGATGAAATTACTCAGCGGTAATTTTTTTAGCAACCGAAATTTGAACATGCAGATAATTTGCAACAAATTTGATTTTTTGATTCAGATCAATTCTCTATTTATTAAGCGGTTAGGTAACCTTGTTTTTAGTGGGATTTTGAATTTTTACACATAAGATGTGATCCCTATGGGATCATGAATACCCGTAAGTAGGTATATTCCCCGAGAGTTTAAACCACACAAATGGAATGGATAATGAAAAAGACAACTCTGGTGGTATTGGCGGCGATGACGGCCCCTATGTTGGCAAGTGCGCATCAGGCGGGGGATTTCCTGTTCCGCGCCGGGACCGCGACGGTGCGGCCGAACGCGGGGTCGGACAACGTGCTGGGGCTGGGCTCGCTGGATGCCAAAAACAACACCCAACTCGGGCTGACCTTCGGCTATATGGTCACGGACAATATCGGCGTTGAGCTGCTGGCGGCGACGCCATACCGCCATAAGGTCACGCTGGGCGGCACCGATCTGGCCACCGTGCACCAGCTGCCGCCGACGCTGATGGCGCAATATTACTTTGGCAACAAGCAGGACAAGCTGCGTCCTTACCTCGGCGTGGGGGTGAACTACACCACCTTCTTCGACGAGAAGTTCAACGATTACGGCAAAGAGGCGGGGCTGAGCAATCTGAGCCTGAAAGATTCCTGGGGCGTGGCGGCGCAGGCCGGTATGGATTACAACCTGGACGAGCACTGGATGCTGAACATGTCGGTATGGTGGATGAATATCGAAACCAAAACCCGCTTCGACGATGCGTCGGGTGGGCACCACAGCATAGATACGCGTCTGGATCCGTGGGTGTTTATGTTCGGGGCGGGTTATCGCTTCTGATGGGCCGGGCTCAGGGAGGCGTCGCGCCTCCCTGCAAAGGTTATTTCAACTGCATGACGTTCTCGACGGATTTCACGCCCGCTACGCCACGGGTGGTTTGCACCGCGCGGTTGGCGTCTTCGCTGGAGGTGACAAAGCCGCTCAGCTGAACGCGCCCTTTAAAGGTCTCCACGCTGATCTCTCTCGACTTGATGTTTTTGTCCGCCAGCAGCGCCGATTTCACCTTGGTGGTAATCACCGTGTCGTCAATATAACCGCCAGTCCCTTCGGATTTCGCCGTCGGCGCGCAGGCGCTCACCGCGAAAGCCACCACGGCTGCCATGCACCAGACCGAAAGGGTTTTAAATAGCTTCATAAATTACTCTCCATGCAATGTTATTGTCGAAACTACATTCGGTTTTCACCTGAAAAGATAGCGCATTCCCCAACACAAAGAAATGCCTGGATAACCAAGCCAATTGTGATGCAACAAGCGAATTTGTTCAAATTTCAGGTGTAAAAAAACGCCATAACCTTGAGCGCAAACAAGATGTTATCAGCGGGCGCCATCGGCTGCGCCCGCTGCGGCGGTCAGGAACGGGTGGCGGCCTTCATGTCGCGGACAAAGCTCGCCAGCCTGGCCAGCATCTCGCCCGGATCGGCCTGGTTCTGTTCGATAATCTTGACGATCGCCGAACCGGAAATCGCACCGGCGGCGCCGGCCTGCAGCGCATCCCGCACCTGGCCCGGTTCGGAGATGCCAAAGCCCTGCAGCGGCGGCGCGGCGCGGTATTCGCGCAGCCGGTTCACCAGGTGATGCAGCGGCAACTGGGCGCGGCTTTCGGTGCCGGTAACGCCGGCGCGCGACAGCAGGTAGGTATAGCCGCGGCCGTGCGAGGAGATTTCGCGCAGCAGATCGTCGTCGGCGTTCGGCGGACAGATAAAGATCGGCGCAATGCCGTGACGCGCCGCCGCCGCGCGGAACGGGGCGGACTCTTCAAACGGCACGTCGGCAATCAACACCGAGTCCACGCCCACTTCGGCACAGCGTTGGTAAAACGCGTCTATGCCTTTATGGAACACCAGGTTGGCGTACATCAGCAGGCCGATCGGGATGGCCGGATGCTTTTGGCGGATCGTCGCCAGCATCTCGAAACACTGGGTCGGCGTCACGCCGGAAGCGAAGGCGCGCAGCGCCGCGCTCTGAATGGTCGGGCCGTCGGCCAGCGGATCGGAGAAGGGGATGCCCAGCTCCAACGCGTCCGCGCCGGACTCGACCAGGGTATCGATAATCTGCAGCGACAGCGCCGGGTTGGGATCGCCCAGCGTCACGAACGGGACGAATGCGCCTTCCTTGTCGTTTTCCAGGCGTTTGAACAGTTGCTGATAACGTTCCATCAGATTTCTCCCCGTGCTTTCAGAATGTCGTGAACGGTAAATATGTCTTTGTCGCCGCGGCCGGACAGGTTGACTACCAGGATCTGCTCTTTCTGCGGCGTTTCACGGATCATTTTCAGCGCGTGTGCCAGGGCATGGGAGGATTCCAGCGCCGGGATGATGCCTTCGCTGCGCGACAGCGCCTTGAAGGCGTCCAGCGCCTCGTCATCGGTGATCGACACGTATTCCGCGCGGCCGATGCTGTTCAGGTAAGCGTGCTGCGGCCCCACCGACGGGAAGTCCAGCCCGGCGGAAATCGAATAGGATTCTTCGATCTGGCCTTCGGAGGTCTGCATCATCGGCGCTTTCATGCCGAAATAGATGCCGACGTGGCCATGCTTCAGCGGTGCGCCGTGTTGGCCGGTTTCGATACCCAGCCCCGCCGGCTCAACGCCGATCAGGCCGACGCCGGCGTCATCGATAAAGTCGGCGAACATGCCGATGGCGTTGGAACCGCCGCCGACGCACGCCAGCACCGCATCCGGCAGGCGGCCTTCGCGCTCCAGCATCTGCGCCTTGGTCTCTTCGCCGATCATGCGCTGGAATTCGCGCACGATGGTCGGGTACGGGTGCGGGCCGGCGGCGGTGCCGAGCATATAATGCGATTTTTCATAGCTGCCGGACCAGTCGCGCAGCGCCTCGTTGCAGGCGTCTTTCAGGGTGGAGGAACCGCTGTGCACCGGGATCACTTCGGCGCCCATCAGCCGCATGCGGAACACGTTCGGCGACTGGCGCTCGATATCTTTGGCGCCCATATAGATGCGGCATTTCAGGCCGAGCAGGGCGCAGGCCAGCGCCGAGGCCACGCCATGCTGGCCGGCGCCGGTTTCCGCGATAATTTCGGTTTTGCCCATGCGCTTGGCCAACAGCGCCTGACCCAATACCTGGTTGGTTTTGTGCGCGCCGCCGTGCAGCAGATCTTCGCGCTTCAGATAAAGCTTGGTTTTGGTGCCGGCGGTGAGGTTTTTGCACAGCGTCAGCGCCGTCGGTCGGCCCGCGTAGTTTTTCAGCAGGTCGATAAATTCAGCCTGAAATTCTGGGTCGCGCTGGGCGCTGACGAAGGCTTCTTCCAGCTGTTTCAAGGCCGGCATCAGAATCTGCGGCACGTATTGACCACCGAATTCGCCGAAGTAGGGGTTAAGCAGCGTCATTATAGTTCCCGTTGTTATCCATTAATGTATACCCATTATTTAGGGTATAGAGTCGCATTCAGTAGGCGCGCAGGGTTTGGAACACCGCGGCCAGACGGGCGGCGTCTTTGATGCCGGGCTGGCTCTCCACGCCGGAATTAAAGTCCAGGCCGGCGCAGCCGAGCTTGGCCGCTTCGACGCAGTTGTCTGCGCCCAAGCCGCCGGCCAGCATCACGTTGCCCAGATCTTCGCCCTGCAATAACGACCAGTCGAAACGTTGGCCGGTGCCGCCGGCGCCGTTGTCCAGCAGGAAGCGATCGACGTGTTGCAGATCGCGCGCCGGCAGCCGGTCCTTCACGCTCAGCGCTTTCCAGATTTGGCAGCGAGCCGGCAATTGGGCGCGCAGGGCGGTGATATAGGCCTGATCTTCCGCGCCGTGCAGCTGCACCGCCTGCAGACCGAGGCGTTCGACGGTTTTCACCAGGGTGTCGACCTGCGCGTCGCAGAACACGCCGACATATTTCAGCGGCGCGCCGGAAATCACCTCGCGGGCGCGGTTGATGTCGACATAGCGCGGTGAGCGGCCGACGAAGATCAGCCCGCCGTAGAGGGCGCCGGCCTGATAAGCGGCGGCGGCGTCCTGCGGGCGGGTCAGGCCGCAGACCTTGTTGTCGCCGAGGATCACCCGGCGCACCGCGGCGCGCAGGTCGCTTTCCGACATCAGCGCACTGCCGATCAGGAAGCCGTTGGCGTAATGGCTCAGCTCGCGAATTTGGCCGTAGTTGTTGATGCCGGACTCGCTGATCACCGTCACGCCGTGCGGCACGCGCGGCGCCAGCTGGCGGGTGCGGCCCAGATCGATGCTCAGGTCGCGCAGGTCGCGGTTATTGATGCCCACCACCCGCGCCTCCAGGGCGATGGCCCGCTGCAGCTCTTCTTCACTGATCACTTCGGTCAGCACGCCCATGCCGAGGCTGTGCGCCACCGCCGCCAGCTGACGATATTGATCGTCGTTCAGCACCGACAGCATCAGCAGGATGGCGTCGGCCTGATAGAAGCGCGCCAGATAGATCTGATACGGATCGATAATAAAGTCTTTGCACAACACCGGCTGGGTCACGGTTTTGCTGACCAGCGGCAGGAAGTCGAAGCTGCCCTGGAAGTATTTCTCATCGGTCAGCACCGAGATGGCCGAAGCGAAATCCTTATAGACCGAGGCGATCTCCACCGGGTCGAAGTTTTCGCGGATCAGCCCCTTGGAGGGCGAGGCCTTTTTGCATTCAAGAATAAACGCCGTTCTGGTGCCCTGCAGCGCGTGATAGAAGCTGCGCTCGCTCGGGACGATGTCGTTCTGAAAGCTGGCCAGTGGCTGTTGTTGCTGTCGTGCTGCGACCCATTGCGCCTTGTCACGAACAATCTTGTTGAGCACGGTTTCCTGCATCATTTATCCTCTTGCCGCCAGTGCGATAACACGCTCGTAAGCCTGCCCGCTGTTAATCATGTCCAGGGCCTGCCGCGCATTGTGGCGCAGGTCTTCATGCCCGAATAACTTCAGCAGTAACGCCACGTTAGCGGCGACCGCTGCGGCGTGCGCCGGTTCGCCTTTACCTTGTAACAACCGTGCCAGAATGTCACGATTTTCTTCCGGCGTGCCGCCCAGCAGCGCCGCCAGCGGGTAGGTTTCCAGCCCGAAGGATTGCGGCGTCAGCTGGTAACTGGTGATTTCGCCGTTGTTCAGCTCGGCCACGTGGGTGGCGGCGTGGATCGCCACCTCATCCATCCCGCCGCCGTGCACCACCGCCGCGCGCTGGTAACCCAGCACCCGCAGGGTTTCGGCGATCGGCAGCACCAGCTCCGGGCTGTACACGCCGATCAGCGCCAGCGGCGGGCGCGCCGGGTTGATCAACGGCCCCAGCACGTTGAACAGCGTGCGGGTCTTCAACTGTTGGCGCACCGGCATCGCATGGCGGAAGCCGGTGTGATACTGCGGCGCGAACAGGAAGCAAACGCCGAGATCGTCCAGCGCCTTGCGCGCTTCTTCCGCCGGCAAATCCAGACGGATGCCGAACGCCGCCAGCAGATCGGACGATCCGGAACGGCTGGAGACGCTGCGGTTGCCGTGCTTGGCGATTTTCGCGCCGCAGGCCGCCGCGACGAAGGCGCTGGCGGTCGAGATGTTGATGCTGTTGGTGCCGTCGCCGCCGGTGCCGACGATATCGGCGAACGGATAGTCAGGGCGCGGGAACGGCTGGGCGTCGTCCAGCAACGCCATGGCGGCGCCGGCGATCTCTTCCGGGCGTTCGCCGCGCACTTTCATGCTGATCAACGCCGCCGCCAGCTGGCTCGGCTCCAGTTCGCCGCGCACGATGGCGCTGAATAACTGCTGGCTTTCCTGCTGGCTCATCGACTCGGCGCGGTACAGCTTTTCAAGAATAGGTTGCATCGTCGTTTTCCTTATTACTTCGCCAGCGCCCAGGCCAACGTCTGCTCAAGCAGGCGCGCGCCTTGGGTGGTCAGGATGGATTCCGGGTGGAACTGGAAACCGCATACGCGATGCCGGTCATCGCGCACCGCCATCACCATCTCGCCAAAGCGGGCGTTGACGGTGAGTTCGGCCGGGATATTGCTGCCGACCAGCGAGTGATAACGCGCCACCGGCAGCGGGTTGGCCATGCCGGCGAACATGCCTTCGCCGTCGTGAGCAATCGCCGACGCTTTGCCGTGCAGGATCTCGCCGGCCTGGCCGACGTGGCCGCCGTAGGCTTCGACAATCGCCTGATGGCCGAGGCAGATGCCGATAATCGGCAGCTGGCCGCGCAGGCGCTGCAGCAGTTCCGGCATGCAGCCGGCCTCGGCGGGGGTACCCGGTCCCGGCGACAGCATCAGCACCGGTTGCGCCATCTGCTGCAGGCGTTCGATAATCAGATCGGCGGCGATCTGGTTGCGGTAAATCACCACCTGATGGCCGCTGGCGCGCAGCTGATCGACCAGGTTGTAGGTAAAGGAATCGACGTTGTCGAGCAGTAAGATATCGGCCATCAGAACACCTCCCTGGCCTGATGCGCGGTAGCGATAGCGCGCAGCACGGCACGTGCTTTATTACGGGTTTCATCGGCTTCCGCCTGGGGAACAGAGTCCAGCACCACGCCGGCGCCGGCCTGCACGGTGGCAATGCCGTCTTCAACGTACGCGGAGCGGATGACAATACAGGTATCCAGATCGCCGGTGGCGGTGAAATATCCCACCGCGCCGCCGTAGCTGCCGCGGCGGGAGCCTTCGGAGGCGGCGATCAGTTGCATCGCGCGCACTTTCGGCGCGCCGCTCAGGGTACCCATGTTCATGCAGGCCTGATAGGCGTGCAGCACGTCGAGATCGGCGCGCAGGGTGCCGACCACGCGCGACACCAGGTGCATGACGAACGAGTAGCGATCCACCTTGGTCAGATCCGCCACGTAGCGGCTGCCGGCCTGGCAGATGCGCGCCAGATCGTTGCGCGCCAAGTCGACCAGCATCAGGTGCTCGGCCAGCTCTTTATGATCGGTACGCATTTCCAATTCGATGCGGCTGTCGAGATCCAGATCCAGCGCCCCCTCCTTGTTGCGTCCGCGCGGGCGAGTGCCGGCGATCGGGTAGATTTCAATTTGGCGGTTGCCGGCGTCGTACTTCAGCGCGCTCTCCGGCGAGGCGCCGAACAGGGTGAATTCGTCGTCCTGCATGAAGAACATGTACGGGCTCGGGTTGTTGTCCTTCAGCGTTTGATACGCCGCCAGCGGCGCCGGGCAAGGCAGGGAGAAGCGGCGCGACGGCACCACCTGGAAGATCTCGCCCTGGCGGATCGCCTGCTGCAGTTCGCTGACCACCGCGCCGTATTCTTCGTCGCTCTGGTTGCAGCTCAGCTGCATGCTTTCCAGTGTCTGATGCGGGATCGGCTGCGGGGTTTGCTTCAGCTGCAGCTGCAGCTGCTCCAGACGCTGCTGCAAACGTTGTTCCTCGGCCGGGTCGGCGGTGAATACGCTGGCCTGCAAACGGGCGAAGCCGCGCTGGTGGTCCAGCACCAGCAGCGTTTCCGCCAGGTAAAAGCAGAAGTCCGGGCAGCGCTGGTCCTGGCGCAGCGCCGGCAAGTCTTCAAAGCCGGCCACCAGGTCATAGGCGAACAGGCCGCCGAGCATCACGGCTTCGCGCTCGTCCGCCGGCGAGTCGACCAGCGTCAGCAGGGTGCGCAGCGCGTCAAATACCGACAGCGAACGCAGGCGGGCGTCTTCATCCTGCACCGCATCGATCGGCGGGAAGGTCAGCTCGCGGCCGTTGGGGCGAACCTGGATGCGCACTTCGCCCGGCAGCGCTTCGTCCAGCAGCGGCAGCAGCGCGGCGCCGTTGGCGGTCAGCGCTTGTACGTTGACGGTGCGGCCCAGCGCGGTGATGCGCAGGGCGCTGTCGATCACCAGCAGGCTTTGCAGGTTCTGCTTGCTGTTGATTTCAGCCGACTCCAGCAGCAGGGTGGCCGGGCGCGCGCCGCACAGCTGGTGGAAAATGGTGGTGGGGTCGCCCCGGTAACTGGCTTGCGCCTTTAACAACCTGAGTTGTGGTTTCTGGTTCATTATCGCTGGTTCCGCTTGAATTCTGTCCATAAAAAAGCCCGCTTCAGGGCGGGCTCAGGAAATCTGCATTGTCGGATGACAGGTATGCGCGATTACACCGCCCGCGAAAGGGAGGTACGCCACCAACGAAGAAGAGAAGTTTGCTTGTTCATTTCCGTGCTCTCTTGTTTATCATCCGACAGGGTATCCGTCGTGAACTTGTGTACTAGTTAACTGGTTCGAGGAAATAAAGTCAACCCTCTTTTCGCACAATGTTTTTAGCGTTGAGGATGAATTCTGTTCATCCTGACCCTGGGGCGGGCAGAATAGATTTCCGTCCGGTCGCCGATAACGGGTATGATAGAAAGCCAAGCCATTGCCGGATATTTGTTTTGACAGACAGCAGCCCACAGCCCTCCGCGTTTACCCTGTACGACCTCCACAGCCATACCACCGCCTCCGACGGCTACCTGACGCCGGCGCAGCTGGTGCAGCGGGCGGTGGAAATGCGCGTCGGCGTATTGGCGATCACCGATCATGACACCACCGCAGGGTTGGCCGCCGCCGCCGCGGCCATCGCCGAGCTGGCGCTGCCGCTGCAGCTGGTGAACGGGGTGGAAATCTCGACGCTGTGGGAAAATCACGAAATTCATATCGTCGGATTGGGCATCGATACCGCTCACCCGGCTATGGTGCGGCTGCTGGCTGAGCAGAGCGAGCGCCGCAACCTGCGGGCCGGGGAAATCGGCCTGCGGCTGGCGAAGGCGCGCATTCCCGACGCCTATGAGGGCGCGCAGCGGCTGGCTGCCGGCGGGGCGGTCACCCGCGGTCATTTTGCCCGTTATCTGGTGGAGACCGGGGTGGCCGACAATATGGCGCAGGTCTTCAAGAAGTATCTCGCCAAGGGCAAAACCGGCTACGTTCCGCCACACTGGTGTACAATAGAACAAGCCATTGATGTGATTCATCAATCTGGCGGGCAGGCGGTGATGGCACATCCGGGCCGCTACGATCTGACGGCCAAGTGGCTGAAACGCCTGTTGGCGTATTTTGCCGAACAGGGCGGCGACGCCATGGAAGTGGCGCAGTGCCAGCAGGCGCCGAATGAACGTTCGCAGCTGGCTAAATATGCCCAGGACTATCGGCTGCTGGCGTCGCAGGGATCCGATTTTCACCAGCCCTGTTCGTGGATCGAGCTGGGCCGCAAGCTGTGGTTGCCGGGCGGCGTTGAACCGGTATGGCGCGACTGGCCGCAGCCGGCGCGGGCCGGGGCCATCTGATTTAACGCGGGCGATGCCGCCTGCGTGCATCATTTTAGGAGCAAGTCATGAGTCAGCTTTTTTATATTCACCCGGACAACCCCCAACCGCGCCTGATCAATCAGGCGGTGGACGTCCTGCGCAAGGGCGGCGTGATCGTTTATCCGACCGACTCCGGCTACGCGCTGGGCTGCAAGCTGGAAGAGAAGGCGGCGATGGAGCGCATTTGCCGCATTCGTCAGTTGGACGGCAACCATAACTTCACGCTGATGTGTCGCGATCTGTCCGAGCTGTCGACCTATGCCTACGTCGACAACACCGCATTTCGACTGATCAAGAACAACACGCCGGGCAACTACACCTTCATTCTGAAAGCCACCAAGGAAGTGCCGCGTCGGCTGATGAACGATAAGCGCAAAACCATCGGTTTGCGCGTGCCTTCAAACCCGATCGCGCTGGCGCTGCTGGAAGTGCTGAATGAGCCGATGATGTCCACCACGCTGATGTTGCCGGGCAACGACTTTGCCGAATCCGACCCGGAAGAAATCAGCGATCATCTGGGAAAACAGGTGGATCTGGTGATCCACGGCGGCTTCCTTGGCCAGCAGCCGACCACGGTGGTCGACCTGACCGAATCCGCGCCGGAAGTGGTGCGCGAAGGGGCGGGCGATCCGGCGCCTTTCCGCTGATGTAAACTCTTGCCGCCTTGCTCATTATCTGAAAAGTGGCCGACGCGAGGTTATTTGCCGCGAAAGCCGCTATTCTACAGTTTCCAGAATTGATAATGAGCAGGATGCGTTACAATGATTAAACGGGTTTCTATTTTAGCGGCCTTATTATTTTCCTCTGCGGCCAGCGCAGGTTTCTATTCCGGCAGCGCCTTGCTGTCTGAGACCGGTGGCTACGTAAAAAACAAAAATGGCGAAGCCACCGTGGCCGAAGCGCTCGATGGCGGCATGTTTATGGGCTACGTGGCCGGGGTATTCGATACCTATTCCATGCAGGGCAACCGCAATATCTGCCCGGACGCCGGCATGAGCGTCGGCATGGCCGCCGATGCGGTGATGCAATATCTGAATGAGCATCCTGAGCAGCTGCATTATTCCGCCCCGTCGGTAATTATGCTGGCGTTAAGCGCCGCCTATCCCTGCGTGCGGCATTAACGGCCGGTCCATTTCATGCGCATTTTTTCTTAAGGTGCGCTCTCTCCTCTTTAGCACGAACTCCCCTGGATAACGCCGCACAACGCTGGCAATTTGCTTCGGCGCGTCCCCCTCCGAACGGGGCGGAGAACTGCGTTTACCGGAGGTAAATATGACCGCGTTTCACTGTGCCAATATCACGTTCGATTATCAGGACGTCGGCGCCGGAGCGTTTTGTCACTCTGTCGGTGGCGCTGGCGGAAGCGATGCCGCAGCGGGTGCAGGGCATGCTGTTTCTCGACTGGATCATGACGCGGCCGGAAGCGACCTTTTTTCAGGCGGTCGAGCAGATGCAACAGCCTCGCCACTGGCCATCGAGCGGGCCTATCGGCAATACGGTTCACCCCTGCAACGGCTGGCGGGGCTTTCGCCGGCGCCGCGCTGTCGGCATGTTTATTCGCTGGATCGCCACGAAGATTATCTGCACCGGCAGCAGGACTTCGCCGCCGAACATCGGTTCTTTTCGGTCGTGCGGCTGGAGCAGGCCCGCACCCACCTCGGCATTCTCGAGCGGCCTGAGGCGGTGTTGGGGGCGGTGGATGACTTTTTCGCCTATGGGACCTGAGGGAATGGCGGCCGCGCGCCCGGGAAAACACAATATATAATCTTATTTATAAATAAAAACAGTCATATAAAACATAGCCAGTTTGGGGCCGTGGGTTTGTGTTACAGCCGACAGTGCATTATTAATGCCTGTTGCCTTGGTTGAGGATTAGCTATTAGTATCAGCTTCTCTAAAGTGATGAGGATTCAGGGATGGATACTGTAGAGCAGTTAAACGGGACCTACTTCTACGCAGGACGGCCAAACCTGAGCGCAGGTGAAATGTTTTTCATGGTGTTCTGTGAACAGGTAGCCGAACAGTTAGGAGTTGATGATTTTGGCGCGATCGTTGCGATTGTGTCGGGTCTCAACGTTTCAAAGACGCGGGGCAAGTTTAGAGGGAACATTGAAGATACCTCCTATGCATCGCGCGGCGCTCGAAAAGTGTTCGGAAAAAAAAACTTTCCCGGTAATGTGAAATTGCCGTCTGTTGTAGGCGGGTATCCACTATCCACGATGAGAGTCATCCTAACGCGTAAAATGGGAACATTTGTAGGTCGTGCTGTCCCTGTTGTTGGTTGGATCATCCTCGCAAAAGACGTAACAGAGATTTCATTCAAATCCGTTACCAGATACAACAGCATAGCGCGAGGAGACGATAAATTATGGTAACGACCGAAGAAGTATTAGAGTTTTTCCGCAATGAACTATCCACGCCCGTAACATGGAAAGGAAAGGTTGAGCATCTCCAACTTGATACCCTACTTCAGGATTATGCTGAGGGGGATGAGTTTCCGTATGCGATTGAGGATTACGCTGAAAAGTTTGGCGTGGACGTATCCGTCATCGACATGACTCATTATTACCCGTGGGAAAATTTATCTCGCTGGGAACGCTGGTTTAAATGTAAAAAGAGTGACATAGAGAAAAACAGAAAGCCTTTAACCGTGCGTATGTTCGCGGAGTCTGCCAAGGCCGGTAAATGGTTATATGACTAATCTTCATCATCGAAAGTATTGAGCGATAAACCAACAAACTTTTTAGAATCATTGACTCTAAAATTTGTGTAGAATGTCCGGCCACGCTGTATCGTGTGTGACAGTTTGTGTGACACCTTGTTTGACATGCTGTGTTCCAAAATGTATGCAAGATTATAGGGTTATGGCGTTACTGGCCGTAACTGATTGAAAGTATAGTATACGTTGACGTCTGTGAAGGCGACACTAGAGGTTGCTCAATGAGCGAGAAGTTACAGAAAGTTTTAGCGCGCGCCGGCCATGGCTCGCGTCGTGAAATCGAAACCATGATTGAAGCCGGCCGCGTCAGCGTCGACGGCAAGATAGCCAAACTGGGCGATCGCGTCGAGGTGAATCCTGCGATGAAAATTCGTATGGATGGCCACGTGGTGTCGATCAAGGAATCCGAAGAGGCGGTTTGCCGCGTGCTGGCTTATTACAAGCCGGAAGGCGAACTCTGCACCCGCAGCGACCCAGAAGGCCGCCCAACGGTGTTCGATCGCCTGCCCAAGCTGCGCGGTTCCCGCTGGGTGGCGGTAGGGCGCCTGGACGTTAACACCTCCGGCCTGCTGTTGTTCACCACCGACGGTGAGCTGGCTAACCGCCTGATGCACCCGAGCCGCGAAGTTGAACGCGAATACGCCGTGCGCGTGTTTGGCCAGATCGACGACGCCAAGGTAAAGCAGCTGAGCAAGGGCGTGCAGCTGGAAGACGGCCCGGCCGCCTTCCGCACCATCAGTTTCCAGGGCGGCGAGGGGCTGAACCAGTGGTATAACGTCACCCTGACCGAGGGCCGCAACCGTGAGGTGCGTCGCCTGTGGGAAGCGGTGGGCGTGCAGGTCAGCCGCCTGATCCGCGTGCGCTACGGCGATATCGATCTGCCGAAGGGCCTGCCGCGCGGCGGTTGGGCCGAGCTGGATCTGCCGGCGATCAACTACCTGCGCGAGCTGGTAGAGCTGAAGCCGGAAACGGTCAGCAAGATGCCGGTGGAGCGTGAACGCCGCCGCGTGAAGGCCAACCAGATCCGTCGTGCGGTCAAGCGGCATACTCAGGTCGCCGGCAACGGCGGCCGCCGCAGCGCGCCGGGCGGCAAATCCGGCAAGCCAGGCAAGCGCAGTTAAGCATGCCACTCTGGCCCCGTGCGGGGCCAGAGTGGGTTCCCGCTACCAGTCGATTCCCTGTTGCGCCTTGATGCCCGCGTCAAACGCGTGTTTCACCGGCCGCATCTCCGTCACCGTATCCGCCAGCTCCAGCACATCGCGATGGCAGCCGCGCCCGGTAACGATCACCGTCTGGTGCTCGGGACGCCGCCGCAGCGCCTCCAGCACCTCTTCCAGCGCCAGATAACCATAGGTCAGCATATAGGTCAGTTCGTCCAACAGCACCAGATCCAGGCTGCTGTCGGCCAGCATGCGTTTGCCGTGCTGCCATACCGCCTGACAGGCGGCGGTATCAGCGGCCTTGTTCTGCGTCTCCCAGGTGAAGCCGGTGGCCATCACCTGAAATTCGACGCCGTGCTGCTGCAGCAAATTCTTTTCGCCGTTGGGCCACTCGCCCTTGATGAACTGGATCACGCCGGCCTGCATGCCGTGGCCGACGGCTCGCGTCACGGTGCCGAAGGCGGCGGTGGTTTTGCCCTTGCCGTTGCCGGTAAACACCAGCAGCAGGCCGCGCGTTTCCTGGGCGGCGGCGATGCGCGCGTCCACCTGTTCTTTCAGCCGCTGCTGGCGCTGCTGGTGACGATCTTCAGCCATAAAACGGCTCCTTTATTCGGCGGCGCCGGGTTTGCGGTTCGGTTGCGCGTCGAAGGTCATGCCGGTTTTACGGCGGCTGTCATCCCCCATCAGATAAAGGTACAGCGGCATGATATCGGCCGGCGTTTTCAGCTTGTTCTTGTCTTCGTGCGGGAAGGCGGAAGCGCGCATTTTGGTGCGAGTTCCGCCCGGATTGATGCAGTTTACCCGAAGATGGCGGCTTTTGTACTCGTCCGCCAGCACCTGCATCATGCCCTCGGTGGCGAACTTGGACACCGCGTAAGCCCCCCAGGTGGCGCGCCCGGTGCGGCCCACGCTGGAACTGGTGAACACCAGCGAACCGGCGTTGGATTTCAGCAGCAGCGGCAGCAGCGCCTGGGTCAGCATAAAGGTGGCGTTGACGTTAACCTGCATCACCTCCTGCCACATCGGCATCGTCAGCTCAATCATCGGGGCGATATCCCCCAGCAGCCCGGCATTGTGCAATACGCCGTCGAGCCGCGGGATTTTCGCCGCCAAATCGTCCGCGACCTGTTGGCAGCGTTCCGGCGTGGCGTGCAGCAGATCCAGAGTGACGACCGAGGCCGGCGCGCCGCCCAGTGCGGCAATTTCGGCCTGAACCGCCTGCAGTTTGCTCTCGGTGCGGCCCAGCAGCACCAGTTGGGCGCCGAAGCGCGCGTAGGTCAGCGCCGCTTCACGGCCGATGCCGTCGCCGGCGCCGGTAACCAAAATAATGCGTTGTTCGAGCAGGTCTTGTTTAGGTTGGTAGTGCACAATAATTCCTCGCGCCTCGGTGGCTGGTCTCCCGCTTACGTCGGGGAGAAAGGGTGAATTGCCGGGCCGCGGCGGGAGCTAAGGCTCGACCGCATGACTGGCCCTGCAGCGAATCTGTCTCATCATGTTGATGAATAATGCGTGTTATATGCCTTAAATGGATCGCATTTTCAATGATTAGGCGGCGGAATCGGCATTCTTTTGTAACAAAAGTGGAATGGCGCCGGCTTGGTTAAGCCCGAAATTGCCCCCATAGTGCTTCACAGGGAACAAGGAATTTTTATTTAGCCGCGACAGCAGCCGCTGCGGATGGCTAAAATGAACCCGATCATACTAACAACCTGTAAATAAAGGCGGAATCTGTGGAGTTTATATCTGTTTATGGTCTGTTCCTGGCCAAGGTCGCCACTGTGGTGCTCGCCATCGCTGCATTGGCCGTGCTGGCGGTCAGCCTGGGGCAACGCAAGAACCGGCAGAAAGGGGAGCTGCAGCTGACCGATCTGGGCGAGCAGTATCGCGAGATGCAGCGCGAGATGCGCCTGGCGCGCATGGGTGACGCCGAACAAAAAATCTGGAGCAAGCAGTTCAAGAAGCAGACCAAAGCCGACGGCAAACTGAAAAAGCAACGCGCCAAATCCGGTGCGGTCGAAGTGACCAAGCCCTGCCTGTACGTGCTGGATTTTAAAGGCAGCATGGACGCGCATGAGGTGACCTCGTTGCGCGAAGAAATTTCGGCGGTACTGGCGGCGGCCACCCCGCAGGACGAAGTGCTGCTGCGGCTGGAAAGCCCCGGCGGCGTGGTGCACGGCTACGGCCTGGCGGCTTCGCAGCTGGAGCGCCTGCGCAAGGGCGGCATTCGCCTGACGGTGGCGGTAGACAAGGTGGCGGCCAGCGGCGGCTACATGATGGCCTGCGTGGCGGATCGCATCGTGGCTGCGCCGTTCGCCATCATCGGATCGATCGGCGTGGTGGCGCAGATCCCCAACTTCCACCGCCTGTTGAAAAAGAACGACATCGACGTGGAGCTGCACACCGCCGGGCAATTCAAGCGCACGCTGACGCTGTTTGGCGAAAACACCGAGCAGGGGCGCGAGAAGTTCCGCGAAGACCTGAACGAGACCCACGAACTGTTCAAGCAGTTCGTGCATCAGCAGCGCCCGTCGCTGGATATCGACAGCGTGGCGACCGGCGAGCACTGGTTCGGCAGCCAGGCCAAGGAGAAAGGGCTGGTCGACGCCATCGGCACCAGCGACGATCTGCTGATCGCCGAGCTGGACAACCATGAAGTGATCGCCGTGCGCTATGCGCGCCGCAAACGCCTGATGGATCGTTTCACCGGCAGCGCGGCGGAGAGCGTCGATCGTCTGCTGTTGCGCTGGTGGCAGCGCGGGGAAAAGCCGCTGCTTTAAGCGCGGATTAAACCGACCGCGGGGGCCAGGCGCCCCCGTTTTTTATTTCTCATCGACCAGGTGATATTTTTCGGAAAGCAGGTGGGCCAAATGTTTAAACATATTAAATACTGCGGTGGTTTTGGCGGTAGGCAATCCATCCGCGTCCAAAAAGAATTCGCCGCGGAAAACTAAAACGCTGCCTTTTTGTTCAACGTCGGTGGCGAGCATGCCGTGCAGATAATCTTCATGTTGACGAATGAGGTTATTTGCTTCCGCCAGCAGGGCTTCACGAGTGATGGGTGAGGTATTAGTGCGCATTTATTACACTCCAAACATAAATTCTGTGCATATTCTAACGCCGGTTCGCATTTATCCGCAAACCTACTAAGGTTTATTTGCCGTCTGGATGGCCAGCGTCAGCGGCCAGTTGGCGAAATCCGTCTTTCCGTGCTAATTAGGTTGCGTGACGCTTTTTATCAGGTACAGTGTGGGATTTTGCGGCGTCGGGTGGAAGGTTTTGTTTACGCCATGAATGAGTTTCACCCGGCCATACTTCTGGGGCATGGGTGAATAGCGGGCAGGATCAACAACTTGCGTTCAGGTTGAGCAATCAGTCAGCCAAAAGAAAAAAACCTGTTGATCTCTTGCCAGACTGCCGCAATATAAAAAAGAGACACGAATTGCCGCGGCACGGCGAGATAAAAGACTTCTTTTTAGAAGAAATAAATTAGGTAAAGGTAAATATGGGTAAAGCTCTCGTAATAGTTGAGTCCCCGGCAAAAGCCAAAACTATTAATAAATACTTAGGCAATGACTACGTGGTGAAGTCCAGCGTCGGTCATATCCGCGATTTGCCGACCAGTGGCTCAGCCAGCAAAAAGAGCGCTGACTCATCCGAAGACAAAGCCAAGAAGAAAGTTAAAAAAGATGAGAAGACGGCGCTGGTCAATCGTATGGGCGTCGATCCTTATCACGGCTGGAAAGCGCATTACGAAATCCTGCCGGGCAAAGAAAAAGTTGTCGCCGAGTTAAAATCGTTAGCGGAAAACGCCGACCATATTTATCTCGCAACCGACCTTGACCGCGAAGGGGAAGCCATCGCCTGGCACCTGCGGGAAGTGATCGGCGGGGACGACAAGCGTTTTAGCCGCGTGGTGTTTAACGAAATCACCAAAAACGCGATCCAGCAGGCGTTCAAACAGCCGGGCGAGCTGAACATCGACCGCGTCAACGCACAGCAGGCGCGCCGCTTTATGGACCGCGTAGTGGGTTACATGGTCTCTCCGCTGCTGTGGAAAAAAATCGCCCGTGGCCTGTCCGCCGGGCGAGTCCAGTCGGTGGCCGTGCGTCTGGTGGTGGAGCGCGAACGCGACATCAAGGCGTTCGTGCCGGAAGAATACTGGGAGCTGCACGCCGATCTGCTGGCGAAAGGCGATACCGCGCTGCAGATGGAAGTGACGCACGCCCACGACAAGCCGTTCAAACCGGTTAATCGCGAGCAGACCCACGCCGCCGTCAAGCTGCTGGAGAAAGCCCGCTATACCGTGCTGGATCGCGAAGACAAACCGACCAGCAGCAAGCCGGGCGCGCCGTTCATTACCTCCACGCTGCAACAGGCCGCCAGTACCCGCCTGAGCTTCGGCGTGAAGAAAACCATGATGATGGCCCAGCGGCTGTATGAAGCCGGCCACATTACCTACATGCGTACCGACTCCACCAACCTGAGCCAGGATGCGCTCAACATGGTGCGTGGCTACATCGGCGACAACTTCGGCGCCAAGTACCTGCCGAAAGCGCCGAATCAGTACAGCAGCAAGGAAAACTCGCAGGAAGCGCACGAAGCCATTCGTCCTTCGGATGTGAACGTGCTCGCCGAGCAACTGAAAGATATGGAAGCGGACGCGCAGAAGCTGTATCAGCTGATCTGGCGTCAGTTCGTCGCCTGTCAGATGACGCCGGCGCAGTACGATTCCACAACGCTGTCGGTCAAGGCCGGCGATTACCAGCTGCGCGCCAAGGGCCGCACGCTGCGTTTCGACGGTTGGACCAAGGTGATGCCCGCGCTGCGCAAGGGCGATGAAGACCGCACGCTGCCGTTTGTTGAAGTCGGCAGCGAGCTGGAACTGCAAAAGCTGATCCCAAGCCAGCACTTCACCAAGCCGCCGGCGCGTTACAGCGAAGCTTCGCTGGTGAAAGAGTTGGAAAAACGCGGCATCGGCCGCCCGTCGACCTACGCGTCGATCATTTCCACCATCCAGGATCGTGGCTATGTGCGGGTGGAAAGCCGCCGTTTCTACGCCGAGAAAATGGGTGAAATCGTTACCGACCGCCTGGAGGAAAACTTCCGCGAGCTGATGAATTACGATTTCACCGCGCGCATGGAAGACGGCCTGGATCAGGTCGCGAACAACCACGCCGAGTGGAAAGCGGTGCTGGACGAGTTCTTCGTCGACTTCAGCGAACAGCTGGGTACGGCGGAAAAGGATCCCGAAGAGGGCGGCATGCGCCCGAACCAGATGGTGATGACCAGCATCGACTGCCCGACCTGCGGTCGCAAGATGGGCATTCGCACCGCCAGCACCGGCGTGTTCCTCGGCTGTTCCGGCTATGCGCTGCCGCCGAAGGAGCGCTGCAAAACCACCATCAACTTGGTGCCGGAAGCGGAAGTGCTCAACATCCTCGAAGGCGACGATGCGGAAACCAACGCGTTGCGCGCCCGTCGCCGCTGCCAGAAATGCGGCACGGCGATGGACAGCTACCTGATAGACAACCAGCGCAAGCTGCACGTCTGCGGCAACAACCCGGCGTGTGACGGTTACGAGATCGAAGAGGGCGAGTTCCGCCTGAAAGGCTATGACGGCCCGGTGGTCGAGTGCGACAAGTGCGGTTCTGAAATGCACCTGAAAATGGGGCGTTTCGGCAAGTACATGGGCTGCACCAACGAAAACTGCAAAAACACCCGCAAGATCCTGCGTAACGGCGACGTTGCGCCGCCGAAGGAGGATCCGGTGCCGTTGCCGGAGCTGCCGTGCGAGAAGTCCGACGCGTACTTTGTGCTGCGCGACGGCGCCGCCGGCGTATTCCTGGCGGCCAACACCTTCCCTAAATCGCGCGAAACCCGCGCGCCGCTGGTGGAAGAGCTGGCCCGCTTCAAGGATCGCTTGCCGGAGAAGCTGCGTTATCTGGCGGATGCGCCGGTGGCGGATGCCGAAGGCAATAAAACCATGGTGCGCTTCAGCCGCAAGACCAAGCAGCAATACGTCTCTTCGGAGAAGGACGGCAAGGCCACCGGCTGGTCCGCTTTCTACGTGGACGGCAAGTGGGTCGAAGGCAAAAAGTAACTTTGCAGCCTGAATGCAACAATCGAAAACCAGCCCCCGGGCTGGTTTTTTGTTGAAGAAACTCCGAAAAGGGATCTATCCTTTGCTGCTTTTGGTCCACCGGGGGCTGGGTTTCACGTTGATAGCAATGCAAAATAATCGTTATCATAGTGTGACGCGGATCTATACTTGAAGCTGCGGCGTGATATAGTGGTTATATAAAAAGTTTTTTTATGATTAAAGCTTATTAACGACGGCGTTTTCTTCAGCATCTGGGTGAAACACTGTGTTTAAGGCTTGTTACTTTCAGCATACCGGGGCGACACCGATATACCTGGCTGCGGGTAAGCCGCAGTGTTTAACCTAGGATGGTATAAGATATGAAATTGCAGCAGCTTCGTTACATCGTGGAAGTGGTTAACCACAACCTGAATGTCTCCTCGACGGCAGAAGGGCTTTACACCTCGCAACCCGGCATCAGTAAACAGGTGCGCATGCTGGAGGATGAGCTGGGCATCCAGATTTTTGCCCGCAGCGGCAAGCACCTGACCCAGGTTACCCCGGCTGGCCAGGAAATAATCCGCATTGCGCGCGAAGTGCTGTCCAAGGTGGATGCGATCAAAGCCGTCGCCGGCGAGCACACCTACCCGGATAAGGGCTCGCTGTACGTCGCCACCACGCACACCCAGGCGCGCTACGCCTTGCCTAACGTGATCAAAGGCTTTATCGAGCGCTATCCGCGCGTGTCGCTGCACATGCATCAGGGCTCGCCGACGCAGATTGCCGAAGCGGTTTCCAAAGGCACCGCCGATTTCGCCATCGCCACCGAAGCGCTGCACCTGTATGACGATTTAATCATGCTGCCGTGCTACCACTGGAATCGCGCGGTGGTAGTGAAGCCCGATCATCCGTTGGCCGGCAAAAGTCACATTACCATTGAAGAGCTGGCCGCTTACCCGATCGTCACCTATACCTTCGGCTTTACCGGCCGCTCGGAGCTGGACACCGCGTTCAACCGCGCCGGCCTGACGCCGCGCATCGTCTTCACCGCCACCGACGCCGACGTGATTAAAACCTACGTTCGCCTGGGGTTGGGGGTGGGGGTCATCGCCAGCATGGCGGTGGACCCGGTGCAGGATCCGGATCTGGTAACGGTAGATGCGCGCGATATCTTTACCTACAGCACCACCAAGATCGGTTTCCGCCGCAGCACCTTCCTGCGCAGCTACATGTATGATTTCATCCAGCGTTTCGCTCCGCACCTGACGCGCGACGTGGTCGACAACGCCGTGGCGTTGCGCTCCAACGAAGAGATCGAACTGATGTTCAAGGACATCAAGCTGCCGAGCAAGTAAGCCGGTAAATCGCTATCCGCTCACAACACGGGAGAGGGCAAACCTCTCCTGTTTTCGTTTGGGGCAGAAATCGGTTAGTTCTGACGTTTCTCAGGATCATCCTGAAAAACACTTCCCTTGTTTTCAATACGTTTGCAGCCAGGCATACTCCAGAGCGGCCAAACAAATTGAATAGGGAAATCCAATGTTATGCAGATATGCAGGCTCGACTACAACACTGCTTCGTCAGATCGCCGTGTGCTAACGCTTCACGTGTATGGCGTAAGCGCCTTCCCAGTATTCTCCGGTAAGCCGAGTATGCTAAACCGTCCAGATTGCTCATTCAGAGAAAAGGCGGCGTTACCGCCTGGCCAGTACTGGATTGTGGATCGCCCATTAGGCAGTATGCGTAATCGGCTAGAGGCTCTCGGTAAGGATCTATGGAATGGTACAAATCACAATAGCTGGTTTGGGCTGTACAACTTCCAAACGCTAACGGATAGTCTGTGGGTGAACGGTAAAGATCGCGGTGGTTTTCGCATTCATCCGTTGGGGCCAGACGGAAAAGGTGAGTCGCATGGCTGCATTACTTTCTTCAACATTCCTGACTTCAATCGATTCCGGCAGGCAATCATCCAACGTAAAAAGTTCAAGATACCTGGCTCACGAAAAGGAATATTGGCTTATGGTCGGGTAGATGTGACAGGCACGGCAAATTATGAGGCATGTGATGTTTAAGAATTTAATGCTGTTTGTTGTGTGCTTCGTTGCATCGTTTTTCATCCTCAACAAGATATCGCCTCTGAAGTGGCTGGTGGATACAACAGTGAATCAGATAGGGGATTGGATGAACTCCGCCAACTGGGCAATGAGCGATGGAGAGTTTGATCCGGCGTTCCTGACTGTTGTACTGGTTTACATGCTGATTGTAACTGTCATCCTGATGGCTATCGCTAGACGCGTGATTAAGAAATGATCTGAGTCGTCGAGCGTGATTTAGACACTTCCGAGGGAGTGTTAGAAATTCTGAACGCTCTCACTTCCGAGCCGACCCCGGTACCGCAAAAAGAGCCTGTGGATCGTCTTGTTTTTATGGTTAACCCTCCTTCTGTTGTTCTTCCTCCCCGATGGCGTTTGCAACGGTTTCGTATCCAATAACATAGAAATCAGCGGTGACGGTGAAGTGTCAATGAACAACTACGATACCGCCGTCATCCTCATTAAATTGGGTGTGTCCGCCGTTATCGCCCTTATTTTAATGGTCCTCATCCGGCGGATACAGCGTTCTCTGGCGCGCAGCTAAAGCGAGCGGTTTGATGACGGCGGACGCGAGCAATCATCCTTGCCGCTTTTTGTGCCGACGGCCCGCGTTGAATCTAACCCTTTGGCCAGACAGCAACTTCCCCGTCCCTGATTGTTTCCACCTATCGTTCTGATCAAAACGTGTTGTTATCAAAACGTTAATGCCTCTTTGTGGTATCTTTAAACAAGACCTCAGTGATTACCCTGTTTTAGTCATAATAAGAAATGGAGGAGCTATGTCGTCCGATCTTAGTGAAGCGAGTATGGATAAGCTGGTTGCGCTGAATAGCGAGTATTACTATTACAGCTTGCCGCTGGCGGCGAAGCAGTTGGGGGATATCGACCGGCTGCCCAAATCAATGAAAGTGCTGTTGGAAAACCTGCTGCGCCATGTGGATGGCGACACCGTGCAGGTTGACGACCTGAAAGCCATCGTCGGTTGGCTGCAAAGCGGCCATGCCGACCGCGAGATTGCCTACCGCCCGGCGCGCGTACTGATGCAGGACTTTACCGGCGTGCCGGCGGTGGTGGATCTGGCGGCGATGCGCGAAGCGGTGCAGCGCCTCGGCGGCAACGTCGACCAGGTGAATCCGTTGTCGCCGGTGGATCTGGTGATTGACCACTCGGTCACCGTCGACGAGTTCGGCGACGACGACGCCTTTGAAGAAAACGTGCGCATCGAAATGCAGCGCAATCATGAACGTTACACCTTCCTGCGCTGGGGGCAAAAAGCCTTCAACCGCTTCCGCGTGGTGCCGCCGGGTACCGGCATCTGCCACCAGGTGAACCTGGAATACCTCGGCCAGACCGTCTGGCACAGCGACGAAAGCGGCCGACGCATCGCCTATCCGGATACCTTGGTGGGCACCGACTCCCATACCACCATGATCAACGGCCTGGGCATTCTCGGCTGGGGCGTGGGCGGCATCGAAGCCGAAGCGGCGATGCTGGGCCAGCCGGTGTCGATGCTGATCCCCGACGTGGTCGGCTTCAAGCTGACCGGCAAGCTCAGCGAAGGCATCACCGCCACCGACCTGGTGTTGACCGTCACCCAAATGCTGCGCAAGCACGGGGTCGTCGGCAAGTTTGTCGAATTCTACGGCGACGGCCTGGCCGATCTGCCGCTGGCGGACCGGGCGACCATCGCCAACATGTCGCCGGAGTTCGGCGCTACCTGCGGCTTCTTCCCGGTGGATGACGTCACCCTGGGCTATATGAAGCTCAGCGGCCGCAGCGAAGAGCAAATCGCGCTGGTGGAAGCCTACGCCAAGGCGCAGGGCATGTGGCGCAACCCGGGCGACGAACCGGTGTTTACCAGCTCGCTGGCGTTGGATATGTCGACGGTGGAAGCCAGCCTGGCGGGCCCGAAACGCCCGCAGGATCGCGTGGCGCTGCCAAATGTGCCGCAGGCGTTCCAGGCGGCGACCGAGCTGGACATCGGCGGCCAGCAGGCCAAGGCCGAAAGCAAAACCTTTACCCTGGATGGCCGGCAGCATGAGTTGCACAACGGCGCGGTCGTGATTGCCGCCATCACCTCTTGTACCAACACCTCCAACCCGAGCGTAATGATGGCGGCCGGGCTGCTGGCGAAAAACGCGGTCAAAAAGGGCCTGCGCACCAAGCCATGGGTCAAAACCTCGCTGGCGCCGGGTTCCAAGGTGGTAACCGACTATTTCGACAGCGCCAAACTGACGGCCTATCTGGAAGAGCTCGGCTTTAACCTGGTGGGTTACGGCTGCACCACCTGTATCGGTAACTCCGGGCCGCTGCCGGATCCGATCGAACAGGCGATTAAAGAGGGCGATCTGACCGTGGGCGCGGTGTTGTCCGGCAACCGTAACTTCGAAGGCCGCATCCATCCGCTGGTGAAAACCAACTGGCTGGCCTCGCCGCCGCTGGTGGTGGCCTACGCGCTGGCGGGCAGCATGAAGATAGACCTCACCGCGGAGCCGCTGGGCGAGGGTAACGACGGTCAGCCGGTGTTCCTGAAAGATATCTGGCCGAGCAGCAAGGACATCGCTCAGGCGGTGGAAGAGGTGCGCACCGAGATGTTCCACAAGGAATATGGCGAGGTGTTCGATGGCGACGCCAACTGGCAGTCTATCCAGGTGACCGGTTCGGCGACCTATCAGTGGCAGGATGACTCCACCTACATTCGTCATCCGCCGTTCTTCAGCACCATGAAAGTGCAGCCGGATCCGGTGCGGGACATCAAGGACGCGCGCATTCTGGCCATCCTGGCAGACTCGGTGACCACCGACCACATCTCGCCGGCGGGGAACATCAAGAACGACAGCCCGGCGGGGCGCTATCTCAGCGAGCACGGCGTGGCGCCGCAGGACTTCAACTCCTACGGCTCGCGGCGCGGCAACCATGAAGTGATGATGCGCGGCACCTTCGCCAATATCCGCATCCGCAACGAAATGGTGCCGGGCGTTGAGGGCGGTTATACCCGCCACATCCCGTCGCAGGCCCCGCTGTCGATTTATGACGCCGCCATGCGGTACCAGCAGGAAAAGGTGCCGCTGGCGGTGATCGCCGGCAAAGAGTACGGCTCCGGCTCCAGCCGCGACTGGGCGGCGAAGGGGCCGCGCTTGCTGGGGGTGCGGGTGGTGATCGCCGAATCGTTCGAACGTATTCACCGCTCCAACCTGATCGGCATGGGCATTCTGCCGCTGGAGTTCCCGCAGGGCGTCACGCGTAAAACGCTGGGCCTGAGCGGCGACGAGCGGATCAGCGTCAGCGGGCTGCAAACGCTGCAGCCGGGCCAGACGGTGCCGGTGCACATCACCTACGCCGACGGCCGACAGGAAGTGGTCAACACCCGCTGCCGCATCGACACCGGCAATGAGCTGGTTTACTACGAGAACGACGGCATCCTGCACTACGTGATCAGGAAAATGCTGTAAGCAATAAAAAGGGCGCCGCAAGGCGCCCTGATTGTTTCCGCCGCGGCGGTGTTATTTCTGGTCCAGCAGGTGACCCATTTTGGCGGCCTTGGTGGCCAGATAACGCTCGTTCTTCGGGTTGCGCCCGACGATCAACGGCACGCGCTCGGTGATGTTGATGCCGGCCTCGGTCAGGATCTCAACCTTTTTCGGGTTGTTGGTCAGCAAACGCACCGCGTCTACGCCCAGCAGCTTGAACATGTCGGCGCACAGGGTGAAGTCGCGTTCGTCGGCGGCGAAGCCGAGCTGGTGGTTGGCTTCCACGGTATCGGCGCCCTTGTCCTGCAGGGCATAGGCGCGGATCTTGTTCAGCAGGCCGATATTGCGGCCTTCCTGACGGTGGTAGAGCAGAATGCCGCGGCCTTCTTCGGCGATGTGCTCCAGCGCGGCTTCCAGCTGGAAGCCGCAGTCGCAGCGCAGGCTGAACAACGCGTCACCGGTCAGACACTCGGAATGCACGCGCGCGAGCACCGGCGTTTCGCCAGAAATATCACCAAAAACCAACGCCAGATGGTCGTGACCGGTCGCCAATTCTTCGAATCCTACCATCAGGAAGTCGCCCCAAGGTGTCGGCAGTTTAGCCTCTGCCACCCGTTTAAGCTGCATGTCACTCTCCACAAACGCATCCGATTCAATCATTGTTGCGCATCCTACGTCCGGTGCAGCGAACTGACCAGTACTAAAACGTGCTACGCCGATCTCTATTTCGTTAATTATCGGCTATTTTGCCACAACTTCTTGCCCGGCGGTGCTCAGCAAAGCAGCAGATGGCGTATTAACGCCGGCTATTATTGCAATAGGTTGCTTATCTGTTTAATTTTTCGCGTGTTATCGATATTGCAACATTGTTACACTGCAGCCTGATTCACGCAGAGGAAAAATGGAATGTATGAGATAGCGAAACGCACCGCGGGCGGCGCTCTGCTGCTGCTGTTGATGCCCCTGGCGGTGTGGGTGTCCGGCTGGCAATGGCAGCCGGGCGGCAATGAACGGCTGCTCAGGGGGCTTTACTGGGTCACGGAAACCGTCACTTCGCCCTGGGGCGTTCTCACCAGCGTCATTCTCAGCGCCTGGTTTCTGTGGTGCCTGCGCTTTCGTCTCAAGGCGGCCATCGGCCTGGTGATTTTGCTTTCCGCCGCGGTATTGATCGGCCAGGGCGTCAAATCGCTGATAAAGGATCGGGTGCAGGAGCCGCGGCCGTTCGTGGTGTGGCTGGAGCAGAATCACGGCGTGGACGGAAAATACTTCTATTCGCTGCACCGCAAGGAGCGCAGCGCGCTGGTGGGCGAGCAGCTGCAGGATCAGCCGCTGGTGCCGAGCTGGCTGCGCAAGCACTGGCAGTTTGAAACCGGCTTCGCTTTCCCGTCGGGGCATACGATGTTCGCCGCCACCTGGGCGCTGCTGGGGGTGGGGCTGCTGTGGCCGCGCCGCCATTATAAAACCGTGGCGCTGCTGATGCTGTGGGCGGCCGGCGTCATGGGCAGCCGCCTGTTGCTGGGCATGCACTGGCCACGCGATCTGGCGATGGCGACGCTGATCAGCTGGCTGTTGGTCACCGTCGCCTGTTGGCTGGCGCAGCGCTGGTTCGGGCCATTGGCGCCGCCGCCGCAGGAACAGCAGGAAATTGCGGCGCGCAAGCCGGAGAAGTAACGATTTTGTGACTGCGTCACTTATCTGCGGCGCCGAAACGGCGCCGCATTAACCGCTTACATTTGGCCGCCATTGCAATTCGCTCCGCCGCCCCCATATCGTTATAAATCCGCTATTTTGAGAAGCTTTCTCATTAATTTGCGCGGCAGCGTCGTTTACTGCCGAATATGCCGGCAGATATGTGGTTTTATCGTGCCGCAGGGTTTCCCTGCCACGATGTGAAATGCTAACTTAATGGTTAGGGACGCCACGTATTGGCATAGTTCATCCGATTAACTCGGCATGCGGGAAAGAATGTGAAATATTTGCTGATTTTTTTGTTGGTTCTGGTGATCTTCGTGATTTCCGTCACGTTAGGCGCGCATAACGATCAGGTAGTGAGTTTTAACTACTTAATTGCGCAGGGCGACTATCGCGTTTCGACCCTGCTGGCTGCGCTGTTCGGCGCCGGTTTTGTCCTTGGCTGGATCATTTGCGGCCTGTTCTATCTGCGCACCCGCATTGCGCTGGGGCGCGCCGAACGCAAAATCAAAAGGCTGGAGCTGCAGCTTGAACAGCCTGCCGAGCCAGCGGCTCAGCCCGTTGTCAGCAAGGAATAATCCTCTATGTTAGAACTGCTGTTTCTGTTGCTGCCTGTGGCTGCCGCGTACGGTTGGTACATGGGGCGCAGAAGTGCTCAGCAGGATAAACAGCAGGAGGCTAACCGCCTGTCGCGCGAATACGTGGCCGGGGTGAACTTCCTGCTTTCCAACCAGCAGGACAAAGCGGTCGACCTGTTCCTCGACATGTTGAAAGAGGACAGCAATACCGTCGAGGCCCACCTGACGTTGGGTAACCTGTTCCGTTCGCGCGGCGAAGTCGACCGCGCTATCCGCATCCATCAGGCGCTGATGGAAAGCGCTTCTCTCACCTTCGAACAACGCCTGTTGGCGGTGCAGCAGCTGGGCCGCGACTATATGGCCGCCGGCCTGTACGATCGCGCCGAGGATATGTTCAGCCAACTGATTGGCGAAGAAGATTTCCGCATTTCAGCGCTGCAGCAGCTGTTGGTGATCCACCAGGCCACCAGCGACTGGCTGAAGGCGATCGACGTGGCCGAGCGGCTGGTCAAGCTGGGCAAGGAGAAACAACGCGTCGAGATCGCTCATTTTTACTGTGAGCTGGCGCTGCAGGCGATGGGCAGCGACGATCTCGACAAGGCGATGAGCCTGTTGAAGCGCGCCGCCGCGGCGGATAAACAGTGCGCGCGCGTGTCGATCATGTTCGGGCGCATATACATGGCGCAAAACGACTATGGCAAGGCGATAGAATCGCTGCAGCGGGTGCTGAGCCAGGATAAGGAACTGGTCAGCGAAACCCTGCCGATGCTGCACGAGTGCTACCAGCACCTGCCGAATCAGCAGCAGGATTGGGCCGACTTCCTCAAGCGTTGCGTGGAGGAAAACACCGGCGCCACCGCCGAGCTGATGCTGGCGGAGATTATCGAACAGCATGAGGGGCGCGACGTGGTGCAGGTGTACATCAACCGTCAGCTGCAGCGCCATCCTACCATGCGCGTATTCTACCGGCTGATGGATTACCATCTGGCGGACGCCGAAGACGGCCGGGCAAAAGAGAGCCTGCTGCTGCTGCGCGACATGGTCGGCGAACAGATCCGCACCAAGCCGCGTTACCGCTGCCACAAATGCGGTTTTACCGCCCATTCGCTTTACTGGCATTGCCCGTCATGCCGGGCCTGGTCATCGGTTAAACCGATCCGCGGCCTGGACGGGCAGTAGCGATCGATAACCAATAAAAAGGGGCGAAGATTCGCCCCGTTATTATGTTCGCGTTTTATTACTTCTTCTTGCCGCCCTTGGCGCCGCTCTTCAACAGCTGACGCAGTTTCTTCAGCTCCTTTTGGCTCAGCGGCTGCTCGTTCTGCTCTTCGATACCCTGATTATCAATCTCGTCATGCTGCAGCTCGGCCGGCTTCTTGGCCGCTTTGCTCGGCGCGGCGAAGCTGTTTTCCAGCCGTTGGCACACTTCGGCGCTCAGCGAGAATTCGTTGTCGGCGGCGGCGGCGCGGATTTTCTCTTTAAGTTCCAGAGGAATTTTAATGGTTAGTGTAGATATCTCGCTCATTTTGAAAGCCTTTCTGCGGGAAGATGCCTTCAAGCTAAGCCACCGGCGACCGGGTGTCTAGTGTGTAATAAAAATTTAATATTCATGTAACATTTTGGCGGGGGAGGATTGAGCGATCGGCGGCGAGAAATACAGGCAGGGCCCGGCGTGCCGGGCCCTGTACCAGGGGGAACTTATTTGTAAATAACCGCGGTGCCGCTCAGCATGTTGTTGCCGCCTGCAGAGACGATGCGATAGCTGCTGGCGCCTTGCGCGTCGGCTTTGGCGGCCAGTTTGGCTTCAAGGCCGCTGAGGGTGGTCGCATGGCCGGCGGACACGACGCCGGCGGCGGTCAGGCCGTCGGCCTGCTGCAGGTTAACCGGCTCAGCGGCCAGGGTGGCGAAAGAGCTCAGGGCGATGGCCGTTGCGGCCGCAAAATATTTGATGCTTTTCATGGGTGACTCCAGTCTATTCATTTAGGAGGGAAGCCGTTCGCTTCCGATGTGATGAATAATAAAGCATCTGCGCAGCTTTAAAATCTGATAATGCTGATAATCTCATTCAAAATATCTGATCGAGTATTTACACGTCTTTACGACGCTTTACGTTGGTTGGGTTATCGCCATCGCGCCTTCGCTGACGTTCGATGACTCAGACCGGGATTAACATTACTTAATCGCCTGGCGTGCTGCGGCTGGGATTTCTGCCGGCCGGCATGTAGAATGCGGCGGTCAGTTTGGCGGGTTATACCCTGATTATGTCCATTTTATAGAAGGTAGAAGAAATGAAGTCTGAAAATAACATTAATAACAATGACTTAAAATCATCTCCGATCGTCGTCGCGCTGGATTACGCCGACCGGGACGCCGCGCTGGCGTTCGCCGACCGTATCGATCCGCAGGACTGCCGGTTAAAAGTGGGCAAAGAGATGTTCACCCTGTTTGGGCCGCAGCTGGTGCGTGATCTGCACGCGCGCGGTTTCGAGGTATTCCTCGATCTGAAGTTTCACGATATTCCCAACACCACCGCGCACGCGGTGGCCGCGGCGGCTGAGCTGGGCGTTTGGATGGTCAACGTCCACGCCAGCGGCGGTGCGCGCATGATGACCGCCGCCAAACAGGCGCTGCTGCCGTATGGCTCTGCTGCGCCATTGCTGATAGCCGTGACCGTATTGACCAGCATGGAGGCGGAGGATCTGCGCGGCATCGGCATCGACGTCAGCCCGGCGGAACACGCCGAACGGCTGGCGCGCCTGACCCGAGACTGCGGTCTGGATGGCGTGGTGTGTTCCGCCCACGAAGCGCAGCGGCTGAAGGCGGCCTGTGGTCAGCAATTCCAGCTGGTGACGCCGGGCATTCGTCCTGAAGGCAGCGCCGCCGGCGATCAGCGCCGCATCATGACGCCGGTGCAGGCGCAGGCCGCCGGCGTTGATTACATGGTGATCGGCCGCCCGATCACCCAATCCGCCGATCCGGCCGCCACGCTGCGCGCCATCCGCACGTCACTGGCCTGAGGGGAAAGCCGATGAACGACGACAACAGCCGCCTGGTGTACTCCACCGACAGCGGGCGCATCAAACAGGAAGAGGCCAAGCCGCAGCGCGCCAAGGGCGACGGCATCGTGCGCCTTCAGCGCCAGACCAGCGGGCGCAAGGGCAAGGGCGTATGCCTGATCACCGGCGTGGATCTGGATGACGCGGCGCTGGACAAGCTGGCGGCCGAGCTGAAAAAGAAGTGCGGCTGCGGCGGTTCGGTCAAGGATGGCGTGATCGAAATCCAGGGCGATAAGCGCGACCTGCTGAAACAGCTGCTGGAAGCCAAGGGCATGAAGGTCAAGCTGGCGGGCGGTTAAGGCGGAGCGCCATGCCGCGGTGCAACGCTGCGGCATGGCTTAAGGGTAATAGCTGCCGGGCCGAGACCCGTAACGGCGAAAAGCCATAGACTCAATGAAAAACAGACCTGAAATAATCTTTATTATGGTTAATGCGTCAAAGCGCGAGCGCTTTTGCCAGCCTGTCGGCAGAGGTATTTTAAATTAGCCGGTAAGGTTATTTACCCACCTGATGACCAATGATACCCCCAACGGCGGCCCCACCCAGGGTGCCCAA
The DNA here is from genome assembly GCF_900187015.1 of Serratia ficaria. Lineage (NCBI taxonomy): Bacteria > Pseudomonadati > Pseudomonadota > Gammaproteobacteria > Enterobacterales > Yersiniaceae > Serratia > Serratia ficaria. The sequence goes on along the minus strand of NZ_LT906479.1, from coordinate 2,845,997 downwards.
TGCGCTGCCGTCGGTCAGCACTGCGCCGCCGACTGCCCCGGCGCCGGCACCGATCGCGGTGTTACGGTCACGCTTGGACATGTTGGAACATGCGCTGAGTGAAAACGCCAGGGTCAATGCCAGAGCGGCGGTGGCGAAACGTTTATTGATAATCATCATAATGACTTCTCCTTAGCAGTGGCTATATGGAAGTGCCCTATAAGTATAGGCGTTAACCATAAAACGGGCCTGCTGTTGGCTCCCATACAGTATTGATATAAAAAATGGCATTTTTTGTTAAAGGCCGAATAATTAAAAAGTTACGGCCAAAAATATGCCCAAATTCAGTATAAGCCGCTATGCGCGGATAAACAGGTAAATTGTCTTAAAATCCGCCGGCCGGCCAAACTGTCGCAGTCAGCAGAAGGTAACGCGGTCTTCAGCGATTTAACCCATACCGCCCAGCCGTCGGCCTGTCGACAATTGTTCCCGGACAGTTTTTCAACGGGACCAGGCAAATGCTCAACGATCTTAAACAACAGGTGCTGGAAGCCAATCTGGCGCTGCCGCGCCACCATCTGGTGACCTTCACCTGGGGCAACGTCAGCGCCGTCGATCGTCGGCAGGGGCTGATGGTCATCAAGCCGTCGGGCGTGGCCTATGAGGCGATGACCCGCAACGATATGGTGGTGGTGGAGCTGGAGAGCGGCAAGGTGGTGGAGGGCGAGAAGAAACCCTCGTCGGACAGCGATACCCACCGCGCGCTCTACCTGGCGTTCAGCGGTGCGGGCGGCATCGTGCATACCCATTCGCGCCACGCCACCATCTGGGCGCAGGCCGGGCTGGACATTCCCGCCTGGGGCACCACCCACGCCGACTATTTCTACGGCGACATTCCCTGCACGCGGCCGATGAGCGATGACGAAATCAACGGACGCTATGAATGGCAAACCGGGCGGGTGATCGTCGAAACCTTTGCGCAACGCGGCCTGGATCCGGCCAGCGTGCCGGCGGTGCTGGTGCATTCCCACGGGCCTTTCGCCTGGGGGCCGGATGCGGACCACGCGGTGCACAATGCGGTGGTGCTGGAAGAAGTTGCCTATATGGGGATATTTTCCCGGCAACTGGCGCCTGCGCTGGCGAACATGCAGCAAACGCTGCTGGACAAGCATTACCTGCGCAAGCACGGCGAACACGCCTATTACGGCCAGTAACGGCTACTCTTTCACCATATCCAGCTGCACGCCCTGGCGTTTCAGCTGGTGCTGATACTCCAGCGGCAGGCGGGAATCGGTGATCACCCGGCTGATCTGCCCCGGCTGCGCCAGCGGGTTGGCCTGGATCTGGCCAAACTTGCTGGAGTCGGTCAATACGATATTTTCCACGCCCTTCGCCAGCACCGCGCCGACCACGTCGGCGCGCATCATATCGCGGCCGGTAAAGCCGGTTTCGGCGTGGTAGCCGTCAATGCCGATAAACGCCTTGTTGAAATGCACCTGCTGAATGCACAGCCGCGTTAACGGGCCGACCACGGTCTCGCTTTTTTTCTGATACATGCCGCCCAGCACTATCACCTCGCAGTCGGTTTCCTTCAGCAGGTTGGCGATGTAATGGCTGACGGTGATCAGCGTGATGCGTTTGCGTTCGGCGATATAACGGGCCAGCAGGGCGTTGGCGCTGCCGCTTTCGATAAACACGGTTTCGCCGTCGTTGACCTGCGAAGCGGCGTACTGCGCCAGATGCTGCTTGAGGGTGAAGTTGGACATCATGCGGGCGTCGACGTCGTCGCTTTCCAGCGCCACGGCGGAACCGTGCACCCGCTTCAAATAGCTGCGTTTCTCGAGCAGGTTGAGATCCTGACGAATGGTCACCTCGGAAACGCCGGAGGCGCGCGCCAGTTCGTTGACGCTGATCCGCCGGCGATCGTTAACCAGCTGCAAAATGGTCTGTTGTCTTGAATTCATATCGGCCTGATGATGCGGCCGCCAATGCGCGGCCGCTAATATTCATTGTTTAAATAGTATGTTCTGTTCGCGCAATAATATCATCCTGTGCGTCAGGGGATAATGCGGTAAAGAACGCGGAATATCCAGCGACCCGAACCACTAAATCACGATACTGGTCAGGATGTTGCCTGGCCGCCAGCAGCGTTTCCCGCGACACGATATTGTACTGCACGTGCCACCCGCGATAGGACTCGAAGAAGGTGCGCAACATCAGCATCAGCTTCTCGCGATCGCGCGGGTTGTCCAGCGTGGCGGGGTTCAGCTTCTGATTGAGCAGCACGCCGCCGAGGATCGCGGCGGTCGGCAGCTTGGCCAGCGAGTTGAAGACCGCCGTCGGGCCGAGATGGTCGGTGCCGGAGGCCGGGCTGGCGCCCTCCGCCAGCGGGGCGTGCGCCTTGCGGCCGTCCGGGGTGGCCAGGGTGGCCGCGCCGAACGGCACGTTGGCCGAGATGGAGGAGGTGCCGGCATAGTAGCCGCCGCCGATCGGCCCCCGGCCGAAGCGGGTGTTGCGGTACTGCTTCAGTTCTTCGATGTAAGTCCGGTAGGCGCGCACCAGCAGTTGGTCGACCTCGTCCACGTCGTTGCCGTATTTGGGCGCGGCGTTGAGCAAGCGCAGCCGCAGCCGCTCGCCGTCCAGCCCGTCAAAATCGTTCGCCAGCGCCGCCGCCAGCTGTTGCTGGCCGATGACGCCCTGCTCGAACACCAGCCTGCGCACCGCCGCCAGGCCGTTGCCCAGGTTGGCGATGCCGACCTGCAGGCCCGATACCCAGTCGTATTTGGCGCCGCCTTGCTTGATGCTTTTGCCGCGTTCTATGCAGTCGTCCACCAGCGCCGAGCAGAGGATATCCGGCGCGTTCTCCTCCAGCACGCTGTCAACCACGCACTCAATCTCGACTGATTTGCGGGTGTAGTAACGGATCTGTCGGTCCCAGGCGTCCATCACCTGCCCGAAGTCGCTGAAATTGCCTCTGGACAACGCCTGCTCCTGCGGCAGGAAAATTTTGCCGGAGGTGGCGTCGCGCCCCTGTTCCAGCGCCGCCAGCAGCACCCGGGCGAAGTTGATGAAGCTCATGCCGGTGCAGCGGTAGCCCCATTTGCCGCCGACCGCGGTCTCGATGCAGCCGATGGCGGCATAGTCGTAGGCGTCCTGCGCTTCGACGCCCAGCTTGATAAATTCGGGGATGACGATTTCGTCGTTGTTGAACGCCGGCATGCCGAAGCCGCAGCGGATCACCTGCACGCAGGCGTCGAGGAAGTCGCCGCTCATGCCGGCGTGATAGCGCACGCTGAGGTTAGGCTGAGTGGAACGCAGGCGCCCGCAGGACTCGAGAATGGCGTAAGACAGGGGATTGACCGCATCGACGGGGCGGCCGTTCACCAGCCGCTGCCCGCCGATGGTGACGTTCTGGTACAGCGGGCTGCCGGCCGAGGCCTTGGAGTGCGAACCGGAACGGATTTTGTTGACCTCGAGCAGCTTCAGCCAGCAGCCGTGCAGCAGCTCGATGGCGTCTTCGCGCGGCAGGGTTTGCTCCAGCTCCACGTCGCGGCGATACCAGGGATACAGATATTGGTCGAGGCGGCCGAACGACACCGAATGGCCGTTGGACTCGATCTGCAGCATCAGCTGGATGAAATAGCACAGCTGCAGCGCCTGCCGGAAGCTGTGCGGCGGCCGGTGCGCAATCAACTCGCAGCTTTCCGCGATGGTCAGCAGCTCGGCACGCCGCCAGCCGCGGGCTTCGTGCTGCGCCATCTCGCGCGCCAAGTGCGCAAAGCGCAGAATATGTTCGCTCAGCGCCGCCAGCACGATGTCGATGGCCTGAAGAAACTGCTCTTGGTGCAGGTCCTGCCAGTCGGTCAGGCGCAGGCGGCCGCACCGTTCCTTCACCTGGTCGCGCAGGCCGTCGAGACCTTGCTCCAGCAGCCGCGGGAAGTTGACCGCCAGGTGGGCGTCGCCGGAAGTCATGTTGCCTTCCGCTTTAATGATGCCGCTGGCCAGCAGCGCCTGTTGCTCGTCGCTGAACATGCCATAGCAGCGGTCCTGCACCGTCTGGCCGCGCCACCAGGGGCAAATCCGCCGCAACACCGCCTTGTTTTCCTCGCTGACCCTGAAGCCGGCGCCGGGACGATCGGCCAGGCGGTCGATCTCGTCCTCAATCCAGCTGACGGTATATTCCGGGAAGATCGGCGCGGCGCGCAGTTCGCTGGCCTGATTGCCGACGATCAGCTCATCGTTGGCGATCCAAATCTGGCGTTTCGCCAGGTGATTGGCCAGCGCCAGCGCCCGGCGCACCGGCAGCGGCTTGTCCTGATGCCGCTGGTAAACCTCGGTATAGTGCTGTGCCCGTTCGGTGCATACCGGCGGTTTGACGATGTGGATCAGCGCGTTTTTATGCGCGCGAATGCGTTCGGTCAGGGTAGTCAAATCCAACGTGGTCATGGCGTTATCCTCGTAAAATGGCGGTCAGGCCCTTGGCGCCGGCGTAGTGCTCGGCATAGGCCAGCAGTTCGGGCGCGTCCAGCGGGGCGCGCGCGGCGCGGTAGGGTTCGCCGAGCAGCTGATATTTGTGGATGCCCAAGGTGTGATAAGGCAAAAAGTGGATTTCTTTCACGCCGATCTGGTCGGCGGCGAAGTCGACAATCGAGCGGATCGATTGAGGGTCGGCGTTGAAGTCAGGGATCAAGGGCACGCGCACCGTCATCCGCACGCTCTCGGCCGCCAGCCGGCGAAAGTTGTCCATGACCCGCCGCGCCGAGCCGCCGGTCCACTGGCGAAAACGCGCCGGGTCGGTATGTTTCAGGTCGGCCAGCAGCAGGTCAAGCCAGGGCAGCGCCGGCGCGATATAAGACCAGGGGATATGCAGGCAGGATCCCACGGCGGTATGAATGCCGGCTTCGCGGCTGCGGCGCAGCAGCGCGGCCGCCACGTCCGGCTGCAGGAAGGGCTCGCCGCCGGACAGCGTCAGGCCACCGCCGCTGCGCAGGTAGAAAGGCTTATCCCGCAGCACCTCGGCCATGATATCGTCGAGGTTGACTGCGCTGCCGCACAGGCTCAGCGCGCCGCTGGGGCAGCAGTCCGCCAGGGCGGCGTAGTCTGCTGCGCTGAGGCGTTCGCGCCGCAGCTGCGGTTGGCCGTTCGTTCGCCGAATGCCTTGCGGACAGCGTTCGGCGCACAGCGCGCAGCCGCTGAGGCACAGCCGCGGATCGTACAGCAGCTCCGCTCGGCGCGAACGGCTTTCCGGGTTTTGGCACCAGCGACAGGCGAGCGGGCAGCCCTTCAGAAACACCACGCTGCGAATGCCCGGCCCATCATGGGTTGAATAGCGTTGCAGATTGAAAATCATCGTTCACCCGTATCGCGTTGCTGAATCTTTCGCCATTAAAGGCATTTCGAATGAAAGTTGAATTGATTTTGGTCAAAGGTTGACGGGGTTTTTACCCTATGATGACCAGAGTTTGAATCCGCCCACATAACCTGACACAGGAGTCCGTGATGGAGCTTTATCTCGATACCGCCGACGTGAGCGCGGTAAAACGCCTGGCGCGCATTTTGCCGCTGCATGGCGTAACCACCAACCCGAGCATTGTGGCGAAAGAGGGCAAGCCGATTTGGGAAGTGCTGCCCGCGCTGCGCGACGCCCTGGGCGGCACCGGCAAGCTGTTCGCCCAGGTAATGGCCAGCGACGCGGAACGCATGGTGGCCGAGGCCGCGCTGCTGAGCCAGCGCGTGCCGGGGCTGGTGGTCAAAATCCCGGCGACCGCCGAAGGATTGGCGGCGATCAAGAAGCTCAAGGCGATGTCGATCCCCACGCTGGGCACCGCGGTCTACGGCGCCGGTCAGGGGCTGCTGGCGGCGCTGGCGGGGGCGGAGTACGTGGCGCCTTACGTCAATCGTCTCGACGCGCAGGGCGGCGACGGTATCGAAATGGTGCACGAGCTGCAGCAGCTGTTGAGCCTGCATGCGCCCAACGCCCGGGTGCTGGCGGCCAGCTTCAAAACCCCGCGTCAGGCGCTGGAGTGTCTGCTGGCGGGCTGTCAGGCCATCACGCTGCCGGTGGAGGTGGCGGAACAGTTCCTGGCGGCGCCGGCGGTGCAGGCCGCGGTGGAGAAATTTGAGCAGGACTGGCAGGGCGCTTTTGGCACTCAGCTGCTGAGCTGATCGCTGCGAACCCCATAGGGCGGCCATGTGCCGCCTTTTTTGTGCGCCGATAAACACTTTCAAAACAATGAATCTTTAAAATTAAAACATTGTTTTAATTTTACGTGTTCGATCACTTTTATTCACATGATGAACAGTTAGCTTAAGTGACCAAATCATCACGATGTTTGCACGCCCGGGACGGCGGCTGTCGGCGATGCGTTGCGTTAACCAATTCATTATCAGGGTGGAATGAGTGATGCAGATTAAACGTGCGATAGACAAGATCCCTGGCGGCATGATGCTGGTGCCGCTGTTCATTGGCGCGGTGTGCCACACCTTTGCGCCGGGGGCCGGCAAGTATTTCGGCTCTTTCACCAACGGTTTGATCGGCGGCACGGTGCCGATCCTGGCGGTGTGGTTCTTCTGTATGGGCGCGTCGATCAAGCTGAGCGCGACCGGCACGGTGTTGCGCAAGTCCGGCACGCTGGTGGTGACTAAAATCGCCGTCGCCTGGCTGGTGGCGGCGGTGGCGTCGCGGGTGATGCCGGAAAACGGCGTCGAGGTCGGTTTCTTCGCCGGACTGTCGACGCTGGCGCTGGTGGCGGCGATGGACATGACCAATGGCGGCCTGTACGCCTCAATCATGCAGCAGTACGGCAGTAAGGAGGAGGCGGGCGCCTTTGTGCTGATGTCGCTGGAGTCCGGCCCGCTGATGACCATGATCATTCTCGGCACCGCCGGCATCGCCTCGTTCGAGCCGCACGTGTTTGTCGGCGCGGTGCTGCCGTTCCTGGTCGGTTTCGCTCTGGGCAACCTGGATCCGGAGCTGCGCGAGTTCTTCGGCAAAGCGGTGCAGACGCTGATCCCGTTCTTCGCCTTCGCGCTGGGCAACACCATCGATCTGACGGTGATCGCGCAGACCGGGCTGCTGGGCGTACTGCTGGGCGTGGCGGTGATCGTCATCACCGGCGTTCCGCTGATCATCGCCGACCGGCTGATCGGCGGCGGTGACGGCACGGCCGGGGTGGCCGCCTCCAGCTCCGCCGGCGCCGCGGTCGCGACCCCGGTATTGATCGCCGAGATGGTGCCGCAGTTCAAACCGGTGGCGCCGGCCGCCACCGCGCTGGTGGCCACCTCGGTGATCGTCACCTCGATCCTGGTGCCGATCGTCACCGCAATGTGGTCGAAACGCGCCAAGGCCAGGGCGGCGCTGCGCGAACAGATGGCGGTGGTGAAGTAAAAACCATGAAAAAGGGCGCCGCGGCGCCCTTGACGTTTTTGGCCGTTAGCCTCAAGTGCGGCCCGCCTCCTCGCGCAGGGCGATATCGACCTCATGCGCCGTCGGCTGAGCCGAGTTGAGCGCGCGGCGGATCACGAAGAAGGCGGAAATCAGCATGGTGACCGCCACCAGCATAAAGAACCCGCACAGCGCGGCGTTGATCTGGTTGCTGAACACGATGGTTTCCATATCTTTCAGCGTTTTGGCCGGGGCGATCAGCGTGCCTTGCTCAATGCCGGCGGAGAATTTCTTCGCCTGCGCCAGGAAGCCGATGCTCGGCTTTTCATGGAAGATTTTTTGCCAGCCGGCGGTCATCGAGGTGATGAACAGCCAAACGGTCGGCACTATGGTCACCCAGGCGTAACGCTGTTTTTTCATTTTGAACAGCACCACGGTGCCGAGGATCAGCGCCATCGAGGCCAGCATCTGGTTGCCGATGCCGAACAGCGGCCACAGGGTGTTGATGCCGCCCAACGGATCGACCACCCCCTGATAGACGAAGAATCCCCAGCCGGCCACCGCCACCGTGGTGCCCGCCAGGTTGCCGAACCAGGAGCGGTTGTTGGCCAGCCGCGGCACCGCCACGCCAACCAGATCCTGCACCATAAAGCGGCAGGCGCGGGTGCCGGCGTCGACCGCGGTCAGAATGAACAGCGCTTCAAACAGAATGGCGAAGTGATACCAGAACGCCATCATCGCCCGGCTGTTGAACACCTCGCTGATGATGTGCGCCATACCGACGGCGAAGGTCGGCGCGCCGCCGGCGCGAGACAGGATCGAGTTCTCTCCCACCTCTTTGGCGATCAGCGCCAGCGTTTCCGGCGTGACGATAAAGCCCCAGCCGTTAATCACCTGCGAAGCGTTTTCCACCGTGGTGCCGATCAGCGCCGCCGGCGAGTTCATGGCGAAGTAAACGCCCGGATCCAGCACCGAGGCGCAGATCAGCGCCATGATGGCGACGAAGGATTCCATCAGCATGGCGCCGTAGCCGATAAAGCGGATATGGCTTTCACGCTCCACCAGCTTCGGCGTGGTACCGCTGGAGACCAGCGCATGGAAGCCCGAGATCGAGCCGCAGGCGATGGTGATGAACAGGAACGGGAACAGCGCGCCGGCGAATACCGGGCCGCTGCCGTCGATAAACCGCGACACCGCCGGCATTTTCATCTCCGGCATGGCGAAGACGATGCCGATCGCCAGACCGATGATGACGCCGATTTTCATAAAGGTGGACAGGTAGTCACGCGGCGCCAGCAGCAGCCACACCGGCAGCACCGAGGCGACGAAGCCATAGATCACCAGCACCCAGGTCAGGGTGGTGCCGTGCAGGGTAAAGATCGGTCCCCAGTATGGATCCTGCGCCACGTTGCCGCCGTAAACGATCGCCAGCAGCATCAGCACGAAGCCGATGATCGAAATCTCGGCGATCTTGCCCGGCCGGATAAAGCGCATGTACACGCCCATAAACAGCGCGATGGGGATGGTGGCGGCGATGGTGAACAGGCCCCAGGGGCTGTCGGCCAGCGCTTTCACCACCACCAGCGCCAGCGCCGACAGGATGATGATCATCACCCCCAGCGCCCCGAGCATGGTGATCACGCCGGCAAAGGCGCCCAGCTCTTGCTTGGCCATTTCGCCCAGCGAGCGGCCGTCGCGGCGGGTGGAGATGAACAGGATCAGGAAGTCTTGCACCGCGCCGGCCAGCATGACGCCGACCAGGATCCAGATGGTGCCGGGCAGAAAGCCCATCTGCGCGGCCAGGATCGGCCCGACCAGCGGCCCGGCGCCGGCGATGGCGGCGAAATGGTGGCCGAACAGCACCCATTTGTTGGTGGGCACATAGTCCAGCCCGTCGTTGTGGCGTTCGGCCGGCGTCAGGCGACGGTCGTCCAGCTCAAACACTTTTTTGGCGATAAACAGGCTATAGAAACGGTAGGCAATGCTGTAACAGGCGACGGCGGCCACCACCAGCCAAACCGCGTTGACGTGCTCCCCGCGGCTGAGCGCCAGCATGGCGAAAGCGAATGCCCCGACCAACGCCACCACCAGCCAGATAATTCCGGACCTGACGTTTTTCATGATCAACAGCTCCTCGGTGTGCAGAAGTAAAAATCGACGTTCTTATAAAAAAGGACAACGTCTTAAAAATAGGAGTTTTGCGGCTGAACAGAAGCAGGTCGGATGAGAAATGTGAAGCCGGTGGGGTTTTATTGTAAAAACAAAGTGATGAACCCACGGCGGAGCAGCATGCCGCGGCGCTCTTGGTATACAGCTTTTCGTTCTGCCATTTTAATTTGCACGCAGCGAATAATGTTATTTTTTTAATTCGATGCCGCGCCAAGAGGATTATTAACGCATCTGGCTGGCGGCGGTGAAAAAATTGGCGCATGGCGTGTTATATCTTTATTTGATTTGTGAGCGCAATGATTCATTCATTAAGTGAATAATAAACCTAAAAAAGGAGTTTAATTATGATAGATAAAGTTATCGATGGGTATTTATCGCAGCTGACGGCGATCCGCCGCGATATTCATCAACACCCGGAGCTGGGCTTTGAAGAGTTCCGCACCAGCGACCTGGTGGCGGATTATCTGAACTCCTGGGGTTATGAGGTGCACCGCGGTCTGGCGGGCACCGGCGTGGTCGGCACGCTGCGGGTGGGCGACGGCGCGAAGCGCCTCGGGCTGCGCGCCGACATGGACGCGCTGCCGATGGCGGAGAACAACGGCAAGGCCTGGAGCAGCAGCGTGGCTAACCGCATGCACGGCTGCGGCCATGACGGCCACACCACCATGCTGCTCGGCGCCGCGCGTTACCTGGCGCAGACGCGCAATTTCAACGGCACGTTGCACCTGATTTTCCAACCGGCGGAGGAGACGCTGGAAGGCGGCGCGCGCATGGTGCAGGAAGGGTTGTTCGAGCGCTTCCCCTGCGACGCCATTTTCGCCATGCACAACATGCCGGGGCTACCGGTCGGCGAATTCTTCTTCCAGCACGGCCCCTTCATGGCGTCGTCGGATCAACTCGTCGTCACCGTGCAGGGGCGCGGCGGCCACGGCGCCATGCCGCACCTGGCCGTCGATCCGGTGCTGGTGGCCTCGCACATTACCCTGGCGCTGCAGAGCATCGTATCGCGCAATACGGATCCGCTGGCGGCCGCGGTGATCACCGTCGGCAGCATCAAGGCCGGCGAAGCGGCCAATGTGATACCGGACAGCGCGGAAATGAAGCTCAGCGTGCGCTCGTTGGGGCGTGAAGGGCGCACCGCGCTGCTGGCGCGCATTCCGGCGCTGATCGAGACCCTGGCGGCAAGCTTCGGCGCCAGCGCCCGGGTGGAGCACGTTAACGGCGCGCCGGCGCTGATCAATGACGAGGCGATGACGCGCTTCGCCCATCGGGTGGCGGAACAGCAGTTTGGCGCCGCCCGCGCGCACTACGGCGCCAGGCCGCTGATGGGCAGCGAAGATTTCACCTTTATGCTCGAGGTGAATCCGCAGGGTTGCTATCTGTTGATCGGCAACGGAGACGGCGAGGGCAGCTGCATGGTGCATAACCCGGGCTACGATTTCAACGATCAATGCCTGGCGGCCGGCAGTCATTATTGGGGAGCATTGGCTGAAGCCTATTTAAAATAACTCCAGATTATCATTCCAGGGAAATAAGATGAGTGAAACTACGCTTTCCAACGAGCGGGAAATAATAAAGGGGCGGAAGGTCAGCGGCAAACGGGTTATTTTCGCCGCGTCCTTCGGCAATGCGCTGGAGTTTTTTGATTTCGGCATTTACAACTTCTTCGTTATTTATATCAGCGTGCTGTTCTTCCCGCCTTCCAGCGATCCGAACCTGGCGCTGCTGCTGGCGTTCGCCACCTTTGGCGTCAGCTTCATCATGCGGCCGCTCGGCGGCGTGCTGATCGGCGCCTATGCCGATCGCTGCGGGCGGAAATCGGCGATGGTGTTGACCATTTCGCTGATGAGCCTGGGCACGGCGATGATCGGTTTCGCGCCGACCTACGCCAGCGCCGGCTACTGGGGAACGATTACGCTGGTCGCCGCGCGGCTGATCCAGGGCGTGGCGGCGGGCGGCGAAGTGGGCGCCTCGATGTCATTGCTGGTGGAGTCGGCGCCGCCGAACCGCCGCGGCTTTTATTCCAGCTGGACGCTGGCGACGCAGGGCATTGCCAGCGTGGTGGGCGGCCTGACGGCGCTGGGGTTGAGCGCGGCGCTGCCGGCCATCTCGGGCGATCCCGAAGCCATGGCCGACTGGGGCTGGCGCATTCCGTTCTTTATCGGCGTGGCCCTGGCGCCGATTGGCTGCTGGCTGCGGCTCAGCCTGGAGAACGATCGGCCGCCCGCGGAGAAGCAGCGGCAGACGCCGGCGCCGCATTTGCGCCGGCACGCGCGGGCGATCGGGCTCGGCGTGATGTTGACCATCGGCGCGACCGTCGCAACCTATATCTCGATGTATTATCTCGGCACCTATGCGGTGAAATACCTCGGTATGGCGCAGTCGTACGGCTATGCCGCGATGCTGCTGGCGGGCGTGGTCACCTTCGGCGGCAGCCTGCTGGTGGGCCACTGGTGCGACCGCTACGGCCGGTTGCCGCTGATCTTGTGGGCGCGCATCGCCATCCTGCTGCTGGCGCTGCCGGTTTTCTGGCTGTTGAGCGCCGTGCCGCACCCGGCGGTGTTGCTGAGCGCGGTCGCGCTGATGGTCGGCCTGACCACGCTGGGCTCGGTACCGACCCTGCTGATGATTTCAGAGCTGTTCCCTCAGCGCATCCGCGCCTTGGGATTTGCGCTGGTGTATAGCCTGGGGGTGGCGATCTTCGGCGGTTTTGCCCAGTACATCGCCTCGCAGTCGATCGCCCTGAGCGGCTCGCTGCTGGCGCCCGCCGGTTATTTGATGCTGGCTACGGTGATCTCATTGCTGGCGCTGCCGCTGCTGCGGGAAACCGGCGGCGATAAGCTGCGTTAGCGGAAGAGGGGCATAAAAAAACACCGGCGATTTTCATCGCCGGTGTCGAAGGTGACTGCGGGGCGCCGTTTCGGCGTCAGACCGCCGGGCGGGCAATCACGCTGCGGGTTTCCATGCGCACTTCGGCGATGGTGACCTGCAGAGCGTCGCTTTGACGGTAGGCCACTTCGCCCTTGATCAGCACGGTGCCGGTTTCCTGGCTGCACTGCATTTCGTCGCGCACCGCGTGGATGAACGGAGCCGGGATGAAGGCGACGGCGCCGTTGTCCAGCAGGCGCACGCGCAGGCCGCCGCGGGTCACGTCGATGATCTCCGCGTTAAAGCGCCGATCGGTGCCGGCCTTGTCCTGCAGATAGCGGGCGTACAGCCAGTCGCCGACGTCGCGTTCCGCCATGCGGTTCAGGCGACGGCGTTCCGCCAGCTGCACCGTAATCTCGTCCTGCGGTTTTTCCGCCGGCTGCTGGCCGATGATGGCTTTCAGCAGGCGGTGGTTGACCATATCGCCGTATTTGCGGATCGGCGAAGTCCAGGTGGCATACGCCTCCAGGCCCAGGCCGAAGTGCGGCCCCGGCGTGGTGCTGATTTCCGCGAAGGTCTGGAAGCGGCGGATGCGGCTGTCGAGGAACTGGGTCGGCTGCGAATCCAGGTGGCGGCGCAGCTCGCAGAAGCCGTCGAGGGTCAGCAGCTTCCCGGCGTCGGCCTCCACGCCGTTGGCCTGCAGCACGGTGACCGCCTGCTCGACCAGCGCCGGATCGAAACCGGTGTGCACGTTATACACGCCGAAGCCCAGGCGATCGCGCAGCACGATGGCGGCGCAGACGTTGGCGGCGATCATGCACTCTTCGACGATGCGGTTGGCGCTGCGGCGCTGCTCGGTGACGATGTCCAGCACGTCGCCTTTTTCGCCCAGCACGAAGCGGTAGTCGGGGCGATCCTTGAACACCAGCGCATGCTGATGGCGCCAGGCGTTGCGCGCATCGCACACGCGTTTCAGCAGGGTGATCTGCTGCGCGATCGATTCGCTTGGCGGCTGCCAGCCGGCGATGCCTTCCAGCCAGTTGGAGACGTCGTCATAAACCAGCTTGGCTTTCGATTCGATTTCGGCGGCGAAGAACTGGATATCGTTGCCCAGCGCGCCGTCGGCGCCGATGGTCACGCGGCAGGCCAGCACCTGGCGGCGCTCATTCGGGCGCAGCGAGCACAGGTTGTCGGACAGATCGCGCGGCAGCATCGGGATGTTGAAGCCCGGCAGATAGTTGGTGAAAGCGCGCACGCGGGCGATATCGTCCAGCTTGCTGCCCTGCTCAACGTAGGCGGTCGGGTCGGCGATGGCGATGGTCAGCTGCAGCGAGCCGTCGCCGTTGTCGACCACGAACAGCGCATCGTCCATGTCTTCGGTGCTGGCGCTGTCGATGGTGACAAAATCCAGCGCGGTCAGATCTTCACGCGCCAGCGCGGCGTCAGGTTCGCCGATGGCGACCATTTCCGGCGCTTCTTTTTCCAGATTGTGGCGTGCCAGCGTCACCCACCAGGGCGCGAAGTGGTCTTCGGCGTCGGTGATGAAGTGGGTCAGATCGGCGTTGAAGCCGCGATCGCCTTTCAGCGGGTGGCGGCGCATTTCGGCGACCGCCCAGTCGCCGGCCTGGAAGTTGTGGGTCAGCTCACGCACCGGGCGGCACTGAATCGCATCTTTCAGCAACGGATGATCGGGCACGATGGACAGGCGGTCATCGCGCTTCTGCACGCGGCCGACAAAGCGCGACAGGAACGGCTCGACCAGGGTTTCCGGCTCGGCGATTTCGCGTTCTTTCTCGGTATGCAGAGTGGCGACCACGCGGTCCCCGTGCATGACTTTCTTCATGTACGGCGGTGGGATGAAATAGCTCTTTTGACCGTCGACCTCAAGAAAGCCAAAGCCTTTCTCAGTCCCTTTTACTACGCCTTCAACGCGCGGGGTCTGAGAGTGAAGTTGCTGTTTAAGCTGCGCCAGCAGCGGGTTATCTTGAAACATATCGTCCAGTGAATGGGTTGTGAGTGGCAAGATTTGCGGCAGACAGTTTTACGCGAATCACCCGCTGCGGGCAAGCCTAACGTCACGGTTTTCCTGCGCTGGCGCGCGATTTTGCGCAATATCGGCCCAGCAAAAGACCATCGGTAAAACCCCGGCGCTGATGACCGGGGCGAGGGGCGGGCGGATCAGTCCTGCAGCGGGGTCGGCTGCAGGATCTCAATCCAGTAGTCGTCCGGATCGCGGATAAACGCCACGTAGTTCATGCGGCCTTCATGCAGGCGTTTCTGGAAGGTCACGCCAAGGCGTTCAAAACGCTCGCAGGCGGCGCGCACGTCCGGCACGGTAACGCACAGGTGGCCAAAGCCGCGCGGCTCGCCGTTGCCGTTGTGATAGCTGAAATCGGCCTGTTGTTCGGTGCCGTGGTTATAGGTCAGCTCCAGGATGCCTGGCTGACTCAAGGCCCAGCGTTTGCGCGCCACGTCATCCTGCGGGATCTGTTCGCGCGGGCTGCGGGTCAGGTAGCAGATGGTGAAGGCGGCTTCCTTGAACTCCTCCAGGTAAACCGGAGTGAAGCCCAGCACGCGGGTATAGAAATCCAGCGCCTTGGTCAGGTCTTTCACGCGGATCATGGTGTGATTGAAGACGTAGCCGTCGGTTACCGCCTCTGGTTGGGCGGTGACGCCCGGCAGCGTCAATAGGTCATTCAATGGCATCGGGGTTCCTCCTCAGGTTGCCGGTAAGACTGTAGGTCAAATTAATGCTAATCTAAAGTGATTGTTTTTAATTAAAACGCTAACAAAAAGTGAATGTTTGATGAAGCTGAGCCAGCTTAGATTTTTTTGCGCTTTGGTAGAGTATAAGACCATCGCCGCCGCCGCGCGGGAGCTGCACTGCGTGCCCTCCAACGTCACCTTGCGCATCCGGGAGCTGGAGGCGTCGCTGGGCGGCGAGCTGTTTTTCCGCGACAAAAACCGATTGTACGTGAACCCCAAGGGGCGACTGTTCTACCAGCAGGCGCGCGATATCGTCGAGCAGGCCGATCGCAGCCGCCAACTGTTCGCCGGCGAGCAACACCAGGGGTTGCTCAATCTTGGCGCGCTCGATTTTTCGCTGGTCAGCCACCTGCCGGCGCGCATCGCTCAGCTGCGCCGCCGGCAGCCGCAGTTGCAGATCAACGTGCTGAGCCGCGATTCGCTGGTGCTGGAACGGATGCTGATCGACAGCGAGCTGGATTTGGCGATCACCGACGGGCCGATCGAACACCCGCTGCTGGCCAGCAGCAAGGCGTTTGATGAACGGCTGGTGCTGTTGCTGCCGGCCGATGTCACCCGGCTCGACGCCGCCTCGCTGGCCGGGCTGGAATTTTACACCTTTAGCCGCGAGTGTTCATTCCGCCTGAAAATCGATCACTGGCTGGCCTCGCGGAAGCTGAAACCGCGCATGACGCTGGAAATGGAGTCTTACGCCGCGATGGCGGCCTGCGTGCAGGCCGGCTGCGGGGTGGCCTGCATTCCCGGCTCGCTGCTGCCGACGGTCCTGCCGGCGCCTGCGCTCAAGGTAATGGAAATGGGGGAGGAAGGGGTCAGCGATTTGTATTTCGTCTGGCGGCGCCATCAGCTGTCGACCGAATTGCAAACCGCGCTGGAAATATTGGCGCGCCCGGCCTGAACCGGGCGCGGCCCGTCAGGCGATGCGCAGCGAAGGCGGCGCCGCGCAGCGGCGAACCGCCACCGGGATCGACTTGGAGGTCGGGGTGCCGGTGCCGTCGCCAAAGCTGGCCAGCGGCACCAGCGGATTGGTTTCCGGGTAGTAGGCCGCCAGATTGCCGCGCGGGATATCGTAGCTCACCAGCTTAAAGCCGCTCACCTTGCGCACCACGCCGTCGTTCCACAGGGTTTCAATTTCCACCCGTTCCCCGTCCCGCATGCCCAGCGCCGCCAGATCTTCCGGATGAATGAACAGCACCTCGCGCTGGCCGTACACGCCGCGATAGCGGTCGTCCAGCCCGTAAATGGTGGTGTTGTACTGATCGTGCGAGCGCAGGGTTTGCAGCGTGAAAGGCGCCTTCTGGCCGTTCAACTGCGGGAACAGACTGACCGGCAGCTCCGCCGCGCTGAACTCTGCCTTGCCGCTGGGGGTGGCGAACCGCAGTTCGGCGGCGGCGTTGCCCAGATAAAATCCGCCCGGCTGGTCACAGCGGCGGTTGAAGTCTGCAAAACCGGCGACGGTGGCGGCGATATGATCGCGGATCAGCGAATAGTCGTCCGCCAGCGCCAGCCAGTCGAGCGGCTGGTTGCCCAGCACCGCGTCGGCGATGCCGCAGACGATCGCCGTTTCAGAGCGTTGAGTGTCGGCCAGCGGTCTGCCGACGCCTTCCGAGGCGTGCACCATGCTGAAGGAATCCTCCACCGTGATGTACTGCGGGCCGCTGGCCTGCAGATCCTGTTCGGTACGCCCCAGCGTCGGCAGGATCAACGCGTCCTTGCCGGTCACCAGATGGCTGCGGTTGAGCTTGGTACTGATATGCACAGTCAGGTCGCAGCAGCGCAGGGCGCGGGCGGTGCGTTCGGTATCCGGCGCGGCGGCGGCCAAATTGCCGCCCAGCGCGATCAGCACTTTGACCTCGCCGCGCAGCATCGCCTCCAGCGCCTCGACGGTGTTATGCCCGTGCGCCCGGTTGGCGGTGAAGCCAAAATGGCGTTCCAGGCTGTCTAGCAGCGCCTTGGGCGATTTCTCGTCGATGCCCATGGTGCGGTTGCCCTGAACGTTGCTGTGGCCGCGCACCGGGCACAGACCGGCGCCCGGCTTGCCCAATTGACCGAACAGCAGCTGCAGGTTGGTGATTTCACGCACCGTCGCCACCGAGTGCTTATGCTGGGTTACGCCCATCGCCCAGGTGCAGATCACCCGCTCCGCCCCCTGGTAAATGGCCGCCGCCTGCCGCAGCTGGGCTTCGCTCAAGCCCGATTGTTCGGTGATCTGCGCCCACGAAGTGGCGTCGACGCGCGCCAGATAAGCTTCCACCCCGACGCTGTGTCGTTCGATAAACGCCAGGTCGAACAGGCCCGCTTCGCCGGCCGCCAGGCGCTGGCGGTGGCTTTCCTGCAGCGCCTTCACGATGCCGCGCACCGCCGCCATATCGCCGCCGAGGTTCGGCTGGAAGTAAGACGAGCTGATCGGCGAGGATTTCGGCGTCAGCATCTGCAGCGGATCCTGCGGATCGGCGAAGCGTTCCAGCCCGCGTTCGCGCAGGGTATTGAAGCTGACGATGCGCGCGCCGCGCTTGGCGGCGTTTTTCAGGCTGTGCAGCATGCGCGGGTGGTTGGTGCCGGGGTTCTGGCCGAAGACGAAGATGGCGTCGGCTTTCTCGAAGTCATCCATACGGATGGTGCCCTTGCCGACGCCGATGCTTTGCTTCAGCCCGACGCCGCTGGCCTCGTGGCACATGTTGGAACAGTCGGGGAAGTTGCTGGTGCCGAGCATGCGGCCGAACAGCTGATACAGATAAGAGGCTTCGTTGCTGGCACGGCCGGAGGTGTACAGCTCGATCTGGTTCGGGTTATCCATCGCCTTGATATGTTTGGCGATCAGCGCCAGCGCGTCCGGCCAGTCGATCGGCTCGTAATGGTCGGTTTCGGCGTTGTAACGCATGGGATGGGTGAGGCGGCCCTGATATTCCAGGAAATAATCGCTTTGCTGCTGCAGGGTGCCGACGCTGTGCGCGGCGAAGAATTCGGGCTCCACCGCATTGCGGGTGGCCTCCCAGCTGACCGCTTTGGCGCCGTTTTCACAGAAGCTGAAGGTACTGTGGTTATCGTCGCCCCAGGCGCAGCCGGGGCAGTCGAAGCCGCGCGCCTTGTTGACGCGCATCAGATTGCGCAGGTTTTTCAGCGTTTGCTTGCTGTCGAGGACAAAGCGGGTGGTGGCTTCGAGCGAACCCCAGCCGCCTGCCGGGCCGGTATAGGGTTTGATTGCGGGTTTGAATTTCATGGTGGTTTTTGTTTGCCGGTGTTGTAGCTAAAAAGTAAACGTTTTTTTAAGCTTTATGGGTGTTTATGTCACAAGTCTAGGAGCCTGCAGGGGGCGGCGTCTAATAGAATAGGATTATGACGGGATAGAGCGTATCTATCGCGCGGCGACCTTCAGCAAACAAATGGTTGCATAATGACATCCGCTGCAAAAGAGTAATGATTCCGCCGAGCGCCGAATTGATGCAGGCTATGCCACGGATTGTATTGGTATTTTATTTCGCCCGCAGGGCCTGAGGAACCTCCCTTGAAACGTACGGTATTGGCCGCGATCGGCGCAGCGTTGCTGCCGCTGGCGGCGCAGGCGGCGGATGCGCCGTTCAACTTTCCCGCGAGTACGCCCCCGGCGATAGACGCCGCCTCCTATGTATTGATGGATTACACCACCGGGCAGGTGCTGGCCGCCGGCAACCCGGACGAGCGGCGCAACCCCGCCAGCCTGACCAAGCTGATGACCGGGCTGGTGATCGATCACGCGCTCGACCAGCATAAAATCGGCCTGGACGACGTGGTGACGGTGGGGAAAGACGCCTGGGCGCAGGGCAACCCGGTATTCAAAGGGTCTTCGTTGATGTTCCTGAAGCCTGGTGACAGGGTCAGGGTGCGCGACCTCAGCCGCGGCATCATCATCGACTCCGGCAACGACGCCTGCGTGGCGATGGCGGATTACGTGGCCGGCAGCCAGGCCAACTTCGTCAAGCTGATGAATGAGAAAAGCGCCCAGCTGGGCCTGCAGAATACCCATTTTGAAACCGTGCACGGCCTCGATGCGCCAGGGCAGTTCACCACCGCCGGCGATCTGGCGGTGATTTCTCGCGCCATCATCATGAGCGAACCGGCCGAATATCACATGTACAGCGAGAAATCGCTGACCTGGAACGGCATCACCCAACAGAATCGCAACGGCCTGCTGTGGGATAAAACCCTGCACGTCGACGGCCTGAAGACCGGCCATACCGCATCGGCCGGCTTTAACATCATCGCCTCCGCCACCGAGGGCGACCGGCGCCTGATCGCCGTGGTCATGGGCGGGAAAAGCCCCAAAGGCCGTGAGGAACAGGCGCGCAAGCTGCTGACCTGGGGGCTGCGCGATTTCGCCACCGTGCACCTGTTCAGCGCCGGGCAGAGCCTGGGGCAAGAGCCGGTGTGGTATGGCGATCGCCACCAGGTGCAGGTGGGCAGCGCGCAGGATCAGTTCCTGAGCCTGCCGAAGGCCGAGGCGGACAAGCTGAAGGCGCAGTACGTACTGAACGTCAAACGGCTGGACGCGCCGCTGACCCAGGGGCAGACGGTGGGCGAGATCCGCATCAGCGATAACGGACAGCTGCTGAAAACCTTGCCGCTGGTGGTGTTGCAGCCGGTGAAACAGGGCGGGATGTTCTCGCGCCTGATGGACTACGTGAAACTGAAGGTGTGATGGCCGGGCGCAAGCCGTCACGCGATGGTATAATTAGCGCGTATGCCTATTGATGAGCCGCGTTATGGATATTAAACAACTGATCTACCTGTGTAATCTTGAGCGTGAACGCCACTTTGGCCGCGCGGCCGAGGCCAGCTTCGTCAGCCAGCCGACCTTGTCCATGCGCTTGAAAAATCTTGAGAAAGAGCTGGGCGTCTCACTGATTAACCGCGGCAACAATTTCGGCGGTTTTACCGCCGAGGGCGAACGGGTGCTGGCCTGGGCACGAGAAATCGTGTCGGTCTACCAGGGGCTGAAGCTGGAGGTGGAGTCGCTGAAGCACGGCCTCAACGGCACGCTGCGCCTCGGCGTGGTACCGCAGTGCAGCATCTCGCTGGCGGAAATGCTCAAGGCGGTCAGCGAGCGTTACCCGCATCTGGACTACCGGGTGGCGGTGCTGAGCGCCGATCAGCTGCTGGAGGCGCTGACGGCGCATACCGTGGATATCGGCATCGGCTTCTTCGAACTGACGACGCTGAAAGAGCTGCATTTCCAGTCGCAGCCGCTGACGGAAACCGGCGTGGAGCTGGTGTTCCACCCGCAGCATTTTCCCAAGCTGGTCGGCGACACGCCGCTGCCGCTGGAAGCGGTGGCCGCGCTGCCGTTATGCCTGGCGGAACCGACGCGTTATTTCCGCCGCTATCTCGATCAGTACTTCCGCGAAGCCGGGCTGACCCTGCATCCGCGCCTGGAAACCACCTCGATATTCCAGCTGCTGGAAGGGATTTTTGTCGGTCTCGGCTGCGGCCTGTTCCCGCACGGCAACCTGCTGCCGGAAATGACGCCGGCGCTGCATCGTCGGCCTATCGCCATCGCTGCCATGTCGCGTCATGCGGCGGTGGTGGTCGATGTGCCGGAACGCGCGACGCCGTTGGCGCAGAAGTTTTTCGACGCCGCCAGCGAGTGGCTGCGTAAACAGAACGCGCACCCAGGGGCGTGACCGCCGCGGCAATCCCTGCGTTCTCCTCGATGGCCCCGCACGGGGCCATTATTTATGCTTCGTCGCCGTAGCGCACCGTTTCTCCCAGCGTCTGCCGCAGTCGGTTCTCCCAGGCATAGAGCGCCCCGGTGAGGATCACATCCAGCGCCTGCGCCTGATTCAGTCCGCTGTTGAACAGCGGCCGCACGCTCTGCGGGGTGAACTTCTCCGGCGCCCGCGTCAGGTCCGCGGCCACGCGGATCACCGCCTGGCTGACCGGGTTATCCGCTTTTTCCGCACCCTCGGCGACGTTGACAAACAGCGCGTTCACCAGCGCCGGCTGCTGAATGTCCTGCGCCACCGTGGCGGCGCAATACCGGCTGCCGTTAATGCGCGATACCGCCAGGGTGGCCAGCGCCTTCAGCCTGGCGGAAAGCCCGTAGCCGTCGGCGTTGATGCTGTTGAATACGCCATTGCGCTCGCGCAGCGCGGGCGCGTCGTGCGCCAGCAGCAGGTAGTAAGACTCGGTGCGGGCCTGCGGGTGACTTTGGTCCAGTACGTCGAGCTGCTCGGCGCTGGCGTCTTCCTCGTTGATCCCCGGCAGTCGCGATTGCCACGCCAGCTCCCGGTCGCTGAAAGCGATGCCTTCCGCGTCGTCGATATGCGGAAAGCCGGGCACCACCACGGTGGGGCGGCCGGCCAGCGCGGCGACGCCGGCGACCACCCGCGCCTGGTAGCTGACAAAGCCGATAATCTGCGAGAAGGTCACGATATCCGCCGGGCTCAGCCCGACATCGGCGAGCTGTTGCAACGCTTTGGGGCAGATTAACGTCGGTTGGCTGGCGAGTTGGCGGGCGTATTGGGTGATCTGGGCGAGGCGGATATTGCTTTCTCGGGAGGCGTCTGGGCTGTGCAGCGGGGCGAGGCGGGCGGCGTAGTGGCTACAAAGCGATTGCACGCCGGTCACCTGCGCGACGGTCAGCGCGGTGCTGAGGCGATCGTAGGGTGACAATGTCACGAATCGCGACAGCGCCACCTGATCCGGGAACAACGCGTGATAGCCGGCGAGCGAGGCGCTGAAAACGCCGGCGCGCGCGGTCAGCGCGGTGTTCAGCGCTTCGTCGGCAAAGGCGCCCAGCCCGAGCAGGAAGCGGTCGCGGATGGTGGCCGCCTGCGGCTCCAGCGGAGTTTCACCGCGCACGCTGCTCTGAGTTTCGTGATACCACTGGGCGTTGTGTTGTCGACGGAGTAGTTCCATAGGGTCAATCCTTAATCATGAGCAACGGCCGCCGCTGCAAGCAGCAGAGGCGACCCGATGGCAAGGCAAGCGCCCGCGGACGGGCAAGCAATGTGGCAGGATCAATAGGGTTCATCGCCGCACAGGGCGTGACCATAAACAGAGAAACCTGCGGCTAAAGCGAGCAGAAACTGCGCGAGTCGGCGATTGCGGGGGCTGTTCATCAGTGCGATATCCTGTCGTTCAATAAGCTCAACGTAGGGGATATCCTCACCGATCGCATTGGCGAGATAAAATAATGTTACGTGCTAATCAATAACTGAAAGGAATAAAATATAATGTTATATAGCAAAAATGTAATTTGTATCTGCGCTTTTTGGCTAAGCCGCGGCGATAAAAAACCCGCCTGAGCGGGTTCCGTCATCCGATGGCGGCGGCGCGGTCAGAACCGCCCGCCGTCGCGGCGCCAGGCGTCGGCGGTCAGCGCTTCGCCAAAGTGGCTGGCGATCAGCCGTTTGGTCAGCTCATGCAGCGGCGCCGCCAGCACCTCCGCGGTACTGCCGCGCTCGACGATTTCCCCTTCGTGCATCACCATCACCTGGTCGCTGATATGCTTCATCATGCCGAGGTGCTGGGTTACATAGATATATGAAATACCATGCTTTTCCTGCAGTTCCAGCATCAGGTTGATGATCTGCGAACGCATCGACATATCCAGCGACGCCAGCGCTTCATCGGCGACGATCACCTTGGGCTGCAGGATCAGCGCCCGCGCCAGGGCCACGCGCTGCTTCTGGCCGGAAGCCAGCATATGCGGATAGTAATAAGCGTGATCCGGCAGCATGCCGACCTGGCGTAGCGTCTGGTTGATGCGCTGTTCGCGCTCCGTCGGCTCGAGATCGGTATTCAAGCGCAGCGGGGCGTCCAGCAGTTGGCCAATGCGTTGACGCGGATTGAGCGAGGTGCTCGGATCCTGGAAAATCATGCGGATGCGCTGGCTGCGATAGCGGTAATCGCCGTATTCCAGCGGGCGATCGTCGATCAGGAGTTCGCCGCCCGACGGCTCCACCATGCCGGACAACATTTTGGCCAGCGTCGATTTGCCGGAGCCGTTTTCACCGATGATCGCCAGCGTTTGCCGTTCGCGCAGGGTAAAGCTGACCGACTTCACCGCCTCCACGTGTTGGCGACGAAACAGCCCGGTGCGGTAGCGGTAGGTTTTACTCAGGTTGCGCACTTCCAGCAGCGTTTCCATATTATTGCTCCTCCATGTTGAGCGGGAAGTGGCAGGCGAAGAAGTGGTTTTTCACCGGGCGCAGGCGCGGCGTCTCGATGCATTTCTTTTGCGCATACGGGCAGCGCGGCCCCAGCCGGCAGCCGATCGGCAAATGCTCGAGCGAAGGAATGGCGCCCGGCAGGGTGTTCAGCCGGCTCTTGTGCGGCAACGAGCGGCCAAAATCCGGCATGGCGCGGATCAGCGCCTGGGTGTAAGGGTGGTGCGGCGCCGCCAGCAGATCTTCGCACTGCGCGCTTTCCACCGTCTGGCCGCAGTACAGCACGTTCACCCGGTCGGCCCATTTGCTCATCATCTGCAAATCATGACTGATCAGCAAAATGGTGGTGCTGTTGTTTTGATTGAGCCGCGCCAGCAGGCGGAAGATCTGCGCCTGGGTGGTCGGCTCCATGGCGTTGGTCGGCTCATCGGCGATCAGCAACCGCGGCTGATTGGCCAGCGCGATGGCGATCATCACCTTCTGGCATTCGCCTTCGGTCAGCTCATAGGGGAAGCTGCCCATGATGTCGTCGTGATCCTTGATGCCGACGCGGTGCAGCAGCTCGATGGCGCGGCGTTTGCGCCAGTTGAAGCGCTGCCACCAGCGGCCTTTGTAGGTCCAGCCCGGGATCGCCTGCGCCAGCTGGCGGCCGATGCTTTCGGAGGGATCGAGACACGACTGCGGCTCCTGGAAAATCATCGACACGTTGTGCCCGACCAGCCTGCGGCGTTCGCGCGGCGTCAGCTGCAGCAGGTCGATATCGTCGAAGCGGAAACGGTCGGCGGTGACGCGCCAGTTATCTTTGGTCACGCCGCAGATGGCCTTGGCGATCAGGCTCTTGCCGGAGCCCGATTCGCCCACCAGGCCGCGCACTTCGCCTTCGCTCAGCGTCATGCTGACGCGGTCAACCGCCTTGACCGGCCCGTCGGCGGTCATAAATTCAATCGTCAGATTGCGGATATCAAGTAACGGCATTATTCCACTCCGGCATTGATTGCGCGGCGCATACCGTCGCCCAACAGGTTAACCAGCAGCACGCTGACAAGGATCGCCGCGCCGGGCAGCATCACCGTCCAGGGCGCCACGTAGACCAGTTCCAGCGAGTCGCCGAGCATGGCGCCCCATTCCGGCGAAGGGAGCTGCGCGCCGAGATCGAGAAAACCGAGCGCGGCGATGTCCAGGATCGCCATCGACAGCGCGCGGGTAAACTCGGTCACCAGCACCGCGGCGATGTTCGGCATCACCGCATACCACAGGATCTGCAGCGTGGACGCGCCGTCCAGCCGCACCGCCACCACATACTCCTTTTCCAGCTCGTCGTGCACCGCGCTGTAGATGGTGCGCACCATGCGCGGCAACAGCGCCAGCCACACCGCCAGCATCGCGTGCTCGAGTTTGGGGCCGATGAACGCCACCACCACAATCGCCAGCAGCAGCGAAGGGATCGACAGCAGGGTATCGAGAATATGGTTGAGCACCGCCGAGCGCAGCCCGTGGGTGACGCCGGCGAACACCCCGAGGATCACCCCGAAGAAGGCGGCGGCGAGCGTTACCAGCAGCGCCGAGCCGAAGGTGGCGGCGGCGCCGGTCAGCAGGCGGCTGAGGATATCGCGCCCGAGGTCGTCGGTTCCCAGGAAGAACGAAACGTTGCCGTAGCGCGACCAGGACGGCGGCAGCAGCTGATAGCCCAGGAACTGCTGATCCAGCGCATAGGGCGCCAGCAGGCTGCCGAACAGCGACAGCAGCAGCAGGGCGATCACGCCGTAAAAGCCAATCATCGCCAGCGCGTCGCCGTAAAAAATCCGCCAGGTGTAGCGCAGCGGGCTCGGCATTTTCTTTTCGCGGTATACGTTATCTAAGGGCATACCATTCCTTATGTTTCAGCGGGTTGGTGGCGGCGCCCAAAATGTCGGCCAGCACGTTGATGGTGATCACCAGCGTGCCGACCACCATCACCCCGGCGGAGATCGCCGCATAGTCCTGCTGGCGAATGGCGTTGATCAGCCAGCGGCCGAGGCCCGGCCAGCTGAAGACCATTTCGGTGATCATCGCCAGCGTCAGCATGGTGGAGAACTGCAGCCCCAGCTTGGGCACGATCGGCGGCAGCGCGTTGTGCAACACGTGGCGGCGGATGATGGTCAGGCGCGACAGCCCGCGAGTGGCGGCGGCTTTGATGTAGTTCTGGCTCAGCACGTCGTCGGTGCTGATGCGCATCAGGCGCACCACCTCGGTGGTCGGCGCCACCGCCAGCGCGGCGATCGGCAGGATCATGTGGCGCAGCGCGCTGCCGATCATTTCCGAACGGTATGGCGAATCCGACAGCCAGGCGTCAATCAAGGCAAAGCCGGTGATCGGCTTCACCTGGTATAACAGATCGAAGCGGCCGGAAACCGGCAGCCAGCCGAGGTGCAGCGAGAAGAACAGCATCAGCAGCAGCGCCAGCCAGAATACCGGCATGGAAAAGCCCAGCAGCGCAAAGGTGCTGATGGCGGTGTCCTGCCATTTGCCGCGCATCACGCCGGCGATAATGCCCAGCGGAATGCCGATGAACAGCGCCAGGGTAAAGGCCAGCAGGCACAGTTCCATGGTGGCGGGAAACACTTCGCGCAGCTGCTGGCTGATCGCCTGGCCGTTGATGCTGGAGACGCCGAAGTCCCAGTGCAGCAGGCTGACAAAGTAGAACTGGTAGGCATCCAGCAGCGCGGCGCCGTTGAGCGGCGCGCGCGGCGTGAAGTAGCTCAGGCTGAAGCTGACCAGCGTCAGGAAAAACAGCGTAATCAGCAGCAGCAGGATGCGGCGCAAGGTAAAGATAATCACTTTTTCGCCTCCTCCGCGGACTCACGGTATACCCCGGCAAACGAGGCGTTGCCGAACGGGCTCAGCACCAGCCCCTTGATGTCATAGCGGTAGGCCTGCAAACGCAGCGACGACGCCAGCGGCAACACCGGCAACTGCCGCTCGAGAATCTTTTGCGCCTTGCGATAGCTGTCGATGCGTTGCGACAGCTGCTGCGACAGCAGCGCGTCCTGCAGCACCTCATCGAAGCCCGGGTCACACCAGTGAGCATAGTTGGTTTGCGAACGTATTGCCGCACAGCTCAGCAGCGGCCGGAAGAAGCTGTCCGGATCGTTGCTGTCGGTGGCCCAGCCGGTGAGGGTCAGATCGTGGTTCATCTCCATCAGTCTGGCCTCCTGGAAACGGCCTTCCACCGGCACGATGGTGACCTTGACGCCCACCTGGCCCAGATCGGCCTGGATCAGCTCGGCGGTTTTCAGCGGGCTGGGGTTGTAAGACTGGGAGGCGGTCGGCACCCACAGCTTCAGGTTCAGCTGGCCGACGCCGGCCTGCTTCAGCATGTCGCGCGCCTTGGCCGGATCGTATTCGGTGACGTGCGCGTCGTTGTCGTAGGCCCAGGAAGCGCGCGGCAGGATCGAGGCGGCGGTTTCCGCCGTGCCGTAATAAATCGACTGCATCAGGCGCTGGTTGTTGATCGCCAGCGAAATCGCCTGGCGCACCTTCAGGTCGTTGAACGGCGGTTTGCGGGTGTTGAACGCCAGGTAGGCAATGTTCATCCCCGGCCGCAGCGTCAGGCGCAGGCGCGGATCGTCGCGCAAGATCGAAAGCTGGCTGGCGGCCGGGTAGGCCAGCACGTCGCACTCGCCGGTCAGCAGCTTGGACAACCGCCCGGTGCCGCCGGCGCCCATATCGATCACCACCTGCGGCATGCGCGGCCGCCCCTTCCAATAGGCGTCGTTGCGCGCCAGGCGGATATATTGCCCGGAGCGGTATTCGTTGAGCAGGAATGGGCCGCTGCCGACAGGTTCGCGGTCGATCATTTCCTGGCGGCCTTCGTGCGTCAGCCGATCGGCGTATTCGGCCGACAGCACCGGCGCATAATGGGTCGCCAAATGCCACAGGAAAGAGGCGTCCGGCGCCTGCAGGCGGATTTCGACGGTGTAGTCGTCCAGTTTTCTGACGCTCTGCACCGAATCGCCGAACTGCAGGCTGTCGAAATAGGGGTACTCGCCGCCGTTGACGTCGTGATACGGATGCTTCTGGTCGAAGACCCGCGCGAAGCTGAACACCACGTCGTCGGCGTTCATCTTGCGGGTGGGTTTGAACCAGGCGGTGGTCTGGAACGGCACGTCCTTGCGCAGATGGAAGCGGTAGGTCGCGCCGTTGTCCAGCACTTCCCAACTCTGCGCCAGCTCGGGGATCAGCCGGTAGGTATAGGGATCGACATCCAGCAGCCGATCATACAGCTGGGCGGCCAGGGTATCGACCGTCAGGCCGCTGCTGGCCATCTGCGGATTAAAGGTATTCAGTATGCCGCTGACGCAGTAGACAAAGCCGCTCTGGCGAATGTCCGGCAGCGGTGGCGCCGCGGCGGGCGCGGGCGGTGTCGCGGCCAGGGCAGAGCCCGTAAGGCACAACGACAGTATCCAAAGGGGTAAACCACGCATAGAGGATTCATGGGTTAATAAGCGATAGCGTTAGTGTATCGCACTCTGGCAGTCTGCCCAATCCATTGCGCAAAATGGCTGTGTTTTCTGCTACTTGATTGAGCAGGCGTCAACGGGCGGATAAAAAAATTCAATATAGTATGTTATAACATAACAATATCATGTTACCGTTCCCCGGCAAAGGTCACAATAACGCAAGGGGATGTATGAACCAAATTGCACTTCCACCGCGCCAGCCGCTGCCGGACGCTCAGGCATGGCGGGGTGAAATGAGCGAGGTCGGGCTCGACTGGGTCGGGATGCAAGGGATAGCGCTGCCGCTGGAGCTGGCCGGCAAGCCGCTGCAGGCGAAAGTGGACGCCGGCATCAATTTGCGGCCCAGCGCCGCAGGTGCCCGCGGCATTCATATGTCGCGGCTGTATCTGGCGCTGGACGAGCTGACGCAGGGCGAACTGACGCCGCGGCGCATCGAAAACACGCTGCGCGCCTTCCTGGCTTCGCAACCGGAGCACAGCGACAGCGCCAGCCTGCGGATCGGCGGCGAACTGTTGCTGTCGCGTTCGGCGATGCTGTCGCCGCAGCGCGGCTGGAAAGCCTACCCGCTGCGCATCGATGCCGCCTTGACCCACCGGCTGGCGCTGTCGCTGCAGATCGGGGTGCCGTATTCCTCCACCTGCCCCAGTTCGGCGGCGCTCAGTCGCCAGCTGGCGCAGCAGCAGTTTCAGTTTGATTTCGAACAGGCGGCGAGCGTCAGCCCGCAACAGGTGCTCGACTGGCTGGCGGAGCACGGCATGCCGGCGACGCCCCATAGCCAGCGAAGCTGGGCCTGGGTGACGGTGTGGCAGACGGACGGCGGATCGGCGTTCAACCCGGTGAACCTGATCGACCGCATCGAACATACTTTGGGCACGCCGCTGCAAACGCTGGTGAAACGCCGCGACGAGCAGGCCTTCGCCCTGGCCAATGGCCAGAATCTGATGTTCTGCGAAGACGCCGCGCGTCGCCTGTACCAGATGCTGCGCAGCCAATGCGACGTCGGCGCCTTCTCGGTGCGCGTTGAACATCAGGAAAGCCTGCACGCCCACAACGCGGTGGCGGAGCTGAGCTGGCGGGAGGGCGGCGATGCTGCGTAAAAACCCCAGCGGCCATCTGCCGCAGGTCTCGCCGTTGGCCTATATCGATCCCACCGCCATTATTTGCGGCCGGGTGATCGTCGAAGACTTTGTTTACGTCGGCCCCTATGCGGTGATCCGCGCCGATGAATTAAACGCCGCCGGCGAGATGGAGCCGATCGTGATCGGCTCGCACTCCAACATCCAGGACGGCGTGGTGATCCACTCCAAAAGCGGCGCGGCGGTGACCATCGGCCGCTTCAGTTCCATCGCTCACCGCGCCATCGTGCACGGCCCGTGCCGCATCGACGATCGGGTGTTTATCGGCTTCAACAGCGTGCTGTTCAACTGCCATATCCGCTCCGGCTGCGTAGTGCGTTACAACGCGGTGGTCGACGGCGTGACGCTGCCGGAGAATCGGTATATCCCATCGACCGAGCGCGTCGGCGCCGACAGCGATCTGTCGCTTTATGCGCAGGTGGACCGCGGCGCGCTGCAATTTTCCGAAGAGGTGGCCGCCACCAACGTCGAACTGGTGCGCGGCTACCAGGCATTGCGCAATGAGTTTTAAGTGAGGGAACCCATGAGTCCATTACCCGTAACCGTGCTTTCCGGCTTTCTCGGCGCCGGCAAGACCACGGTGCTGAACCATATTTTGAATAACCGTCAGGGCATGCGCGTGGCGGTGATCGTCAATGACATGAGCGAAGTGAACATCGACGCCGCGCTGGTGGAAAACGAAGTGCGGCTCGATCGCCAGGAAGAAAAGCTGGTGGAGATGAGCAACGGCTGCATCTGCTGCACGCTGCGCGAGGACCTGCTGGTGTCAGTGCGCGAGCTGGCGCAGGCCGGGCGTTTTGACTATCTGCTGATCGAATCCAGCGGCATCTCCGAGCCGCTGCCGGTGGCGGAAACCTTTACCTTTGCAGACGAACGCGGCGAAAGCCTGTCGCAGTTCGCCCGGCTGGATACGTTGGTGACGGTGGTCGACGGCGTGAACTTTATACGGCAGTACCGGCAGGCGCAAACGCTGCAGGAGGCCGGGCAAAGCCTGGGCGAGGACGATCTGCGCAGCGTGGCGGATCTGCTGATCGAGCAAATCGAGTTTTGCGACGTGATGCTGGTCAGCAAAACCGATCTGTTGAGCGAGCGGCAGCAGGGTGAGGTGATGGCGCTGCTCGCCAGCCTGAACCCCGACGCGCGCATTCTGCCGATCTCTCCCGGCCAGCTGCCGCTGGAGGCGGTGCTGAATACCGGCAGCTTCAGCTTTGAAAAGGCGCAGCGGGCGCCCGGCTGGCTGAAAGAGCTGCGCGGCGAGCATGTGCCGGAAACGGAAAACTACGGCATCAGCAGCTTTGTCTACCAGGCCCGGCGGCCGTTCGCCCCGGATAAGTTTTACCGGGTGATCAACGGCGACTGGGGCGGCGGCACGTTGCTGCGCTCGAAGGGCTTCTTCTGGCTGGCGACGCGGCCGCGCCAGGCCGGGCAGTGGAGCCAGGCCGGCGGCATCGCCCATTACGGGCTGGCGGGCACCTTCTGGCGCGCTATTCCGCAGGATAACTGGCCGCCGGACGAAGAAACCCGTGCGCATATTCAGGAGAAGTGGGTAGAGCCGTTCGGCGACATGCGTCAGGAGTTGGTGTTTATCGGCCAGCATCTGCGCCAGGCGGAGATCGCCCGCATGCTGGACGCCTGCCTGCTCGACGACGACCAAATGGCCGCCGGCCTGGACTATTGGCTGGAGATGGCGGACCCGTTTCCTGCATGGTAATCGCACAACGTCGGTGTGGTAATGAGAAAAATTCTCAACAAAGTGCTTTACAGGTGATACTGATAACCATTATCATCGCCTGGCAGTTCACGGAAGGCCACAGTTTGCGGCTCTGATGTGGAAGGCACGACATTGCTCACATTGCTTCCAGTGTTTTTTAAGCCAGCTCGGGTGCTGGCTTTTTTTTTGCCCGCTATTCCTCGTCCGCCTCACCGTTTTGCAACAGCGCATGCTTTTTCAACATGCCGCGCAGCTGATGGTAAGTCAGCCCCAGCAGTTGCGCCGCCTTGCGCTGATTAAATCTTCCCTGCCGCAGCGCCGCTTCGATCAAGGTTTTTTCCTGTTCCAGCTGCCAGGACTTCAGATCCAGCGGCAGGGCCGGCAGGCCGTCGCGCGCGTCGTCCAGGGGCGGCGGGGCGCTCTCACGCGGGGCGAAGGGATTGATGATGATCTCATCCAGCGCCCGGCCGCTGGTGCCGTGGCGATAGACCGAGCGCTCCACCACGTTTTTCAATTCGCGCACGTTGCCCGGCCAGGCGTAGCCGAGCAGGCTGTCCCTGGCGCGTTCGGTAAAGCCGGGGAACAGCGGCAGCGACAGCTCGCGGCACATCTGGATGGCGAAGTGCTCGGCCAACAGCATGATGTCTTGCTGGCGCTGGCGCAGCGGCGGCAGCTGCACCACGTCGAACGCCAGCCGGTCCAGCAGATCGGCGCGGAACTTGCCCGCCGCCGCCAGCGCCGGCAGATCGTCGTTGGTGGCGCAGACCAGCCGCACATCCACCTGCAGCGGCTGGCTGCCGCCGACGCGCTCCAGATGGCCGTATTCGATCACCCGCAGCAGTTTTTCCTGCACCAGCATCGGCGCGGTGGCCAGCTCGTCGAGGAACAGCGTGCCGCCGTCGGCGCGTTCGAAGCGGCCCAGATGGCGCTTTTGCGCGCCGGTAAAGGCGCCGGCCTCGTGGCCGAACAGCTCCGAGTCGAGCAGGTTTTCGTTCAGAGCCGCGCAGTTGAGCGAGATAAACGGCCCCTGCCAGCGGTGGGAGAGATAGTGCAGGCGGTGAGCGATCAGCTCCTTGCCGGTGCCGCGCTCGCCGATCACCAGCACCGGCTTGTTCAGCTTGGCCACCCGGGAGACCTGTTCCAGCACGTCGACGAAGGCATTCGCTTCGCCGAGCAGATTCTCTAACTGTTCGCTCATGATGAAATTCGCCAATGTTTGGTTAAAATAATCACTCTACAGCAAGCGCTTTCAGAGTCAAAAATAAATAATCGTTTAAATTCAATAAAATAAAACTTGGCACGGGTTTTGATTATATCTTTAGGCAAGCTGTACGACTTAACGCGGCGCTTCAGACGCCATCAGAACCAAGAGGAAGTGAATTATGGGTATTTTTTCTCGTTTTGCCGACATCGTGAACGCCAACATCAACACCCTGCTGGATAAAGCGGAAGATCCGCAAAAGCTGGTGCGCTTGATGATTCAGGAGATGGAAGACACGCTGGTTGAAGTGCGTTCCACCTCGGCGCGCGCGCTGGCGGAGAAAAAGCAGCTGCTGCGGCGCATCGAGCAGGGTGAAAACCAGCTCAACGATTGGCAGGATAAAGCCGAACTGGCGCTGCGCAAAGATAAGGAAGATCTGGCCCGTGCGGCGCTGATCGAAAAGCAGAAGGTGGCCGACCTGATCGCCACCCTGACGCAGGAAGTGTCCACGGTGGAAGAAACCCTGGCGCGCATGAAAAGCGAAATCGGCGAGCTGGAAAACAAGCTGACCGAAACCCGCGCGCGCCAGCAGGCGCTGACGTTGCGTCACCAGGCGGCGTCTTCTTCCCGCGACGTGCGCCGCCAGCTCGACAGCGGCAAGCTGGACGAGGCGATGGCGCGTTTCGAGCAGTTCGAACGCCGCATCGACCATATGGAAGCCGAAGCTGAAAGCGTCAGCATCGGTAAAAAGAAGTCTCTGGATCAAGAGTTTGCCGAGCTGAAAGCCGACGACGCCATCAGCGAGCAGCTGGCGGCGCTGAAGGCTAAAATGAATCGAGCCGAGTAAGGCAACGGCGGCCAGGGCCATGCTGGCCGCCCACCAAAGACCCGATAAAAAGGAACAGAAATGAGCGCTCTATTACTTGCCATTCCGTTGACAATCTTTGTGTTGTTTGTCGCACCGATTTGGCTTTGGCTGCATTACAGCAACCGGCAACAAAGCGGCATCCAACTGAGCCACCAGGAGATGCAGCGTCTGGCGCAGCTGGCGGAAGACGCCAGGCGCATGCGCGAACGCATTCAGGCGCTGGAAGAGATCCTCGATGCGGAACACCCGAACTGGAGACAGTCTTGATGAGCAATATTCTGGGCAGTAAAAAGCTGTATCGCGTCCCTGAAGAGGGCATGGTGAAAGGCGTCTGCGCCGGTCTGGCCCATTATTTCGACGTGCCGGTGCGGTTGATCCGCGTGATTGCCGTGCTGTCGCTGTTCTTCGGCCTGTTTTTCTTCACGCTGGTGGCCTATATCGCGCTGGTGTTCGTACTGGACGAAGCGCCGGCCAGCCGTTTTGACGGCGAACATCGGAAAACGCCGCGCCAGCTGCTCGATCAGCTGGAGTATGAACTGGGCAGCGGCGAACAGCAGCTGCGTCAGGTTGAGCGCTACGTAACGTCCGACACCTTCGGCGTGCAGAGCCGCTTCCGCAAGCTGTAACCCTTCTTGCGCTGCGTTGGCCTGCGCATGACGCAGGCCGGGCATTGCGCCTGCCGCATCATCCTGTTGAACTCAATCTTATTGTGCCGGAGGGCATCGCTAATGAATAAAATCTCTACGGTGAACGCCGCCAAAACGGCTGGTTTTAAACAAGGAGCGGGTGCAATGTTGAAGACATTGTCTAAAGTCATCATCATAGCGTTACTGAATTATGGCCCGGCGGGCGCCGCCGGCTGGTTGCTGAAGGCCGTCGGCCGCAAACCGATTCGCTTTGTGCTGGCGCTGGTGCTGGAACCGCTGTTCCGCAAAGGCCTGAACAAGGTATTTGGGCGTTATGCCAAGGAGAAGAATGAAACGACTGCAAAATGAGTTAACCTCGCTGGTCAACCGCGGAATGGATCGCCACCTGCGGCTGGCGGTCACCGGCCTGAGCCGCAGCGGCAAGACCGCCTTTATCACCGCCTTCGTCAATCAACTGCTGCACGTGCACAGCGGGGCGCGCATGCCGCTGTTTTCCCCGGTGCGCGAAGACCGCCTGCTGGGCGTGAAACGCATTCCGCAGCGCGACCTCGGCATCCAGCGTTTCACCTATGACGAAGGGCTGGCGCAGCTGTACGGCACCCCGCCGAGCTGGCCGACCCCGACGCGCGGCGTCAGCGAGATCCGCCTGGCGTTGCGCTATCGCTCCAACGACTCTTTGCTGCGGCATTTCAAGGACACCTCGACGCTGTATCTGGAAATCGTCGATTATCCCGGCGAATGGCTGCTGGACTTGCCGATGCTCGAGCAGGATTACCTGGCCTGGTCGCGCCAGATGGCCGGGCTGTTGCAGGGCGAACGCGCCGAATGGGCCAAACCCTGGCTGGCGCTGTGTAAAAGCTGCGATCCGCTGGCCCCGGCCGACGAAAATAAGCTGGCGGCGATCGCCCAGGCCTATACCGATTACCTGCTGCGCTGCAAAAGCGAAGGGCTGCATTTCATCCAGCCGGGGCGCTTCGTGCTGCCGGGCGATCTGGCCGGCGCGCCGGCGCTGCAGTTCTTCCCCTGGCCGAACGTCGACGCCCTCGGCGAGTCGAAGCTGGCGCAGGCCGACAAGCACAGCAACTTCGGCATGCTGCGTGCGCGCTTCAACTATTATTGCCAGTCGATCGTTAAAAACTTCTATAAAGAGCACTTCGTCCGTTTTGACCGGCAGATTGTGCTGGTCGACTGCCTGCAGCCGCTCAACAGCGGGCCGCAGGCGTTCAACGATATGCGCCTGGCGCTGACTCAGCTGATGCAGAGCTTCCATTACGGCAAGCGCACGCTGTTCCGCCGGCTATTTTCGCCGACCATCGACAAACTGATGTTCGCCGCCACCAAGGCGGACCACATCACCGCCGATCAGCACGCCAACCTGGTGTCGCTGCTGCAGCAGCTGGTGCAGGAAGCGTGGCAGAACGCCGCGTTTGAAGGCATCAGCATGGACTGCGTCGGCCTGGCCTCGGTGCAGGCCACCGAGAGCGGCATCGTCGACCATCAGGGCCAGCGCATTCCCGCGCTGAAGGGCAACCGGCTGAGCGACGGCGCGCCGCTGACGGTATTTCCCGGCGAAGTGCCCGCTCGCCTGCCGGGAACGGCGTTCTGGCAAAATCAGGGATTCCATTTTGACGAGTTCCGTCCGCGAGCGATGAGCGTGGACAGTCCGTTGCCGCACATCCGTCTGGATGCGGTGATGGAGTTTTTACTGGGAGATAAGTTGCGATGAGCGAGCCGATCAAACCGCGTATCGATTTTGAAGAACCGCTGCAGCCGCCGCAGGAGCCGGTGCTGCGCGCCG
Source organism: Serratia ficaria (assembly GCF_900187015.1). Taxonomy (NCBI): domain Bacteria; kingdom Pseudomonadati; phylum Pseudomonadota; class Gammaproteobacteria; order Enterobacterales; family Yersiniaceae; genus Serratia; species Serratia ficaria. Next base: position 2,810,827 of record NZ_LT906479.1, on the reverse strand, counting down.
GGGTGGCCTTCGATCCCGAGCAGGCCGAAAGCTTTTATCCGGCGGCGCCCGAGCTGCAGCAGGAAGAGGAAGAAGGGCGCGCCGAAGGCATCATCAACGCGGCGCTGAAGCCGAAGCGCAGCCTGTGGCGTAAAATGGTCACCGCCGGTCTGGCGCTGTTCGGCGCCAGCGTGGTGGCGCAGGGCGTGCAATGGGTGCATGGCGCCTGGGTGCAGCAGGACTGGATCGCCATGGGCGGCGGCGTCGCCGGCGGGCTGATAGTGTTTGCCGGCGTCGGATCGGTGGTGAGCGAATGGCGCCGCTTGTACCGCCTGCGCCAACGGGCCGAGGAGCGCGACGTGGCGCGCGAACTGCTGCACAGCCACGGTTTGGGCAAGGGGCGCGAGTTTTGCGAGAAGCTGGCGCGGCAGGCCGGCCTGGATCAGGGGCATCCGGCGCTGCAGCGCTGGCAGGCCTCGCTGCATGAAACCCAGAACGATCGGGAAGTGGTGGAGCTGTACGCCAAGCTGGTGCAACCGGTGCTGGACAACCAGGCGCGCCGCGAAATCAGCCGTTCCGCCGCCGAGTCGACGCTAATGATCGCCGTCAGCCCGCTGGCGCTGGTGGACATGGCGTTTATCGCCTGGCGCAACATTCGGCTGATCAACCGCATTGCGGCGCTGTACGGCATCGAACTGGGCTACTTCAGCCGTATTCGGCTGTTCCGGCTGGTGCTGCTGAACATCGCCTTCGCCGGCGCCTCAGAGCTGGTGCGCGAGGTGGGCATGGACTGGATGTCGCAGGATCTGGCGGCGCGGCTTTCGGCGCGCGCGGCGCAGGGCATCGGCGCCGGCCTGCTGACCGCCCGGCTCGGCATCAAGGCGATGGAGCTGTGCCGGCCGCTGCCGTGGCTGGAGGGGGAAAAACCGAAGCTCGGCGATTTCCGCAGCCAGCTGGTCGGCCAACTGAAAGACACGCTGAAAAAAAGCGGCGGCAAGCCGCAATGATCGGCAGGCGACGCCCGACCGCGGCGTCGCCTCTCCCGAGCGCTGACTCTCCTGACGTAACCCTTGCTTGACGACAGTCGATCCCCCTGCGAAGGCATTATAATTCTCTGCAAAATTAATTCTGTTTATAATAACTATCTGTAAATAGACTAAAATGACGCCGATGGTGTTATCTGCTTGCGTTTAAAATCGACAACGGCGCTAATAAATCAGAGTTCTGTCAACTTTTGCTGACAGATTGCTTCTACCGCTCGGGGTGAGGGAGTATCATCATCGCCAGTCATCCCCGCACTTGCAGAGATAAGGCCAATACTGATGCGTTTGGAAGTATTTTGCGAAGACCGGCTCGGTCTCACTCGAGAATTACTCGATCTTTTGGTATCGCGCAGCATTGATTTACGGGGCATCGAAATCGATCCCATCGGCCGCATTTACCTCAATTTCTCCCAGCTGGATTTTGACACTTTCCGCGCGCTGATGGCGGAGATCCGTCGCATCGCCGGCGTTACCGACGTGCGCACCGTCAACTTCATGCCGTCCGAACGCGAGCACCGCGCCCTGCGCGCGCTGCTGGAATCGATGCCGGAACCGGTGTTCTCGATCGACATGAAAGGCAAGGTCGAGCTGGCCAACCCGGCGGCCCAGGCGCTGTTCAGCCTGAGCGAGGACAAGATCCGCAATCAGACCGCCGGCGCCTTGATCGGCGGCTATAACTTCAGCCGCTGGCTGGAAAGCGAGCGCACCGCTCCGCACTCCGAACGGGTGGTGATCCGCAGTCAGGACTTCCTGATGGACATCACGCCGATTTATCTGGAAGACGAGAATCAGCAGCACGCCGCGGTGGGCGCGGTGGTGATGCTGAAGTCTACCGCGCGCATGGGGCGGCAGCTGCAGAACCTGTCGGTCAACGACGATACCGAGTTCGACCATATCGTCGCCGCCAGCGCCAAGATGCGCCACGTGCTGGAGCAGGCGCGCAAGCTGGCGATGCTCGACGCGCCGCTGTTGATCGTCGGCGACACCGGTACCGGCAAGGATATTCTGGCGCGCGCCTGCCACCTGCGCAGCCCGCGCGGCAAGCAGCCGTTCCTGGCGCTGAACTGCGCCGCGCTGCCGGACGACGTGGTGGAAAGCGAACTGTTCGGCCATGCGCCGGGCGCTTACCCCAACGCGCTGGAAGGCAAGAAGGGGTTCTTCGAACAGGCCAACGGCGGTTCGGTGCTGCTGGACGAGATTGGCGAAATGTCGCCGCGCATGCAGACCAAGCTGTTGCGCTTCCTCAACGACGGCACTTTCCGCCGGGTAGGCGAGGAGCACGAGGTGCACGTCGACGTGCGGGTGATCTGCGCCACGCAGAAAAACCTGACCGAACTGGTGCAGCGCGGCGAGTTCCGCGAAGATCTCTATTATCGCCTCAACGTGCTGACCATCACCATTCCGCCGCTGCGCGAGCGCCCGCAGGACATTATGCCGCTGACCGAGCTGTTCGTGGCGCGCTTCGCCGACGAGCAGGGCGTGGCGCGGCCCAAGCTGGCCAACGATCTGGGCGGCTTCCTCGGCAAATACGGCTGGCCGGGCAACGTGCGCCAGCTGAAAAACGCCATCTACCGCGCGCTGACCCAGACCGAAGGCTACGAACTGCGTCCGCAGGATATCGTGCTGCCGGAGTTCGAAGTGGAGATGTCGTTGGGCGACGAGGTGCTGGACGGCTCGCTGGACGACATCAGCAAGCGCTTCGAGCGTTCGGTGCTGACGCGCCTGTATCGCACCTACCCGAGTACCCGCAAGCTGGCGAAGCGGCTGGGCGTTTCTCATACCGCCATCGCCAACAAACTGCGTGAGTATGGGCTCAGCAGCCGCAAGGCCGCCGGCGAGGGCGAAGAATAAAAAAGGCGCCTTGCGGCGCCCTTGGTGGTATCGGGGTTCGGCTTGCGCCGGGCCCTTTTTTATTTCAGCGCGGCCAGCGCCGCGTCGTAGTTCGGCTCGGTGGTGATTTCATTCACCAGCTCGCTGTACAGCACGTTGTCCTGGCCGTCCAGCACCACCACGGCGCGCGCGGTCAGACCCGCCAACGGGCCTTCGGCGATCTCAACGCCGTAGGCCTGCTTGAAGTCCGCGCCGCGCAGAGTGGAGAGGGTCACCACGTTGCTCAGGCCTTCCGCGCCGCAGAAGCGGGCCTGGGCGAACGGCAGGTCGGCGGAGATGCACAGCACCACGGTGTTATCCAGGCCGCCGGCCAACTGGTTGAAGGTGCGTACTGAGGTGGCGCAAACGCCGGTGTCGATGCTTGGGAAAATGTTCAGGACTTTGCGTTTGCCCGCGAAGCTGCTCAGGGCTACGTCTGACAGGTCTTTGGCCACCAGCGAGAAGGCGTTGGCTCGTTCGCCCGGCTGCGGCAGTTTGCCCGCTACGCTGACCGGATTGCCTTGAAAATGTACTGTCTGAGTCATTGCTGGATTCCTTTTACAGGTGTTTATACAAAGGGCATGAGCCTAATAAAGTGGCCGCTTTGGCCGCGGTTAACATTAGGTTCACACCCTCGCGCCAGTTTATGTCAACAATTGCGGGTTGGATATACAAAGTTTGCTAAATAGTTGTATATATTAGGCTGTTTATAAAAACATCGCCCGCGCATCCGCCTGGCCGATGCGCCATTTTCGCTCAGGAGCCGTTATGAGAAGCATGCGTTTTTATCCCGAAGCCTGGCCGCTGCATACCGCCTTCGTCATCGCCCGCGGCAGCCGCACCGAAGCCCGAGTGGTGGTGGTCGAAATCGAGCAACGGGGCGTGCGCGGCGTCGGGGAATGCACGCCGTATCCCCGCTACGGCGAAAGCGAAGCTTCGGTGATGGCGCAGCTGGCGGAGGCGGCGTCGGCCGTCGAACGCGGCGCCGGCCGTGAGCAACTGCTGGCGCTGATGCCGGCGGGCGCCGCCCGCAACGCGCTGGATTCAGCGCTGTGGGATCTGGAGTGCCGTTTGCACGGCCAAAGCCTGTGGCAGCGCTGCGGCGTCGACGCGCCGCGGCAGATCCGCATGGCGCAAACCGTCAGCATCGGCACGCCGGAGGCGATGGCCTTCGCCGCCTGCGAGCTGGCGCGGCAGGGCGCGACGCTGCTGAAGATCAAGCTCGACGACCGGTTGATCAGCGAACGGCTGGTGGCGATCCGCGCCGCTGTGCCGCAGGCGACGTTGATCGTCGACGCCAACGAGTCCTGGCGGGCCGAAGGGTTGGCGGCGCGCTGCCAGCTGCTGGCCGATCTCGGCGTGGCGATGCTGGAACAGCCGCTGCCGGCCGGCGAAGACGACGCGCTGGACAATTTCATTCACCCGCTGCCGATCTGCGCCGACGAGAGCTGCCACACCCGCGCGGACCTGCCGCGCCTGGCCGGGCGTTATCAGATGGTCAACATCAAGCTGGACAAAACCGGCGGTTTGACCGAAGCGCTGGCGCTGGCCGCCCAGGCGCGTGAGCAGGGGTTCGCCATCATGCTCGGCTGCATGCTGTGCACCTCGCGCGCCATCGCCGCGGCGTTGCCGCTGGCGCCGGGGGCGCGCTTTGTCGATCTGGATGGCCCAACCTGGCTGGCCGACGACGTCGAGCCGGGGCTGGCGTTTGCGTGCGGGGCGATCCTGAATCTCGCCCCGGAGCATTAATCGGGGTAGGTCAGCAGCTCCACCATGGCGTCGAGATAGCTTTCGCTGGCGGCGTCGGCGGAGATCGGCGGAAATTCGGCGGTAATGCACGGCAGCGACAGATCGGCGCACCAGCTGCCGAAGGAGCCGGGGGTCTCGTAACCGACGCTGGTCACCAGCGGCAGGGCAAACTTATGCGACAGCCAAACGCCGAGCCGCGAGCTGGCGGGATCTTCGATGCAGGCCAGCGGTTCATGGAAAGAGACCACCCATTGGGGCTTCAGCCGATGGATCAGGTGACACAGGGCCTGGGTTTCCGGCTCTGATCCGGGGCGGCCGCCGGTCGACAATTTGACATCGCGCACCGGCGCCGCGCTGTTCCAGCGGTACACCGTATCGCCGGAGCGCCAGTTGGCGGCCGGGAAATTGCGGTTCAGATCGACGCCGTTGGCGTTGGCGCGCAGGCCCAGCTGGCAGCCGTCGGGGTTCACCGCCAGCACCACGTGGTGGCGCAGCTGGCTTGGGGCGATGCTGCGCAGCGCGCAGGACAAAGTCACGATGGCGGCGCTCTCGTCGCCGTGGGTGCCGGCGATGATCAGCCCGGTACCCGGCCCGCTGGCCGCCGCCGGGAAGTACAACAGCGGCGCCCCCAGCAGCGAACTGCCGTAATTCTCTCCTGCAACTGCCAATTGGCCACGTTCACTGCGCGGTCGATGTTGAGTCATGCTGTGGTCCCTGGTTCAAAGGTCGAGAGTCATTGTCATTTTATTCAGTGTATTACGCTTTTCCCGATCTTTCCCAGCGCAATTGTTCGGCCGTTGAGCAATCTGTGAGCCGCCCGGCGGTGAAAGCGCGAATAAAACCCCGCCGGGCATTTCGCTGTTGTTATACTAACGGCAGAAGCTAACCCAATAACCAGCAAGGGGATTTAACATGCCAGTAGCCAGAATAGTTGCCAGCTATAGCGAAAATGAGAAAGACACCATCACGCTGCTGTGCGGCGTGGACGCAGAGAACCAGATCCGTCAGGGGGAGTGGTTCGGCGTGGTGAAAAATGACGACGGGCGTGGTGATGAGTCGAACTATCCGTTTTCCCTGCACGTCGATTACCAGAACAACGCCTTCTATCTCGATTACGGCTATGACGACGCCGATTCGCGTCAGCTGCAACAGACCGATATCCACGCCAAACCTTTGGCGGAGAAAGGCTTCTTCACCATTTTCGATGAGGAAGAGGGCGAAGAGTTCAGTTACCGCATCGACAGCATTCATCTGTACGACTGATCGCCGCCGAGCAGGAATACCCCCGTGCCGACCCGGTCGCACGGGTTTTTTATTGTCTGGCGCGCAGTTTTCGCATCTTGTTGACCGCGGGCTATAGGTGAGCGGGATCTTGTGCTATATGATAAAAAATTCAGACGGTTAACGGGGGATAATTCAGAATGACGGGAAGAAAAATTCAACGAGGTTTTCGTTTGGCGCTCTGCGCCGCGGCGATCGGCGCGTGCCTGAGCAGCGCGATGGCGGCGCAGGTTCCCCCGGGCACCGCGCTGGCGGACCAGCAGGAGATCGTGCGTCACATCAAGGACGAGCCTGCCTCGCTCGATCCGATCAAGGCGGTCGGCCTGCCGGAGGCCCAACTGGCGCGCGACCTGTTTGAAGGGCTGGTCAATCAGGACGCCAATGGCAAAGTGATCCCCGGCGTCGCCACCCGCTGGCAGACCAACGATAACCAAACCTACATTTTCCACCTGCGCAAAGATGCGCGCTGGTCAAACGGCGATCCGCTCACCGCCAAGGATTTCGTCTACAGCTGGCAGCGGCTGGTGGAGCCCAAGAACCTGTCGCCGTTCGCCTGGTTCGCTCAGCTGGCGGGCATCAAGAACGCCGAACAGATCATCAGCGGCAAGCTGCCGGCCGACAAACTGGGCGTGACGGCGCCGGACGACTATACATTGCAGGTGCAGCTGGACAAGCCGGTGCCGTACTTCGTCAGCCTGACCGCCAACTTCAGCCTGTTCCCGGTCAACCGGGCGGTGGTGGAGAAATTCGGCAACGACTGGACCAAGGTCGGCAATATCGTCGGCAACGGCGCGTTCAAACTGCAAGACCGGGTGGTGAACGAGAAGCTGGTGCTGACGCCTAACGAACACTATTGGGACCATGCGCACACGGTGCTGACCAAGGTCACCTTCGTGCCGATCAACCAGGAATCCAACGCCACCAAGCGTTATCTGGCGGGGGATATCGACATCACCGAATCCTTCCCGAAAAACATGTACCGAAAGCTGCTGAAAGACATTCCGGGCCAGGTGTATACCCCGGATCAACTCGGTACCTATTATTACGCCTTCAACACCCAGCGCGCGCCGACCAATGACGTGCGGGTGCGCCAGGCGCTGTCTTACGCCATCGATCGCAAGATCATCGCCGAAAAGGTGCTGGGCACCGGCGAAAAACCGGCCTATCACTTTACGCCGGACGTGACCGCCGGGTTCAAGCCGGAGCAGAGCCTGTTGCAGCAGCAATCGCAGGCCGAGCTGGATGCGCAGGCCAAGGCGTTGCTGCAGGCGGCCGGCTATGGCCCGAACAAGCCGCTGAAACTGACCCTGCTGTACAACACCTCGGAAAGCCACCAGAAGATAGCCATCGCCGTGGCCTCGATGTGGAAGAAAAAGCTGGGCGTCGACGTCAAACTGCAAAATCAGGAGTGGAAGACCTACATCGACAGCCGCAATACCGGCAACTTCGACGTGGTGCGCGCCTCCTGGGTCGGCGACTACAACGAAGCCTCGACCTTCCTGTCGCTGCTGACCTCGACCCACAGCGGCAACATCGCCAAGTTCAAGGATGCGAATTACGATAAGCTGCTGGAGCAGGCCGGCCACGAGACTCATCCCGCCGCGCTGACCGCCGACTACAACAGGCTGGAGCAGATTATCGCGGCGCAGGCGCCGATCGCGCCAATCTACCAATATACCAACGGGCGATTAATCAAGCCGTGGGTGAAAGGCTACCCGATCACTAACCCGGAAGACGTCGCTTACAGCCAGACGATGTATATTATCAAACACTAGCATCAGGCCGTAAATTCGGCCCCGCCTGCGTGGGGCCTTTATTTTTATTGAGCCGGCGTCGGCATCAGGTTTATTTAATTAACGCGAAAAACCCCGTTAATTAAAAACAGGGTTGCCATCATCAATTATATTTTTCGGTTGGGGATTAATTCTGCGTTATAAGCTATCCCGCATGGCGTCGACCACCACGCGGCCCGCCATATCGGTCTGGGTGATGCGGTAGCTGGTCGGGTAGGAGCGGCGGGTGCTCAGGTGATCGTGCACCGAGACTTTGCCGACCTGCGCGCCGGCGGCGTTTTTCACCACAAATTCGCTGATTTCTTCCTGGCCCTGATTTTGCAAATGAATGCTGCCGATTTTCTCCAGCGTATCGCTGTCGTTTAATTTTAAATGGTCGCGTAACATAACTACCTCCTCGTAGTGAGGAAAGTATATGCCCATGAAATTTGAGCTGAAACAGCTTTGTGTTACTTTATTATCATCATTTTGAATTAAAATTGCTGGCAATATGTTAAGTCATAATAATAAAACCATTGCCAGCGGTTTATTTCCGTTATCGCTGCATTTATCGGCGGCGGTTTATTGCATCGCCGTTATTATTAGTCTGCGCTGATAGAAAATAACGTTCGGCGCGCCACCGCGGAAGGAAATACGCAGGACACGCTGTGCGCGCAGCCGGGTACCCTCTGCAACCGGCGGTTTTTGTCCGGCGCAATAAAGCGGCGGTCATAGTCGGCGTAGGCCAGGCCGCGTTGCAGGCGGTAGGGGCCTTGCAGCCGCGCGGTGCAGGATTTGTCGAGTATCGGGTAGAAGCTGCCCGGCGCGTTGCCGCGGTCCCGTTCCGCTTCCAGGTAACTCACGTCGGCGGCGGCATAGCGTTGGCGTACGGCGTCGCCATTCAGCGTGCGGGGCAGCGCCTCAAGGCCATATTTCCAACGGTTGGCCTGCGGACATTGGCCCACGTCTGCGGCCCGCCAGCGGAAACGGCAATCTCCTTCGCGGCGACAGCGGTCCCAGCCGACGGGGCGCCCGTGCCGCAACGGCTGCGGCCGCAGGCGATCGAAATACAGCCAGCTGCCCGGATCGGCCACCACGTAACGCAGCCGCAATCCGTTCGGCGGATTGGCGAAGCCGATGTAGTGCTGCACGAACTGGGCGCCGGCGGAGAATCCCGCCACGGTCACGGTTTGCAGCGACGGCCAGCGTTGCTTCAGCTCGGCAATCAGGCGATCGAGCGCGGCGAAGGAGCCGGTTTTCCCGCCGTTATCCAAACCGCCCGCGATCCAGGAGCCGCAGCGCCACAGGGCATCGCCGCTTTGCGGCGGCGGTACGCCGGCCGAACGGCAATGGGCGGATTGCGCCTCGGGCACCTGAAACAGCGGGGCGACCAGCAGGGTGGTCGAGGCCCGGTCGGCGAGCCGTGCGGCGCGGATCGCCGCGGCCAGCGTTTTTCCCGCGTCCCGCGGGTGGCCGTGCAGCACCACCAGAGCCGAGCGCGGGCCGGACGGCGGCGATTTTGCAACGAAATAAGACAGGCTGCCCGCCGCGTTATCCAGCGGAATTCGGTAGGCGTCGGCGATCGCGGCCAGGGAATTATCGGCGGCCTGCGCAGCGCGCAGCGGCAACAGGCAAAGCGCCAGCACATAACAGAACGCCAGAAATTTCATATCGAACGGCCAGGCGAAGGGAAGATGCCTCCATCTTAGCGCATAACCGGCGCTTGAATGTTGAAACGGCTGTCATCTTTGATTCGCAAAGCATTAACGCTAGACTCAGGAGTACAGAAAGACGAAGGGGATAATGAATGGAAGTCATCGAGGGGCGCGAGTTACAGGTTCCTGACGCGGTATATGCTTATCAATTGGACGGCAAGGGCGGGGTCACCGCGATTGATTATGATGATAAGGTCACCTGCGATGAGCCGTGTTGGCTGCATTTGGACTATGCCCATCCCGGCAGCGCCGCCTGGCTGAACAGCACGCCGCTGTTGCCGGATGCGGTGCGCGAGGCGTTGTCCGGCGAAAGCTCGCGGCCGCGCGTTAGCCGGCTGGGCGAAGGCACCATGATCACGCTGCGCAGCATTAACTTCAACGCCGATTCCCGCCCGGATCAGCTGGTGACCATCCGCGTGTACATCACCGACAAGCTGATCGTCTCCACCCGCCACCGCAAGGTGTACTCCATCGATCAGGTGGTGAACGATTTGCAAAGCGGCAGCGGCCCGACCAACAGCGGCAACTGGCTGGTGGAAATTTCCGATGCGCTGACCGATCACACCAGCGAGTTTATCGAAGATTTGCACGACAAGATTATCGATCTTGAAGATGCGCTGCTCGAGCAGCAAATTCCCGAGCGCGGCCAGCTGGCGCTGATCCGCAAACAGCTGATCGTGCTGCGCCGCTACATGGCGCCCCAGCGCGACGTTTTCTCGCGCCTGGCCAGCGATCGCCTGCCGTGGATGAGCGACGACGACCGCCGCCGCATGCAGGACATCGCCGATCGATTAGGCCGCGGCCTGGACGATTTGGACGGCAGCATCGCGCGCACGGCGATCTTGTCGGATGAAATCACCACGGTGATGGCCGACGCCATGAACCGCCGTACTTACACCATGTCGCTGCTGGCGATGGTGTTCCTGCCCACCACCTTTTTGACCGGGCTGTTTGGGGTCAACCTCGGCGGCATCCCCGGCGGCGGCAACCCCTTCGGCTTTGCCGCATTTTGCCTGATGCTGACCGGGCTGGTGCTCGGCGTGGCCTGGTGGCTGAGACGCAGCCGCTGGCTGTAGCCAAAAATACGGAAAACCCGGCTAACATTGAGCGATATCAACATTTAGCCGGCTGAAATGGGGCATGATCTCTCTCGCAGGTGAATGCAACGTCAAGCGATGGGCGTTGCGCTCCATAATTGTCTTACTTTCTTATTTTTGAATTACTGCATAGCACATTTGATTCGTACAATGCCGGTTTAATCACCGGCATTTTTTTGTCTGCCGTTTCTCAGGCCGCGCTTTCATCCCAGAAGCTGGCTTCGATCTTGTGCCCATCCAAATCCCGTACGAAACAGCCGTAGTAGGCTTCGCCATAGTGCGGCCGCGAACCCGGCGCGCCTTCGTCGACCGCGCCGGCCAGCAGCGCCTGGCGATGGAACTCGTCAACCTGCTGTTTGCTGGTGGCGAAAAAGCCGACGTGCACGCCGTTGCCGACCGAAGCGGGTTGAGCGTCGTTCGGCAGCTGCAGCCAAAACTCCGGGTAATCGCGGCCATAGCCGATGGCGCCGGGGTGTTCGAGCACCCGGCGGCAGCCCAGGGCGGCCAGCGTGCGGTCATAAAATACCGCGGCGGCGTCAAAATTATTGGTTCCTAGCGAAACGTGGGACAGGCAAGGGGTAATGTTCATGGGCAATCTCCGCGTAACTGTACAAATAAACAGTATATCGGGAAAATGGCATCATCCATGGAATTTTGCGCAGATTGTGAGCGGGATCGACCTTGGCGACAAGGAAAAGCAACCGCCCGCAGGGTTGCGGGCGGCAGGGGATTATTTGATTTCGAGCACGTTCAAACGTTCCAGCGCCGGTGCGGCGTCGTCCGTCTCTTCCGGCTCCCAGCCCACCGGCTGCAGCGGGAGCTCTTCGCGATCAAACGCCAGGTCGCCGCCGTCTACCACCTCGCTGCCGTGGTGAATGCCTTTGAAATCAAACAGGTTGATATCGCTAAGGTGTGAAGGAACCACGTTCTGCATCGCGCTGAACATGGTCTCCAGGCGCCCTGGATAGCGCTTGTCCCAATCGCGCAGCATGTCGCCGATCACCTGGCGCTGCAGGTTGGGCTGCGAGCCGCACAGGTTGCACGGAATGATCGGGAAGGCTTTAGCGGTCGAGAAACGTTCGATATCTTTCTCGCGGCAATAGGCCAGCGGGCGGATCACCACGTGTTTGCCGTCGTCGCTCATCAGCTTCGGCGGCATGCCCTTCAGTTTGCCGCCGTAGAACATATTGAGGAACAGCGTCTGCAGGATGTCGTCGCGGTGATGGCCCAGGGCTATCTTGGTGGCGCCCAGTTCGGTGGCGGTGCGGTAGAGAATGCCGCGGCGCAGGCGTGAACACAGGGAGCAGGTGGTTTTGCCTTCCGGGATCTTGTCCTTGACGATGCTGTAGGTGTTTTCCTCGACGATTTTGTATTCCACCCCGAGTTTTTCCAAATAGGCGGGCAGGATATGCTCCGGGAAACCGGGCTGTTTCTGATCGAGGTTCACCGCCACCAGCGAGAAGTTCACCGGCGCGCTCTGCTGCAGATTGCGCAGAATTTCCAGCATGGTGTAGCTGTCTTTGCCGCCGGACAGGCAGACCATGATGCGGTCGCCTTCCTCAATCATATTGAAATCGGCGATCGCTTCGCCCACGTTGCGGCGCAGGCGTTTCTGCAGCTTGTTGAGGTTGTACTGCTCTTTTTGGCTAACGGTTTGCTTTTCTGACATTTAAATCGTGCTCATTCTCAATTGGGGGCACTATGGGGGCATGGCATTTTAGATAGCGAGTTTAACATTCAACAGGCTGATTTGATCATTATTCATCATCGTGCCTCCACGCGCCCTAAGCGAGGCCTGTATGGTACGGATTGTGCGGCCGAATGCCAGTCGTTTTATCGCCGATTTGCCGACGTCTGCGGCTGAAAAGCCAAATAGCCCAAGATTGCGCCGGCAAATATGACAGCGGGGCGCGAATCGCTCGCGCCCCCGAGGTTACTCGGCGGAGGAGTTATCCGCCTTGCCGGCCAGCAGGCTGAGGAAATCGTACTTCTCCTTCAGCTCCCGCTCGGCGGCCCGATACAGCGCGCTGGCCACCTCCGGCTGCTGCGAGTTCAGCCGGCGGAAGCGCTGTTCCTTGAGCAGGGTTTCGGTCAGGTCGCTGTTCGGCGGCCGTGAATCCAGCGCCAGCGCCACCTTGCCTTCGGCGCTGCGGCGCGGATCGAAGCGGTACAGCGGCCAGAAGCCGGTGGCGGTCAACTGTTTCATCTGATCGTGGCTGAGCGCCAGATCGTAACCGTGCTCCTCGCAGGGGCTGTAGGCGATGATCAGCGACGGCCCCGGATAGGCTTCCGCCTCCTGAATCGCCTTCACCGTCTGGTTGAGCTGCGCGCCCAGTGAAATTTGGGCGACGTAGATGTGGCCGTACATCATCATGCTGACCCCCAAGTCCTTGCGCGCCTTGCGCTTGCCGTGCTCGCCGAACTTGGTGACCGCACCGAGCGGGGTGGCCTTCGACTGCTGGCCGCCGGTATTGGAGTAGCACTGGGTATCGAGCACCAGCACGTTGACGTTTTCGGTCAGGCTGAGCACATGGTCCAGCCCGCCGAAGCCGATGTCATAGGCCCAGCCGTCTCCGCCGATCAGCCAAATGGATTTATCCACCAGATAATCGGCGTCGGTCGCCAGCTGGCGCGCGTCGTCGCCGTCCAGCAGCGCCAGCCGCGTGCGCAGTTCGGCTATCTGTTGGCGGCGCGGCTCCGGCGCGATGTCGGTCATCTGCAGCGCATTGACCAGCTGTTCTGGCAGCTGCGGCGCCAGGGTGTTCAGCAGGCGCAGCACCCGGATGCGGTGCTGGTCGACCGTCAGGCGGAAGCCCAGCCCGAATTCGGCGTTATCTTCGAACAGCGAGTTGGCCCAGGCCGGCCCGCGGCCTTCGGCATTGGTGGTGTACGGGGTGGTCGGCAGGTTGCCGCCGTAGATCGACGAACAGCCGGTGGCGTTGGCGATCAGCAGCCGATCGCCGTACAGCTGGGTCAGCAGTTTGATATACGGCGTTTCGCCGCAGCCGGAGCAGGCGCCGGAGTATTCGAACAGCGGGGTGATCAGCTGCGAGGTGCGGATGTCGATGCGCTCCATCTGCGCCGGGTCGATCTCCGGCAGCTGCAGGAAGAAGTCGTAATGCGCTTTTTCCGCGTCCAGATTATCGAGGCGCGAGGCCATATTGATCGCCTTGATTTCCGGGTTCTGACGATCTTTCGCCGGGCAGACCTCTACGCACAGGTTACAGCCGGTGCAGTCTTCCGGCGCCACCTGCAGCACATATTTCTGGCCGCGCATGTCGCGCGCCTTCACGTCCAGCGACTGCAGCGAAGCCGGCGCCTGTTCCATCGCCCCGGGCGGCACCACCTTGGCGCGAATGGCGGAGTGCGGGCAGGCGGCGACGCAGTGGTTGCATTGGGTGCACAGATCCGGCCGCCAGATGGGGATCTGTTCGGCGATATTGCGTTTTTCCCACTGGGTGGTGCCGACCGGCCAGGTGCCGTCCGGCGGGAAGGCGGAAACCGGCAGGGCATCGCCCAGCCCGGCCAGCATCGCGGCGGTGACGGTCTTGACGAAGTCCGGCGCGGCGTCGGAAACCACCGGCGGGCGCATCGGGCTGGCGGCGTCGACCGGCCGCCGCGGGATCTCGACCAATGCGCTGCGGGTGGCGCCCAGCGCCTGCCAGTTGCGCTCGACGATCTCCTGGCCTTTGCTGCTGTAACTGCGGGAAATGGCGTCCTGCAGCTGCTGCAGCGCCACCTCGCTCGGCAGGATCTGCGTCAGGTGGAAGAACGCCATCTGCATGACGGTGTTGATGCGCGCGCCGAGCTGGCATTCGCGCGCCAGCCTGGCGGCGTTGATGATATAGAAGCGCGCCTGGCGCTGGTTCAGCAGGGCCTGCACCTCCTGCGGCAGCCGCGACCACGCCTCTTCGGCGCCGTAAGGGGTATTGAGCAGGAAGATGCCGCCGGGCTTCAGGCGCTCAACCATCTGGTATTTATCGATAAACTGCAGCTGGTGGCAGCCAACGAAGTCGGCGTGGCTGACCAGGTAGGCCGAGTTGATCGGCTGCTCGCTTACGCGCAGGTGTGAAACCGTCAGGCCGCCGGCCTTTTTCGAGTCGTAGACGAAATACCCCTGGGCATACAGCGGGGTACCGTTGCCGATGATTTTGATATTGTTTTTGGTGGCGGACACCGAGCCGTCGCTGCCCAGCCCATAGAACAGCGCCTCCAGCGAGGCGCGCGGCGGCAGGGTTTCGTCGCTCAGCGGCAGCGACAGGCCGCTGACATCGTCGAAGATGCCGACGGTGAAGCGCGGCCGCGGCTGGGGCTGCGCCAGCTCGCGGAACACCGCCAGCGCGCAGTCCGGCCCGAACTCTTTCGACGACAGCCCGTAGCGGCCGCCAATCACCCTCGGCAGGCTGGCGCGCTCGCCGCGGCTGAAGGCTTCCGCCAGCGCGGTCATCACGTCGAGATACAGCGGCTCGGCCAGCGCGCCCGGCTCCTTGGTGCGATCCAGCACCGCGACGTTGCGCACGCTTTCCGGCAGCACGCCGAGCAGATGCCGGGCGGAGAACGGCCGGAACAGACGCACCTTCAGCACGCCGACCTTTTCGCCGCGGCTCAGCAGGACATCGACCGCTTCTTCGCAGGTGCCGATGGCGGATCCCATCAGGATCGCCACGCGATCGGCCTGCGGATGGCCGTAATACTCAAAGGGCCGGTAGGCGCGCCCGGTGATTCGGGCGAATTTGTCCATCGCGTCGACGACGTGCCGCTCGCCGTCGTCGTACCACGGGTTAGTGGCTTCACGCGACTGGAAATAGGTGTCCGGATTGGCGGAGGTGCCGCGCACCACCGGATGATCCGGCGACAGCGCCCGGCTGCGGTGCGCATCGATCGCCGCCTGCGGCAGCATCTGGCGCAGCGAATCGTCGCTCAGCGGCACTATCTTGTTGATTTCATGCGAGGTGCGGAAACCGTCGAAGAAGTGAATAAACGGCAGGCGGCTGTTGAGGCTGGCGGTTTGGGCAATCAGCGCGAAATCCTGCGCTTCCTGCACGTTGCTGGCGCACAGCATGGCGCAGCCGGTCTGGCGCACCGCCATCACGTCCGAATGGTCGCCGAAGATCGACAGCGCGTGGGTGGCCACGGTGCGCGCGGCGACGTGCAGCACGAAGGGTGTCAACTCGCCGGCCAGTTTGTACAGCGTCGGGATCATCAACAGCAGACCCTGCGACGAGGTGAACGAGGTGGAAAGCGCGCCGGTTTGCAAGGCGCCGTGCACGGTGGCGATGGCGCCGCCCTCCGACTGCATTTCGACCACGCGCGGTACGTCGCCCCAAATATTCTGCCGGCCGTCGCCCGACCAGGAATCCGCCTGTTCCGCCATGGTGGAGCTGGGGGTGATAGGGTAGATGGCAATCACTTCGTTGGTGCGGTAGGCCACGGAAGCGACTGCATTATTACCATCTGTAGTAATCATCGACTTTACCTTTCATTGCTCGAAAAGCTGCGGAAGTCGCCCCCCGCAGTAATTAATAAAGTCTAGCAGAGCGCGATAACCGCTCTTTATCGCGATTGTGTGGCGGCGGATAAATCGGCACTCGGCGGAGTAAGGGAATATTTCCTGCAGCAACATTGCGATAAAACAGGGAATTGTCATGATTGTTTAACGACAATTTATTTCCTGCACGCCATACTGGCGAACCGATGAAGATAGAGAAGAAGAAGCATGAGCGCATTTATGTATTTGACGATGGCGATCGTCGCGGAAGTGATCGCCACCACCATGCTGAAAGCCTCGGAAGGCTTTACCCGCCTGTGGCCGTCGTTACTGGTGGTAGCCGGCTACGGCGTGGCTTTCTGGGGGTTGTCGATGGTGGTCAAGACCCTGCCGCTGGGCATCGTTTACGCCATCTGGTCAGGGATGGGCATCGTGTTGGTTTCGATCGCCGCCGTATTCGTTTACCAACAGAAACTGGATTGGCCGGCGGTGATTGGCATGGGTTTAATTATCGCCGGGGTGCTGGTGATTAATTTGCTGTCGAAAGCCTCGGTGCATTGAGCGTTATTTATTGGTGAAAAAATCCGGCGTGACATAATGCCGCGCCGGTTGAAGAATTCAGTCATCATTCACTGAAAATAGTGGAATGCTAATAAGTTAGCGACAGCAGCATAGCCGTAAATAACGCGCTGGCCGGTAGCAAAAAATGCGCAGCGGCGGGCTAGCGCACGTCAAGTGAATTAACCCCCGGCACCGCCATCACCCGCTGATAAATATCGGCGATTTGTCGCTTGGGTGACAGCGTCACCTCCAGCGACAGCTCACAAAGCTCGGCGTCGCCTTCGCGCTGGGTTACCGCCAGGTGCGCCGGGCGGATGCGCAGCTTTTGCAGCTCCAGCAGCACCGCCGGCACGCTGTGCGGCGTCAGGCGCATCAGCAAATAATGGTGATGGCCGATCAGCCGATTGCTGAGCTGACGGAACACCTCCAGCACCACCAGGGTCATCAGCGTGCCGTAGATGCCGATCTGATACAGCCCACTGCCGATCACCAAGCCGATCGCCGCCGTCACCCACAGCCCGGCGGCGGTGGTCAGCCCTTTCACCACCTGCTTTTGTATCATGATGGTGCCCGCGCCGAGGAACCCCATGCCGCTGACCACCTGGGCGGCGACGCGGCTCGGGTCCAGTTCCACGTGCGACAGGCTGAGCAGGTCGTCAAAGCCGTACTTCGACACGATCATAAACATTGCGCTGCCGATGCCCACCAGAATATGGGTGCGCAAACCGGCCTCTTTGGCGCGCAGCTGGCGCTCCAGGCCAATCAGGCCGCCCAGCGCGCCGGCGAGGGCGATACGTAACAAAAGGTCTGTAATCATGGTACAAATATCCTTTAACGAAAATAAATGTCCGTGGCGTTCAAAAAAACGGCAAATAATTGCTGGAATATATTTTCATTATTTATATATCAAGCTAGATTAAACGAGTTTGCATCAAAGATAACAAAACGTGTCCGCATTAGTGACGCGCGTTATCGGCAATGGCGATTTTACACAGCGCAGTTTCGGGTTCAGGAGTGGAATAATGACAACATCAAAATGGTTGCTGGCCAGCGCCGTGCTGTTCTTGGCCGCCTGCAGCAGTAATAATGACGAACCGGTACAACAGGGCAACAGCGCCAGGATCAATACCCTGCAAACCAGCGCCAACTGCGCGGGCGTGGGGGGCGTCACCACCATTGCGCACAATCTGAACGGCGAAGCGCTGCGCATGTGCCAGATGCCGAACGGCATGCAGTGCGAAGAGCGGACGCTGGGCCAGGGGGCCTGCGCCAACGCCGGATAACGGCAGTCACCGGACCTTGCGCGGTCTGGTGAACAAGGATCACTGCACCCAGTCTCTCAGGGTATATACCAGGGTATGGTCGCCGTCGCTCAGCGTTAACCGCTGCGCGCTGAGGGTGACTTTTGCGCCGTTTTGCAGCAGCGCGCGGATCGTTCGGTCCCACCGATTGCGCTGCGCATCGGCACACGTCATGCGGGTGGTGGCCAGGTTTTTCACCGTCAGCACCCCGTCCGCCAGCTGGCCCTGGCCGAAGAAGCGGCTGCACATGGCGCCGGAGACATGCATCTTTTCGCCGAATTCCAGGTTGGGCGGGTTGCCCGACCGGGCCGCGACCGCCACGCCGTCGACGCTGGACAGCACAAAATTGTGATGCAGCAGGTCGCTTGCCTGGATGCGCTCCTGCGGCCGGTTCATGCCGCACCCCGCCAATACCGCTGCCGCCAGGGCCACCAACGCCCATTTTTTCATCGTTATCGCTCCTCGAGTGCGGGCGCCGCCGTGCGCCCGGCGGAGTGGTCAGGCATTCAACTGGTTAGGGCAGTTTTCGCCGCGCTCCAGCTGGCCGATGTTCTGCAGCGTGGTCTGCGAGATGCTGGTCAGCGCTTCTTCGGTCAGGAAGGCCTGGTGGCCGGTAAACAGCACGTTGTGGCAGGCCGACAGGCGACGGAACACGTCATCCTGGATCACGTCGTTCGATTTGTCTTCGAAGAACAGATCGCGCTCATTTTCGTAAACGTCCATGCCCAGCGCGCCGATTTTCTGCTGTTTCAGCGCGTCGATGGCGGCGGTGGAGTCGATCAGCGCGCCGCGGCTGGTGTTGATCACCATCACGCCGTCTTTCATCATCGCGAAGGCGTCGGCATTCAGCAGGTGGTGGTTTTCCGGCGTCAGCGGGCAGTGCAGGGTGATGACGTCAGACTGCGCGTACAGCGTTTTCAGATCGACATATTCCGCGCCCAGCGCCAGCGCCTGTTCGCTTGGGAAAGGATCGTAAGCCAGCAGCCGCATGCCGAAGCCTTTCAGGATGCGCATGGTCGCCACGCCGATTTTGCCGGTGCCGATCACCCCGGCGGTGCGGTTGTGCATGTTGAAGCCGATCAGCCCTTCCAGCGAGAAGTTGGCGTCGCGGGTGCGCTGATAGGCGCGGTGAATGCGGCGGTTCAGGCACATCATCATGCCAACCGCGTGTTCGGCCACCGCTTCCGGGGAATAGGCCGGCACGCGCACCACCTTGATGCCCAGACGCCTGGCGGCGTCCAGGTCCACGTTGTTGAAGCCGGCGCAGCGCAGGGCGAGGATCTCCACCCCTAACGCCGCCAGTTCTTCGAGCACTTCACGGCTGCCGTCGTCGTTGACGAAAATACACACCGCCTTGCATCCGGCGGCGGTTTTGGCGGTTTTCTTGCTGAGCATGAAATCGAAAAACTCCAGCTCAAAGCCAAACTGCTGATTCACCAGTTCGAGATATTTACGGTCATACTGTTTAGTACTGTATATCGCCAATTTCATCGTGGTTTCTCCACCGTGATTTTGTGATCAATTTAACAGATTTTAGTAAATTCTACAATTGGTTAGCATTTTGAAATGGGCTGGCATCAAGGCATTTTCTGCGCTTGAGCGGCGGTTATCAAGAGGGGCGCGGCGGCGGGCGATGGCGACAAAAAAATCCCCACGGGGGTGTGGGGAATGGCTTCTCTAATACACAGTTAGCTAACAGCTTACTTTTATTGGAATGGTTGCCAGCCTATTAATCCTCAAGTGCAACAACAATAACAAAAGTCTGAAAGCACCCCCCTTTATGTGACGAATATGTAACTAAAACCTACAGAACCCGTCGCGCAGGGGGGCAAAACCCCCGCGGGCGGCGTTTAGCGCCGCTCCCGGCTTCACCCGGTGTCAAATTCGTGCCATCATTATTGCTAATTCAGGCATAGACTTACCCTGTTGCCTCACTCAGGACTGAAACAATCATTTAATGACTAAGCGATTGAAAATATTCATAGGGATGGTGGCGGGTTGCGTGATCCTGCTGCTGGCGCTGTGGCAAACCCTGCCGCGCTGGCTGCCGAGCCTGTTAGCGCACTGGTTGCCGCAGGGCAGCCAGCTGACGCTGCAGGGCAATCTGCACTGGCGACAGGGCGGGCTGCAGCTGGACGGCGCCCGATTCAAGGCGCAAGACTGCCTGCTGGCCAATCTCGGGCCAACCCGGTTGGCCTACCGCCAGGGGCGCTGGCAGTTGCTCAGCGAACGGGCCAGCGTCGATACCGCCTGTTTATCCAAACTGCCGGCCGCGGCCGCCGACAGCCCGCCGTTGGCGCTCGATCGGTTGCAAAAGCGGCTTCCGCCGCTGGATCTCACCATCAATCAACTCACTGTGATCCCCTGGCAGCGCTACGCCGGCCAACTGCAGCTGAGCGCTGATGCCGAAGGGCAGCGCCTGCATTATCAGGGCCGCCATCTCAGCGCGGAAGCGCTGCTGGATCCGCAGCAGCAGCTGAGGTTAAACCGCCTGACCGTCACGCCGCCGAACGGCGAACGGCCGCTGCGCCTGACCGGCAAGGTCGCCATGCCGTTGGATATGGCCAGCGTACCGGAACAGGGCGCGCTGCAGGGCGAAATGCAGACCGGTTACCTGGAAAAACCGCTGTTGCTGGATATGCGCTGGCACCATCGGCAAGGCGTGTTGACGTTGACCGAAAAGGGCGACGAACGGCCGCTGGCCACGCTGCCGTGGGAAGTCACCCCGCAGCAGGTCAGCATCCGGCAGGGCGAGTGGCGCTGGCCGTACAGCCAGCAACCGCTGACCGGCGGCCTGAGCATCGCGCTGCACGACTGGAGCAAAGGCTTCGATGAAACCCAGGTCAGCGCTCGCCTCAATGTGATCACCGCCGGCCACAACGGCAAGGGCAACGCCGTGTTGACGCTGGGGCCGGGCAAGATCGGGCTGACCGACAGCGATTTGCGTTTTCAACTGACCGGGCAGGCCAACCTGGCCGACTTCTCCCTGACCGCTTCGATCCCCGGCATTCTCGGCGGCAGCATGCTGAACCCAACGCTGGTGCTGCAGCCGGGGGCGTTGTTGCGCCTGTGGGGCAACGCCACGCCGGAGATGAAGCTGGAAGAGGCGCGTTTGCCGCTGGCCGGGGTGAAGGTCACGGCCAACGGCATCACCGGCCGCCTGCAGGCGATCATTAACGCCAGCGACAGCTACTGGGGGCGTTTCAAGCTGCACCTGGACGGCAAGGCGCAGGACTTTTGGCCGGATCACGGCGACTGGCAGTGGCGCTATTGGGGCAATGGCCAGCTGCCGCCGCTGCAGGCCGCCTGGGACGTGGCCGGCAGCGGCCGCTGGCAGGACAGCGCGCTGGAGCTCGACAGGCTTTCCACCGGCTTCGATAAACTGAAATACGGTCTGGTCACCGTCGATGCGCCGCGCCTGACCCTGAGCCGGCCTCTGCGCTGGCAGCGGGGTCAACAGGCCCCGGCGTTCAACGGCGAACTGCAGCTGGCGGCGAGCAAGGTCAGCTTCAACGACGGCGGCCACCTGCCGGCGCCGGTGTTGGCGTTACAGCTCAAAGGCAGCGCTCCGGACAGCTTCCAGCTGCAGGGCAAGCTGCAGGCCGAGCAAATCGGCCCGATCGCGCTGCGCGGCCGCTGGGACGGCGAGCGCCTGCGCGGCGAAGGCTGGTGGCCGAAGCAGTCGCTGAAGGTATTCCAGCCGCTGATTTCACCGGATTTGAACATTACGCTGCGCGACGGCGAGTTTTACGCGCAGTCGGCGTTTTCCGCCGCCCGGGTGCAGGGGTTTGAAGCCGGCGGCCACTGGGTGGTGAAAAACGGCGGCATGTGGCTGAAAGACGGCGAAATGAGCGGCCTGGATTTTGTCATGTCCTACCGGTTGAAGAACCACCGGTGGCAACTGGGCGCCAGGCGGCCGGTCATGCTGCGCATCAAATCCTTCAGCAACCTGTTTGAAATGCAGAACATCACCGCCGATCTGCAGGGCACCTATCCTTACGATGAGGGGGCGCCGCTGACGCTGAGCAACGTTGGGGTGGATGCCCTGAACGGGCATATCAGCCTGTCGGCGCTGCGCTTGCCGCAGCATGACGCCGCGGTGCTCAAACTGGACAAAGTGGATCTCAGCGCGCTGTTTACCGCGCTGAAGCCGAAACAATTCGCCATGTCCGGCCGGGTCGACGGCGAATTGCCGCTGTACCTGAACCACCCGAAATGGCTGGTGCACGACGGTTGGATCGCCAACGCCGGCACCCTGACGCTGCGGCTGGACAAGGACATGGCCGACGCCATCGGCAGCAATAACCTGGCCACCGGCGCGGCCATCGACTGGCTGCGCTATATGGAAATCAACCGTTCGCAGGCCAGGGTCGATCTGGACAACCTGGGCGAACTGACGCTGCGGGCGCGCATCGACGGGGTTAATCCGCAGAAAAACGCCAAGCGCGAGGTAATCCTGAACTACAGCCATCAGGAAAACGTGTTTCAGTTGTGGCGCAGCCTGCGCTTCGGCGACAATTTACAGGAGTGGCTGGAGCAGGCCCTCTCACAACCTGGGGAACAACAATGAAAATCATGAGCGCGCCGGTGCTGGCGACGGTGCTGAGCGCCTCCTTGCTGAGCGGCTGCGTGCCGCGCATCGAGGTGGCGACGCCCAAAGATCCGATCACCATCAATATGAACGTCAAGATCGAGCACGAAATTCATATCAAGGTGGATAAAGACGTGGAAAATCTGCTGAAGAACCAAAGCGGTCTGTTCTAGGAGCCAACATGAAAAAACGTTATTTGTGGCTGATGGGCGCCAGTTGGCTTTTCAGCGGGTTGGCGATGGCGCTGACGCTGGACGAAGCCAAACAGCAGGGGCGAGTGGGCGAAACCCTCAGCGGCTATATCGCGCCGGTGAAGCAGGATGCGGAAACGCTGGATCTGGTAAAGCGCATCAACGCCGGCCGCGCCGAGAAATACCAGGAAGTGGCGGACGGCAATCACATCGCGATCGACGAAGTGGCGCGCATGGCGGGGCAAAAGCTGGTGACGCGGGCGCCAAGCGGCGAATATGTGCGCGGCATCAACGGCCAATGGCTGAAGAAATAAAAAAAGCGCGCCATCAGGCGCGCAACGGTAATACAGACATTGGATTATTATGAGGGTAGTGCAGGTTTGACAGGATGAGGATCCTGCGGAGCAGGGGCGGCGCGCCCCTGCGCGGGCGTCAGGCGGTAACCACCTGAGCCAGCGCCGCTTTGGCGTCTTCCTGAGCCTTGGTCGCCACGTCCGGACCGTAGGCGATGCCTTCCGCGAACACGAATTCGACGTCGGTGATGCCGATAAAGCCCAGGAACAGGCGCAGGTAAGGCTCAACCAGATCGGTCGGCGTGCCTTTATGGATGCCGCCGCGGCTGGTGAGGATGATGGCGCGCTTGCCTTTTACCAGGCCTTCCGGGCCGTTTTCGGTGTAGCGGAAGGTGACGCCGGCGCGGGCGATCAGGTCGAAATAGTTTTTCAGCTGGGTCGGGATGTTGAAGTTGTACATCGGCGCCGCCATCACGATGACGTCATTGGCCTGCAGCTCGGCGATCAGTTCGTCGGACAGCGCCAGCGCTTCTTTCTGGCGCGGCGTCAGCGGCGCATCCGAAGGGCGCAGGGCGCCGACCAGTTCGCCGTCCAGCACCGGAATTGGCTGTGCGGCCAAATCGCGCACGGTAATGGTATCGTTGCCGTGGGTGTTGCCCCATTGTTCAACGAAGAAATCAGCCAGTTGGTTAGACTGAGAATAGGTCGCCAGGATGCTGGATTTAAGAACCAATACTTTGCTCATCGGTAATTCCTTACGTTATGACAGTGACATCAGGACGGAGCGTCCTTTGCATGGAGTACATGCTATTCACATTTTTCCAACAGTGATAGCGCAATATTTCGAGTTCTTCGTTCGATTTTATTGAATGACATGATGCCTCTCAAGCAGAGGGATTATGGGGAAAAAGCCGCGTGTGATAGGCTGTGCGGCTAAAGCTGAAAAATCGCTAAAACACCATTAAACCGTTGCCAAGCCTCGTCACAGCAGCGATGAAACAAGGAATGCCGAACGTGAAATCTCCGCTCGAGACAGTGCCGGCCCAACTGGGCGAGCTGATGCTCCGCGATCAACAACGCCTGCAGCGCCGCCTGCAGGGCGCACGAAAAATCAAAAATCCCGATGCTCTGGCCGCGATGGCCGGCGAGCTGGAAAGTGACATCGCGGCGGCGCGGCAAAAAGTGCAGGCGCGCGCCGCCGCGTGCCCGAAAATCAGCTACCCGGCAAACCTGCCGGTCAGCCAGAAAAAACAGGACATCCTGGACGCCATTCGCGAAAACCAGGTGGTGATCGTCGCCGGTGAAACCGGCTCGGGCAAAACCACCCAGCTGCCGAAGATTTGCCTGGAGCTGGGGCGCGGCGTGAAAGGGCTGATCGGCCACACCCAGCCGCGCCGTCTGGCGGCGCGCACCGTGGCCAACCGCATCGCCGACGAGCTGGAAACCCCGCTCGGCGGCAGCGTCGGCTATAAGGTGCGCTTTAACGACCAGGTAAGCGACAACACCCTGGTCAAGCTGATGACCGACGGCATCCTGCTGGCGGAGATCCAGCAGGACCGCCTGCTGATGCAGTACGACACGCTGATCATCGACGAGGCGCACGAGCGCAGCCTGAACATCGACTTCATCCTCGGTTATCTGCGCGAGCTGCTGCCGAAACGCCCGGACCTGAAGGTGATCATCACCTCGGCCACCATCGATCCGCAGCGCTTCTCGCGCCACTTCAACAACGCGCCGATCATCGAAGTGTCCGGCCGCACCTACCCGGTAGAGGTGCGTTATCGGCCGGTGGTCGACGACGCCGACGATACCGAACGCGATCAGCTGCAGGCGATTTTCGACGCGGTGGATGAGCTCGGGCGCGAAGGGCCCGGCGATATCCTGATCTTTATGAGCGGCGAGCGCGAAATTCGCGATACCGCCGACGCGCTGAACCGCTTAAACCTGCCGCACACCGAGGTGCTGCCGCTGTACGCGCGTTTGTCGAACAGCGAGCAGAACCGGGTATTCCAGTCGCACCACGGCCGGCGTATCGTGCTGGCGACCAACGTGGCGGAAACCTCGCTGACGGTGCCGGGCATCAAATACGTGATTGACCCCGGCACCGCGCGCATCAGCCGCTACAGCTTCCGCACCAAGGTGCAGCGCCTGCCGATCGAGCCGGTGTCTCAGGCCTCGGCCAACCAGCGCAAGGGCCGCTGCGGCCGCGTTTCCGAGGGCGTCTGCATCCGCCTGTATTCGGAGCAGGACTTCCTGTCGCGGCCTGAATTTACCGATCCGGAGATCCTGCGCACCAACCTGGCGTCGGTCATCTTGCAGATGACCTCGCTCGGCCTGGGCGACATCGCCGCCTTCCCGTTCGTGGAGGCGCCGGACAAGCGCAACATTCAGGACGGCGTGCGGCTGCTGGAAGAGCTGGGCGCCATCAGGACCGCCGACAACGGCCATTATCAGCTGACGCCGCAGGGCCGCCAGCTGGCGCAGTTGCCGATCGACCCTCGGCTGGCGCGCATGGTGCTGGAGGCGCAGAAGAGCGGCAGCGTACGCGAGGTGATGATCATCACCGCCGCGCTGTCGATCCAGGATCCGCGCGAACGGCCGATGGACAAGCAGCAGGCGTCGGACGAAAAGCACCGCCGCTTCGCCGACAAGGATTCGGACTTTCTGGCGTACGTCAACCTGTGGGACTACCTGAAAGAGCAGCAGAAAGCGCTGTCCTCCAGCCAGTTCCGCCGGCTGTGCCGCAACGATTTCCTCAACTATCTGCGGGTGCGCGAGTGGCAGGATATCTACACCCAGCTGCGGCAGGTGGTGAAGGAGCTCGGCCTGCCGGTCAACAGCGTGCCTTCCGACTACCGCAGCGTGCACACCGCGTTGCTGACCGGCCTGCTGTCGCATATCGGCCAGAAAGATGCCGACAAGCAGGAGTTTACCGGCGCGCGCAACGCCCGCTTCTCGATTTTCCCCGGCTCCGGGCTGTTCAAGAAGCCGCCAAAATGGACTATGGTGGCCGAGCTGGTGGAAACCAGCCGCCTGTGGGGGCGCATTGCCGCGCGCATCGAGCCCGAGTGGATAGAACCGCTGGCCCAGCACCTGGTGAAGCGCAGCTACAGCGAGCCGCACTGGTCGAAATCGCAGGGCGCGGTGATGGCCAGCGAGAAGGTGACGCTGTTCGGTCTGCCGATCGTCGCCGCCCGCCAGGTGAACTACGGCGCGATCGATCCGCTGCTGTGCCGCGAACTGTTTATCCGCCACGCGCTGGTGGAGGGCGACTGGCAGACGCGCCACGCGTTCTTCCGGGAAAACCTCAAGCTGCGCGCCGAAGTGGAAGAGCTGGAGCATAAGTCGCGCCGTCGCGACATTCTGGTCGACGACGAAACCCTGTTCAGCTTCTACGACCAGCGCATTCCGAACGACGTGGTGTCCGGCCGCCATTTCGACAACTGGTGGAAAAACGCCGGCAGGCAGCAGCCTGACCTGCTCAACTTCGAAAAAGAGATGCTGATTAAGGACGGCGCCAACAAAATCAGCGCGCTGGACTACCCGAATTTCTGGCATCAGGGCAATCTCAAGCTGCGGTTGAGCTACCAGTTTGAACCGGGCGCCGACGCCGATGGCGTGACGGTGCACATCCCGCTGCCGATCCTCAATCAGGTGGAGGAGCAGGGCTTTGAATGGCAAATTCCCGGCATTCGTCGCGAACTGGTGATTGCGCTGATCAAATCGCTGCCGAAGCCGGTGCGCCGCAACTTTGTGCCGGCGCCGAACTACGCCGAGGCGTTCCTCGGCCGGGTTACCGCGCTGGAACTGCCGCTGCTGGATGCGCTGGAGCGCGAGCTGCGCCGCATGACTGGTGTGACCGTGTCACGTGATGACTGGCAGTGGGATCAGGTGCCCGATCACCTGAAAATGACCTTCCGGGTGGTGGGCGAAAAGCACCAGACCCTGCGCGAAGGCAAGGATTTGGCGGCGCTGCGGCTGCAATTGAAGGACAAAGTGCAGGAGACGCTGTCGGCGGTGGCGGACGACGGGCTGGAGCAAAGCAACCTGCATATCTGGAGCTTCGGCGAACTGCCGGCGTTCTACGAGCAGAAACGCGGCGGCTACTCGATGAAGGCCTACCCGGCGCTGGTGGACGAGAAAGACAGCGTGGCGATCCGCCTGTTCGACAGCGAGCGGGAGCAGCAACAGGCGATGTGGCAAGGCACCCGCCGCCTGCTGTTGCTGAACATCCCCTCGCCAATCAAGTACCTGCACGAGAAGCTGCCGAACAAGGCCAAGCTGGGGCTGTATTTCAACCCTTACGGCAAGGTGTTGGATCTGATCGACGACTGCATATCCTGCGGCATCGACAAACTGATTGCCGAACACGGCGGGCCGGTATGGCAGGAAGAACGCTTCGCCCGGCTGCAGGAACAGATACGCGCCGAATTGAACGATACCGTGGTGGAGGTGGCCAGGCAGGTCGAACAGATCCTGACGGCGGTGTTCAACATCAACAAGCGGCTGAAGGGGCGAGTGGACATGTCGCTGGCGCTGGCGCTGTCGGACGTGAAAACCCAGCTCGGCGGGCTGGTCTATCGCGGATTCGTCACCAACAACGGCTGGAAACGCCTGCCGGATACCCTGCGTTACCTGCAGGCGATTGAACGCCGATTGGAGAAACTGGCTATCGATCCGCACCGCGACCGCGCGCAAATGCTGCGGGTGGAGCAGGTGCAGCAGGCTTGGCAGCAGTGGCTGAACAAGCTGCCGCCGAAGCGCCAGCAGGAGGAAGAGGTGAAAGAGGTGCGCTGGATGATTGAAGAGCTGCGCGTCAGCCTGTTCGCCCAGCAGCTGGGCACCCCTTATCCGATTTCGGACAAGCGCATCCTGCAAACCATCGAGCAGCTTTCCGCCTAAGCGCCGGCCGGCAAACGGCTGGCGCAGATCGGGCTGCGCGGCAACCGCGTGGCCGCCGCACCATGATCACCCGCCGGCGGCCAGCGCGTCCAGCGCGTCCAGCGCGTCGCGAATGCCGGTTACCGCCAGCGCGCGGTTGTCGGCGCGGTAACGGTCTTTGGCGGCCGGCGCCGAGCTTTGGATGGCGATCAGGCTCCAGCCGGCGGCGGTTTTCAGCAGCAGCGGCGAACCGCTGTCGCCGGGCAGGGTATCGCACTGGTGCGAAAGAACGCCCTGTTGCGCCCAGCCGGTGACCTTGCAGTTCTGATGGCTGTAGAGGTCATCCAGATGATCCTCCGGATATCCCGCCTGGGTAATCAGCCTTTTCGCCTGTTTCAGCGTCTGGGTCAGCGCCTTGGCGTCGCCTTGCCACAGCGGCAGGGGTTTTATCGGCAACGGGGTTTTATCCTTCAGACGGATCAGCGCGAAGTCATAGGCCGCCGCCGCCGGGGGAACTATCCAGCCGTCGCCGTCCGGCTTCAGCTTTTTGCCCAGCTTGCTGTCGACCAGGGTTTCGATATTGTCGGTTTGGTACTTCCAGCTTTTATTGCCGGCGACAAAACGCAGCGCGATGGCCTTGTCGAGCTGCCCCGGCGGCGCCAGCACGCAGTGGCCGGCGGTTAACGCCAGATGCGGGGAGATCAGCGTGGCGGTGCACAGGTTGCCGCTGGCGGTTTCTACCTGGCCAATCGCCTGCCATGGCCAGCCGGCGGTTTCCGCGACTTTTATTCGTTCATCCTTGCCGAAAAACAGCCGGATCTGTTCGGCCGAGCCGTCATCGGATGGGCTGTCGGCGCGAGCCGAAAGGGAGAGCGCGAACGGGAATGAGCACAGCAAAAGTAAAACGGATATGCGCATAGATCTCTTGCCTGACGAATACGGATCATCCATAAACACACTGAATGCTAACTATAGACTGAATTAATCGGCGTGTGGATGGGCGTCGATTGATTTTTCAATAATTTCCCACCGGAATGCGCGGCGGATTACAGGTAAAAGCAGGCGGCGATCAGTCCGCACAGGATCAGGGCGGCCAGAATGATTTCGAACAGGTAGCGACGCAGCATGGATGGGAACCCCCGATGAAAAAACACCCGGCGAACCGGGTGTGGGACAACTCTGGCCTGAACGGGTGAGGGGGTGCCTCACTGCAGGTTGCGATTAGGCAGCCGGAGTGCTGGTCGCTTTTTTGTGGCTGGCTTTCTTGTGATGCTTTTTAGCCGCCTGGGCTTTCTGCGCCGGGGCTTTCTTGTGGTGCTTTTTAGCCGCCTGAGCTTTTTGCACCGGGGCTTTCTTCGCGTGATGCTTTTTCACGTGAGCGGTTTTAGCCGGAGCGGCGGTCGCGGCGGCGGCCGGCGCGGAGGTGGTGGTGGCGGCATCAGCCGCGAAGGCCACGGAAGACAGACCCATTGCAGCGGCAACAACCAGAGCCAATACTTTTTTCATCGTCGATTCCTCTAATTACTTTCAGGTATCAACCCCACTGCGGGGCCGTTGGAAAGATACTAGGCAAATGACGGCGCGCTTTCCGTGAGTGATTGGTTTCGGCGTGTAACCTAATGTACAGGGCGGCGGCGGCCGGCGGCATTGCTGCTATAATGGCCGCCATGGCATGTGAAAAGGGATTTTAAATGAATGAGATAGAAATTCGCCGCGGGGTCACCGAACAGGGTGACGTGCCCATCGCCTATGAGGACTGGGGCGCCGTTTCGCACCCGCCGTTGCTGCTGATTATGGGGATCGGCGCCCAAATGCTGTTGTGGCCGGACGATTTTTGCCGTGCGCTGGTGGCCAAAGGTTTTCGGGTGATCCGTTTCGACAACCGCGACGTCGGGTTATCCGGCAAGACGCAGGGCCAACGCCGGATGCCGCTGTGGTTGCTGATGCTGCGCGCCCAGTTGGGGTGGCAAACCGCGGTGCCTTACACCCTGGCGGACATGGCGGCGGATGCGGTGCGCCTGCTGGACCACCTGCAAATTCCCCAGGCGCACGTGCTGGGCGCCTCGATGGGCGGCATGATTGCCCAGGTGCTGGCCGCCGAGTATCCGCAGCGGGTGCGCTCGCTGACGATTCTGTTTTCCAGCACCAACCAGCCGCTGTTGCCGCCGCCGGCGCCTTCCTTGTTGCTGCGGCTGCTGCGCCGCCCGCCGGCCGAAGCGACGCAGCAGCAAAGGCAGCAAGCGATGAAGGACTTCCTGCGCGCGCTGGGCACCCGCAGTTACCCGCTGGACGAGGCGGAGTTGGACCTGCTGGTGCGACGGCTGCTGAAGCGGGGCGTAGAGCCGGAAGGCATGCAGCGGCAGCTGTCCGCGCTGTTGGGCAGCGGCGACCTGCGCCGCTACAGCCGCAAGATTAGCGCCCCGACGCTGGTGATCCACGGCGAGGCGGACCGGCTGGTGCGTAAGGCCGGCGGCGTGGCCATCGCCAGGGCGGTGGCCAACGCCAGGCTGCACACCATCCCCGGCATGGGGCATGATCTGCCGCCCCAGCTGCGGCCACGGCTGATTGCGCTGATCGCCGAGCATGCGGCGGAACCGTGCGCCGGGCGCGGCCTGCAATAAAGTCGCCGGCCAGCGCCGGCGGCAGTACTCATTTTAGTTACAACATACTTATAGGGTGCTGAAGACCGCCACTCTGCGGCCAGGGTAACGCCAGAGGGAGACGGGGCCATGACGCATGGCAGGGTCAGGCAGGGAAAAAGGCGCAGGGCAAGCCGCGCCTTTGAAGCGGATTACAGGTAACGGCTTTCCAGGTGTTCGCGGAAATAGCGCGGGTTAAGCGCTTCGCCGGTGGCGTTGGCGATCAGCGTGTCGGTCGGGAAACGGCTGCCGTGGCGCCAGATATTGTGCTGCAGCCAGTGGAACAGCGGCTGCAGATTGCCCGCGGCGATATCTTCGCTCAGCGACGGCAGCGCCTGGCGCACGCTGTGGAACAGCTGCGCGGCGTACATCGCGCCCAGCGTGTAGGTTGGGAAGTAGCCGAAGGCGCCGTCGGTCCAGTGGATATCCTGCATGCAACCGTTGCGGTAGTTGCCGATGGTATCCAGACCCAGGTAGCTCTGCATCTTCTCATTCCACAGCGCCGGAATGTCCTCTACCTCGATGTCGCCCTCGATCAGCGCCTTCTCGATTTCATAACGCAGCATGACGTGCGCCGGGTAGCTCACCTCATCGGCATCTACGCGGATCAGCCCCGGTTTCACCCGCTGGTTGAGGCGGATAAAGTTGCGTTCTTCCAGCGCCGGTTGCTCGCCGAATTGCGCAATGGCCAGCGGACGCAGGATTTTCAGGAAGTCGCCGCCGCGCGCCAGCTGCATTTCGAACAGCAGGCTCTGCGACTCGTGGATCGCGGTCGAACGCGCCAGCGCCACCGGCTGGCCAGGCAGATCGCGCGGCAGGTTCTGCTCGTAGCGCGCATGGCCGGTTTCGTGGACGATGCCGAGCAGCGCGGTGAGAAACTCTTTATCGTTGTAGCGGGTGGTGATGCGCACGTCTTCCGGCACGCCGCCGCAGAATGGATGCGCGCTGACGTCGACCCGGCCGCCGTCAAAGTTGAAGCCCAGCAGCTTCATGACGCTTAGGCTCAGCTGGCGCTGGGTATCCAGGTTGAACGGCCCCTGCGGCGTCAGGCAGGGCTCTCCGGCCTGTTTGGCCACCACGCGCTGCAGCAGATCCGGCAGCCAGGTTTTCAGGTCGCCGAAGATGCGTTCCAGATCGCTGCTGCGCATGCCCGGTTCGTACAGGTTGAGCAGGGCGTCGTAGCGGCTGGTGCCGGCGGCCTGGGCGCGGATCTGCGCTTCCTGCCGGCTCAATTTGACCACTTCGCGCAGGTTCTCGGCGAAGCCATCCCAGTCGTTGGCCGGGCGTTGGGCACGCCAGGCGTGTTCGCAGCGGGCGCCGGCCAGTGACTTGGCTTCGACCAGCGATTCCGGCACCATCGCCGCGTTGTCGTACTGGCGGCGCATTTCGCGCAGGTTGGCGCGGTCGAGTTCATCCAGGGGTTCCTGCTGCGCGCGATCGAGCAACGCGCCGGTTTTTTCCGCCGTCAGGATCTGGTGCTGCAGTACGCTGAGCTCGGCCAGCGCTTCCGAACGCGCCTTGCTGCCGCCCGGCGGCATCATGGTTTGCATGTCCCAGCCGGCGATGGCGGAGAGGTGGCCGAAACGCGACAGCCTGGTGAACAGGGCGCGCAGCTCGCCGTAGGCGGAGGATGGGGAATGTGCAGATGTCATTGTTCAGCTCCATAGGATAGTGATCCGGACTCGATTACGCCGGGTCCGCTTTTAAATTGAAGGTGGGCTTCAGCGGCCAACAGAAGCGGAAGCCGGCGCCGCCGAGGGGGCTGCCTTCGACAAAAACCTGGCCCTGATAGGCCACGGCGATGGAATGGACGATCGCCAGCCCCAGGCCGCAGCCGCCGGTCGCGCGGTCGCGGCTCGGATCGAGGCGCACGAACGGCTCGAACACTCTCAGGCGCTCTTCCGGCGGAATGCCCGGGCCGTCGTCTTCCACCTGCAGGCAGGCCAGGTCGCCGTCGAACCACAGGCCCACGCGCAGGCGTTGCCGTGAATAACGCAGCGCGTTGTTGACCAGGTTGTCCAGCACTCGCTCCATCAGGCGCAGATCCACGCCGCCGAAGTCGCCGGCGTGCGGGATATCGAGCTGGATCTCGCGCTCCGGGTGGATCAGGCGCATATCCTCGACCTTGTCCTGCAGCCAGGTCGGCAGATCGAGCGGCTCGATGTTCAGCGCGACCTGCGGGCGGTCCAGACGCGCATAGGTCAGCAGCTCATCAATCAGCGATTCCAGCTGGCCGATGTCGCGGTTCAACGCCTGCTGTTCGCTTTCGGCCAGGTTATCGCTCATCGCCAGCCGATAGCGCAGGCGCACCAGCGGGGTGCGCAGCTCGTGGGCGATGCCGTCGATCAGCTGTTTCTTGCTGGCGATCAGCGTATTGACGTTGTCGGCCATTTGGTTGAACGCCACCCCGAGCCGGCTCAGGCTGGAAGTGGGATCGAAATGGGTGCGCTCGTCAAGGTGCCCGGCGCCCAGCCGCTGGGCGGCGTTTTCCAGCTTGAGCAAGTCCTGCCAGTGCGGGCGCATCCACAGAAACACCGGCAGCGCCAGCGACATGCCGATAAACACCAGCAACGCCAGGTCCAGCAGCCGCATCTGGTGCAGGTAGAACAGATAAGGGATCGGACCGACCACCAGCACGTAGTGGCTGCGCGGGATGCGCTGCATGAAGGTGTACTGATCGTCGAGCGCGATGATTTCGCCCAGCCGCAGCCTTTTCTTCAGATCCTCGCTCAGATCCTGCTTGCCGAGCGGCTCGATATGCAGCTTGAACGACAGATTCAAATCCAGCGTGGCGATGGTCTTGTTCCAGTCTTTCAGCGGGATTTCGCGCAGTTCGCTGCGCATCAGGTACAGCGAGCTTTTCATCAGGTCGTCCATCGACTGGCGGCCGGCGCGTTCGGCGGTAACCTTGTACACCAGGCCGACCAGCATCGCCATCACCAGAAAACAGACGAACAGCAGCAGGAAGAACTGCACGAAAAGCTTTCTCATTGCTGCACCGATTCCCAGGCGTTAGGGGCGAACAAATAGCCCTTGTTACGCACGGTTTTGATGCGGAACGGCTCCAGCGCGCTGTCGTACAGTTTGCGGCGCAGGCGCGAAATGGCCACGTCGATGCTGCGGTCGAGGCCGTCGTAGCTCACGCCGCGCAGGTTCTGCAGCAGGGCTTCGCGATCCATGATCTGCCCGGCGTGGGTCGCCAGCTCCCACAGCAAATCAAAGTCGGAGGTGGACAGGGTGACGGTTTCTTCTCCCAGCGTCACCTGGCGGTTGACCGGATCGATGCACAGCAGGCCGAAATGCAAGGCGTTGTGCTGGGTGAGCGGCTGGGAGGACTCTTCCTTCGGCTGCTGGCTGTGCTGGCGAAGATGCAGGCGCAGCCGCGCCAGCAGCACCGCCGGCGGGGTGGTTTTCAGAATGTAGTCGTTGGCGCCCATTTCCAGCGAAAGAATATGGTTCATATCGCTGTCGAGCGAGGTGAGCAGCACGATGGGGCCGGGAAAGGTCGGCCGCAGATCGCGGCACAGCGTCATGCCGTCCTTGCCGGGCAGCATGATGTCCAGCAGCACCAGATCGGGCTGTTCCTGTTCGATGCGCGCCTGCGCGCTGTCGCCGCGCGGCTCGATCAGCACGTCGATATCGTGCTTGCCCAGGTAGGCGGCAATCAGCTTGCCGACCTCTGGGTCGTCTTCTACAAAAACAATTTTATGCATAGGCCAGCGGTTTTATGAGAAAAGCGGAATTCAGCATAGCGCGGCGCCAAGGGATACGCCACGCACATCTGTTCTAGCGCAGCGGGCGCCCGCCGTCTACGCCATGGGTGCGGCCGGTGACGTAGCGGCTTTCCAGCAGATAATCCACCAGATTCACCACTTCGCTCTCGCCGGGGGCGACCTGCATCAGCGATTTCGCCAGCGCCTGCTGGCGGTAGGCCTCGTCGTCGCCGGGATTAAAGATAATCAGCGCCGGCGCGATGGCGTTCACCTTGACCTCCGGCGCCAGCTTGCGGGCGAAGGAGCGGGTCATGTTGTCCAGCGCCGCCTTGCTGGCGGCGTAGGCGATATGTTTGTCGCTGCCTTTTTCCACCACGTAATCGGTCAGGTGGATAATGTCGGCGCCGGCCTGGCCCTGGCCCCGCAGGCAGGGCTCAAGCAACTGATTCAGCAGGTAAGGGGTGTAAACATGGATTTGCAGCATTGCCGCCATAACCTGCTCCGGCGGCACCGCCGGCGATTCCGCCTGCCAGGCGCTGGCGTTGTGGATCACCGCGCGCAGCTTGGGTGCAGTCTGCCGCACCTGTTCGGCAAAGCGGTAGATCCCTTCATGGGTCGAAAAGTCCCCTTGAATGCAACATGCCCCCAGCCCTTTCAGCTCGGCCAGCGCCGGATAATCGCTGCGGTAGGCGATGATCACCGGCACGCCGCGCTGCAAAAATGACCTGGCGAGCGCCAGCCCGATCCGCCGCGCGCCGCCGGTGATCAGCACCGGGGCTGAGTTGTGATGTTCCATCGATTAAAGCTCCTGGACAGACTGGCAAACAATAGGGGAATTATGCCATTATACGGCGGAAAGTCGTTAAGGCTTCGCATCGATTATCCATTTCCGGATGTAAGATCCCCAATGAATTTCAGGTTGCCGGGCATCGGCAGGTTGAAATACCACGGGTTAACACTGGCCATGAGAGGAATGAGGGGATGAACAGCAGTCACCTTGCATCCATCGCGCGCAGTGAGAAAATCTGTTTCGATTACATGGATTTTCTGTCCGCATCGTGCAGAAAGCACTGGCGCTTTGTAGATGCTATTTATGGTGTGATGCCGATCTTCGGCATGGTGTTGAAATCACGGGTGACCACGTCACAAACGCGCAAAGAGCAGTTGAAGGAGTTGGCGCTGCAGGTGGTGTCTACCCAGGTCAGCGACGAAACCAATATTGTGCGCCTGATCGACCTGGCGCAGCAGCAGGGATTGGCGGTGTTCGACATTCAGCTGCCGTACGCGCTGGATGCGGAACAGCTGGCGGCGATCCGAAAAGAGTGTGTAGAAGGTGTGGAGATCGCACTGGAGGGAGAACGCATGACCATCACTCTCCCGCACGGAAACTGACCGGGTGTTTCCACCCGGCCGTCTCTCAATTACTGCAACATAAACCATCCGGCCGGCACCGTGGCCGCCAGCAGCAGAAAGATGCTGCCTTTCTCCAGTCGGTTCAGCAGCGCGATGTCCTGATGCCCGTGACGGGCGTAGATAAACACCAGCAGGCCCGGCGCATACAGCAGCACCGACATCAGCAGGTGCATCAAACCTGACGCATACAGCAGCCAAATCCCATACAGGCAGGCGCCGGTGGCGGCGAAGATCAGCCGTTTGTCCCGGCGGCGTAGCGCCACCTTGAACAGGAAAGCGCCGACCAGGAAGTAAGGCACCAGGATCATTTCCGAGGCGATGGTCAGCAGCGAATTGTAGTTGCTGCCGGTCAGCCAAATCAGCACCAGCGCCAGCTGCACCGCAATATTGGTCAGCCACAGCGAAGCCGAAGGGGCGTGATGCCGGTTCTGTTTGCGGAACATGCGCGGGAAGGCGCCGTGCTGGGCGGCCAATAGCGGCACTTCGGCCGCCATGATGGTCCAGCTCAGGTAGGCGCCGCAGACGGAAATAATCAGGCCGGCGGCGATGATCACGTCGCCCCAGGGGCCGATCAGATCCACCATCAGCACCGCCATCGACGGGTTGCGCATCTCGGCCAGCTCGGTGCGCGGTACCACGCCCAATGACAACAGCGTAACCAGCAGATACACCGCCAGCGCCGACAGCACCGCCAGCATGGTGGCGCGCCCCACGTCTTTCTTGTTGCGCGCGCGGGCCGAAACCACCACCGCGCCCTCTACGCCGATAAACACCCACAGGGTGATCAGCATGGTGTCTTTCACCTGCTCCCACACCGGTTTGCCGAGCGCGATGCCCTGGAAATCGAGGGTGAACACTTCCATTTTAAAGGCGATGGCCGCCAGCACGGCGAACAGCCCGAGCGGCAGCAGCTTGGCCAGCGTGGCCGCCAGATTGATGCTGGCGGCGGTTTGCACGCCGCGCAGCACCAGCGCGTGCACCACCCACAGCAGCAGCGATTCGGCGATCAGGGCCTGCCAGGTGTTGCCGTCACCCAGAATGACCTGGCCGCCGCGGTCGGTGAAGATGCTCAGCGCGGCAAAGACGATCACCAGATAAGAGACGTTGGCGATCACCGCGCACAGCCAATAGCCCCAGGCCGAGCAGAAGCCCACCAGCTCGCCGAAGCCTTCCTTGGCGTAGGTGAATATGCCGCCGTCCAGATCGGGACGCAGGCGGGTCAGCAGCAGCATGGCGAAGGCCAGAAACAAAATGCCGACGCCGGTAATCGCCCAGCCCAGCAGCAGCGCGGCGGGGCTGGCCACCTGCGCCATGTTTTGCGGCAGGCTGAAAACCCCGGCGCCCAGCATCGAGCTCAGCACCAATGCGGTTAACGCGGTAAGACCTAGTTTTTTTTCCAATGACGGGTCCTGAACACAGAATAAACAACTGGAAGGGAACTGCTTGGCAGCAACAACGTGGCGACAATCACCGCGCGTATAGACAATAGCCCTAAAAATTGGCGCAAATTCTACGGAGGGATGATTGCAGATGCAATGATTGAATATGCGGTATTTACAAAAAACTATTCAACCGGCGGGCGCGGCGGGGCAAATAAAAACGGGCAGCTCAAAGGCTGCCCGATGGTAAACCCTTTTGGGGCAAATACGATTATTTGAACAGGTCGGCGCTGACGGTCAGGTTGCCGCCGCTTTTGTTCTGCCACTGACGGGTCACGTGGTAGTACTTGGCGCCTTTCTCTGCCGCGCGTTTCGCCACTTCGCTGGAAACGTCGGTCATGCTGTTGAAGTGGCCGGTGAAGGTCACAGAATCGAACGGCACCATCTGCGCGGCGGTCACGTTGTTCACTTCCTGGATCTTGGTGCCGTTAGGCAGCGTGACGGTATAGCGTTGGCCGGTGGAGGACTGGGTTTCGAAGAAACGGCCAACCTCGCGGCTTGGCGAACCGGAAGAGGCGACGCCAGGAATTTCCACTTTAGCGGCGGCGGCGCCGCCGGCGGCCAGCGCGGCCTTACCGGCTTCGGAGTCGGCCGGAATGGCGTCTGGGCTCTGCACGCGGCGTTTTGGCGCATCGGCTTTGTAGACGTAAGCGGTGATGAACTGGTTGCCGCCCTGGTTGGCATCAACCTGACGCACGATAAAGAACGAGGCGGCGCCTTTCTTCTTCGCTTCTTTGGAGATGGCGTCGTTGATGTCCGGCTGGCTGCGGTAGAACCCGCTGACGCTGACGGTATCGTAAGGCTCAAGCAGGTAAGCCTGGTCTTTTGGCAGTTCGTTCACGCCGTTAAATACGCGGTATTTTTGCTCTTTGCTCACTTCCGGCGCATCTTTATGGTAAAGGTCTGCGGTGACGCGCCAGTTGCCGCCGTTGTTGCTGTTATTGCTGTCCTGGATGTAGAAGGAATCTGCGCCCAGTTTGTCTGCACGGCGGGATACGGCATCGACGGCTTCATTGATGGCATTAAAGCGGCCGGTAATCGTGATGCGATCAAACGGCTTCAGCGCCGCCGCTTTTTCAGGAGTTAACTCTTGCGCCGCATGAGCAGACAGCGCAGTGAGTGATAACAAGGCTGATGCGATGATCGTGGTCTTCAGCTTCATAAAAAATCCTTTCGCCTAGCGCATTAACGTTTATAACGTGCTGAACTGTTTAAGTGTAATTCAGCCGTCGATTATTACATGTAATCCCGGAAACTGTCTCAGCATTTTATGTTATCCCTGACGACAAATCGCCTGAGGAAACGCTCAGCGCCCGCCGGGTTCAAACGCCATAAGTTTCAATAATAAAGGCTTTGGTGTCATTAGTGTTAATTATTCACAATTTACTAACTTTTATTCCCGTTCGCCGCATGGCTGCAGAAAATGCCGCGAGGGCGAAAAACGTAATGTTGCGAAGAAAGCGATGTTCTATATGACTTTTTTCACTGAAAATTGCGTTCTG
The DNA here is from genome assembly GCF_900187015.1 of Serratia ficaria. Taxonomy (NCBI): domain Bacteria; kingdom Pseudomonadati; phylum Pseudomonadota; class Gammaproteobacteria; order Enterobacterales; family Yersiniaceae; genus Serratia; species Serratia ficaria. Next base: position 2,772,310 of record NZ_LT906479.1, on the reverse strand, counting down.
TCATATCGCCGCCTGCGTTTTTATGTAAAAACTGAGATGAATGCGTAAGCAGTTATGGATCATCGACCTTATTTTCAGTAGGTTATAGATGGCGCCCGAAATTCGGACGGGTAAGCATAAGTAAAAGACCGCCCGAGGGCGCCGGTGCTATGGGCAGGAAGATAATAAACATCATCCAAGACAGGTGAGAAGGGAACATTATGCGTATTGGTGTACCAAGAGAGCGGTTGGCCAATGAAGCCCGGGTCGCAGCAACGCCGAAAACGGTGGAGCAACTGCTGAAACTGGGCTTTACCGTCGCGATTGAAAGCGAGGCGGGCAAACTGGCAAGTTTTGAGGATGTCGCTTATGAAGCCGCTGGGGCGACGATCGCCGACGCCGCCGACGTTTGGCAGTCGGATCTGATATTGAAAGTTAACGCGCCGCAGGACGACGAGATCGCGTTAATGCGCGAGGGCAGCACCCTGGTCAGCTTTATCTGGCCGGCGCAGAACCCCGAGCTGATGGCAAAGCTGGCGGCGCGCAACGTCACCGCGCTGGCGATGGACTCGGTGCCGCGCATTTCCCGCGCCCAGTCGATGGACGCCTTGAGTTCGATGGCCAACATCGCCGGTTATCGGGCGATCGTCGAAGCGGCGCATGAGTTCGGCCGCTTCTTTACCGGCCAGATCACCGCCGCAGGCAAAGTGCCGCCGGCCAAGGTGATGATCATCGGCGCCGGCGTGGCCGGCCTGGCGGCGATTGGCGCCGCCGGCAGCCTGGGCGCCATCGTGCGCGCCTTCGACACCCGCCCCGAAGTGAAGGAGCAGGTGCAGAGCATGGGCGCCGAATTCCTGGAGCTGGACTTCGAGGAAGAGGCGGGCAGCGGCGACGGCTACGCCAAGGTGATGTCCGAAGCCTTCATCAAGGCGGAGATGGCGCTGTTCGCCGCCCAGGCGGCCGAGGTGGACATTATCGTCACCACCGCGCTGATCCCGGGCAAACCTGCGCCGGTGCTGATCACCAAAGAGATGGTGGCGTCGATGAAGCCGGGCAGCGTGATCGTCGATCTGGCGGCGCAAACCGGCGGCAACTGCGAGCTGACCGTGGCCGATCGCATTACGCTGACCGACAACGGCGTGAAAATTATCGGCTATACCGATCTGCCCAGCCGTTTGCCGACCCAGTCCTCGCAGCTGTACGGCACCAACCTGGTCAACCTGCTGAAGCTGCTGTCGAAAGAGAAAAACGGCGAAATCGACATCGATTTCGAGGACGCGGTGATCCGCGGCGTGACCGTGGTGCGCAGCGGCGAAGTCACCTGGCCGGCACCGCCGATCCAGGTCTCCGCGCAGCCAAAACCGGCGCAGTCGGCGGCCCCGGTCGCCAAGCCGGCGGCCAAACCGGTGTCGCCGTGGCTGAAATACGGCCTGATAGCGCTGGCGATCCTGCTGTTCGGCTGGCTGGCCGATGCGGCGCCGAAAGAGTTCCTGTCACACTTTACCGTCTTTGCGCTGGCCTGCGTGGTGGGTTACTACGTGGTGTGGAACGTCAGCCATGCGCTGCATACCCCGTTGATGTCGGTGACCAATGCGATCTCAGGGATTATCGTGGTCGGTGCGTTACTGCAGATTGGCCACGGCGGCTGGGTGAGCTTCCTCTCCTTTATCGCCGTGCTGATCGCCAGCATCAACATTTTTGGTGGATTCACCGTCACTCAGCGCATGCTGAAGATGTTCCGCAAGAACTAAGGGGTAACACATGTCTGGAGGATTAGTTACAGCTGCATACATTGTTGCCGCTATTCTGTTTATTTTCAGCCTGGCGGGCCTGTCGCGCCACGAAACGTCGAAGCAGGGCAACCTGTTCGGCGTCGCGGGGATGGCGATTGCGCTGATCGCCACCATCCTGGGGCCGGATTCCGGCAACGTGGGCTGGATCATCATCGCCATGATCATCGGCGGCTCGATCGGCATCTATCTGGCGAAAAAGGTCGAAATGACCGAGATGCCGGAGCTGGTGGCGGTGCTGCACAGCTTCGTCGGCCTGGCCGCGGTGCTGGTGGGCTTCAACAGCTACCTGGACCACGGCGCGCCGATGGAACCGGTGATGGAGAACATCCATCTGACCGAAGTGTTCCTCGGCATCTTTATCGGTGCGGTGACCTTCACCGGGTCGATCGTCGCCTTCGGCAAGCTGCGCGGCATCATCTCGTCCAAACCGCTGATGCTGCCGAACCGCCACAAGCTGAATCTGGCGGCGCTGGTGGTTTCCTTCCTGCTGCTGGTGGTGTTCGTGCGCGCCGACAGCCTGGGCTGGCAGGCGGTGGCGCTGCTGCTGATGACGCTGATTGCGCTGGCCTTCGGCTGGCACCTGGTGGCTTCTATCGGCGGCGCCGACATGCCGGTGGTGGTGTCGATGCTCAACTCTTATTCGGGCTGGGCGGCGGCGGCGGCGGGCTTTATGCTGAGCAACGATTTGCTGATCGTCACCGGCGCGCTGGTCGGCTCTTCGGGCGCCATTCTGTCCTACATCATGTGCAAGGCGATGAACCGTTCGTTCATCAGCGTGATCGCCGGCGGCTTCGGCACCGACGGGTCTTCCACCGGTGACGCCGAAGAGATGGGCGAGTACCGCGAAACCACCGCGGAAGAGGTGGCCGAACAGCTGAAGAACTCCACGTCGGTGATCATCACCCCGGGCTACGGCATGGCGGTGGCGCAGGCGCAGTATCCGGTGGCGGAAATCACCGAGAAGCTGCGCGCGCGCGGCATCAAGGTGCGTTTCGGCATTCACCCGGTCGCCGGGCGCCTGCCGGGCCATATGAACGTGCTGTTGGCGGAGGCCAAGGTGCCGTACGACGTGGTGTTGGAGATGGACGAAATCAACGAAGATTTCCCGGACACCGACACCGTGCTGGTGATTGGCGCCAACGACACGGTAAACCCGGCGGCGCTGGAGGATCCGCGCAGCCCGATCGCCGGCATGCCGGTGCTGGAGGTATGGAAAGCGCAGAACGTGATCGCCTTCAAGCGTTCGATGAATACCGGCTACGCCGGCGTGCAGAACCCGCTGTTCTTCAAGGAGAACACCCAGATGCTGTTTGGCGACGCCAAAGAGAGTGTGGAAGCGATCCTGCGGGCGTTGCAGCAGTAACGCCGCCAGATGAAAACACGGGCCAATCGGCCCGTGTTTTTTTATGCGCGGAGCTTAATCTTCGTCGTCGTGCTCATCGTCTTCGTCCGCTTCGATCGGGCAGTTGAAGTTCTCCGGCTTAATCACCAGCAGATCGCATTTCAGATGATCGATCACATGTTCGGCGGTATTGCCGATAAAGGCCGCCGAAATGCCGGTACGGCCGAGGGTGCCCAGCACCACCACGCCGGCCTGCAGATGCTCGGCCAAATCCGGGATCACTTCTTCCGGCAGGCCTTTCTCCACGTGGGTGAACTCTTCTTTAATGCAGAATTTCTGCCTTAACGCCTTCATGGCGATCAGATGCTGCCCGCGGATGGCGTCGTTATAGACGCTGGGGTCAAAATCGGGCAGTTCGATGGCGATGTTGATCGGGGTGACGGGATAGGCGCCCACCAGGTGCACTTCGGTCTGGTTGACGTTTTCCGCCAGCTCGACGGTTTCCTGCACCAGCTTCAGGTTGAGCGGATCGTGATAGGGTTCTTCGCTGGCCAGGTTGACCGCCACCAGCGCCTTGCCGCCTTCCGGCCACGGCTGGTCCTTGACCATCCAGACCGGGCAAGGGCATTTGCGCAGCAGATGCCAGTCGGTCGGGGTGAAAATGACGGATTCCAGACGGTCGTGCTGGTGCGCCATCTTCAGCAGCAGGTCGTGTTGCCCGGTCAGCACTTCCTGGATGATGGCCTCGAAGGGGCGGTTGTGCCAGACCACTTTGATTTCAATAGGCACGCCTTCGTCGAGGTAAAAACGGCATTGCTCGTTGATCCACGCGGCGCGTTGGCTGATAACGCCTTGCCGCATCGCCGTCCGTTCGTCCGGGGAAAGCAGGGTCGTCATCTCGTAAGAGAAGTCATAGATAGGAAGGAAGGCCTTGATGCGCCCGCCGTTCCGCTTTACCAGGTACACCGCCCGGCGCAGCGCCGGTTGATCGTCCTGATTGGGGTCAATAGCCACCAGAAGATTCTGATACTTCGCCATAGGGCCTCCTTACAGCTGAAATCAACAGTCTGTTAATTTACAGAGTAACCCAACATTGAAAAACAGAACAGCGACAGAAGCGTGCCGGATCAACAATTTCGCGAATTGTCGATCCGGCGGGGGATCAGGCATTGACGCTGACGTTGATGCGCGGCGTGCCGGCCAGCGCCGACAGGGCGTCGGCGTTTTCGATGGTGATGTATTTGCCTTTTACGCTGAGGATCTCGCTTTTCTGGAAGCGGCCCAGCAGGCGGCTGATGGTTTCCACCGTCAGGCCGAGGTAGTTGCCGATGTCGCCGCGGGTCATGGTCAGGCGGAACTCGCGCGGCGAAAAGCCGCGTTCGGCGAAGCGGCGCGACAGGTTGTAAACGAACGCCGCCAGGCGTTCTTCGGCGTTTTTCTTCGACAGCAGCAGGATCATGTCCTGATCGCCCTTAATCTCGCCGCTCATCAGGCGCATGATTTGCTGGCGCAGGTTCGGCATTTTGCCGGACAGATCGTCGAGGGTTTCGAACGGGATCTCGCACACCATCGCGGTTTCCAGCGCCTGAGCGAAGCTGGGGTGCTTCAGGCCGCCGATGGCGTCGAAGCCGACCAAATCGCCCGCCAGATGGAAGCCGGTGATTTGCTCATCGCCCTGTTCGGTAATGGTGTAGCTCTTGATGGTCCCGGAGCGGATTGCGTACAGCGACTTCAGTTCGTCGCCGGCCTTGAACAGGGTCTGGCCTTTCTGGATCGGCTTTTTCCTTTCGATAATGTTGTCGAGCTGGTCCAGCTCGTGAGCATTAAGGGTAAAAGGAATGCACAGCTGGCTGATGCTGCAGTCCTGACAATGGATCGCACAACCACCAGACTGGATACGACGAATCACGCGTTTTTCCGGGATCATAGATTACGCTCATTCAATAATTGATATGAGTCAATTTTAACATCTTTTGCCGCAGCTGATAAGGGTAGCATTAATAAGATCAGGGGCATTGTGTGCGAATTTTGCGCACATACGCCGAAGATTATTCGCCGCCCGGTGAAAAACGGATGCGTTATTCTCTACTTGGCGCCGGCGGCGAAGGGGAGTAAACCGCGTTGGCCGCGGTTTATTTCGCTTGGTGTCGCTTGATATTTCACTCTGCGGTTAGCCGCGTTCGGAGCGCTCGGCCAGCGCTTCGGCGCCGGCAACATAGCGCGGCGCCGCGGCGTGCCCGGGCTGGTCGACCTTGACTATCAGCGTCAGCACCGCCGCCACCAGGTAGAGCGCGGTATATACCCACACCACGCCGACGATGTCGAAAAACGGCAGCACCAGGGAGGCGATCGCCGGGGCGGCGAAGTTGCTCAGGCCGGCGGAAAGGTTGTAAATGGACACCGCCGCGCCCTTGTGATTCGGCTCCAGCACCGGGAAGACCGCGGTCATCGGCACGAAGGCCGCCACCGTGATGCCCAGCATCACCGCCGGAATCAACGCCGCCCAAAAATTGTGGCCGAAGTGGACCGGCAGGTAGTAAAACGCCAGGCTGGAGATAGCGCAGCCGATGCAGCCAAACCAGCGCACCTGGCGCATCCAGCCAATCTTTTCGCCCAGAATGCCCCACATCACGTTGGTGAAAATGGTGACGAAGAAGAATACCGCCCAGATCTGCAGCCACTCGGACATGCTGAAGCCCAGCCGGCCGACGAACAGCATCGGCATGATCACCGCGAAGCCGAACAGCGACAGGGTATTGATGATGCGGATCAGGCAAGACAGGAAAATATTGCGGTTGGTGAACAGAATGGTGACCGCGCGCGACAGCTCCTTCAGCTTCTCCTTCGGCGTCAGATCGGTTTTGCTGCCGGCCGTGCCGACGCGGCGCAGCAGCACCAGCGCCATCAGCCCGCCAACCGCCACCCAAACGATGGCGAACCACAGCGTGCCGGTCTCGCCGATCAGCGGAATGGTGAAGCTCGGCAGGTAGCTGCCGATACAGCCGATGCCAATCGAGTACATCGCCCAGAACCAGCCCATCGCCGACGAAAGCTGATGTTTCGGCACGTTCTGCACCACCAGCATCACGAACGAGTAGATAAACAGCGGATAGGCCAGGCCGCGCACCCCGTAGAACAGCAGCATCAGCGGGTAATTTTTCATGCCGAGCCCGAACAGCATAAACAGCGCATGCATCACCACCCAGAGAATGAAGCCGATGCACATGGCTTTCTGCGGCGTGATGATCTCGGCCACCACGCCGGAGCTCCAGGCGGCGAGCGCGGCGGCGAGCCCATACAGGGTAAACACCAGCGCCGACTGCGTCGGAGAAAAGCCCATATCGGTGATGTGCTTGGACAGGAAGGCCATTTCAAAGCCGTCGCCGCTCATGAACACGGCGATGGCGATATAGCCCCACAGCAGGTTCATCGGCAGCCCGAACCAGTGTTTGTGCGGTTGTTGCATAGCAAACTCCTAGGCCGGCCTCAGCCGGCGGATGTAGGGACAGCGGTTTTATTGTTATTGGTGCCCGGCCTGGCGCAGCGCGAGCTGCTGTTGGTACAGCCGGCGATAGGTCGCCAGACGCGCGTCGAGCATCGGCTGCACGGCGCCGTCCGGCAGGAAACGCCGTTCGATCGGCGGCCGGCGGCACACCTCGGCTTCGGCGCCGCCGTCCGCCAGCTGGCCCAGCCGCGCCGCGCCCAGGGCGCCGCCGGCTTCGCCGCCCTGATGGGTGACGATCGGCAAATGGAGCGCGTCGGCCAACAGCTGCGCCCAGCGCTCGCTGCGGGCGCCGCCGCCAATCAGCGAGCATTGTTCCAGCCGGGTGCCGGCCTGTTGCATGACCGACAGCCCGTCCGCCATGCCGAACGCCACGCCTTCCAACACCGCATAGCCGAGCGCCGCCCGACGATGGGCATGCGTCAGGCCGTGAAACGCGCCGCTGGCCTGCGGATCGTTGTGCGGCGTGCGCTCGCCGGAAAGGTAGGGCAGAAACAGCGGCGCCTGGCGTTGTTCGGCCTGATCCAGCTGGGCGATTTCCGCCAGCAGCTGGATTTCGCTGCTGCCGGTCAGTTGGCAGAACCAGCGCAGGGCGCTGGCGGCGGTCAGCATGACGCTCATCTGGTGCCAGCGGTTCGGCAGCGTATGGCAGAATGCGTGCAGCGCCGAGTGCGGGTTGGGGCGGAAGCGATCGTTGACGGCGAACAGCACGCCCGAGGTGCCGAGCGAGATAAAGGCGTCGCCGGGATTGACCGCGCCGATGCCGACCGCGCTGGCGGCGTTGTCGCCGCCGCCGCCGGCGATGATCACGTCGTCGCTCAGCCCCCAGGCGCGGGCGATGTCGCCTTTCAATACCCCGGCCACCCGGCTGCCTTCTTCCAGCCGCGGCATCTGATCGCGCGTCAGGCCGCAGGCGGCCAGCAGGCTGTCGGACCAGTCGCGCTGCGCCACGTCCAGCCACAGGGTGCCGGCGGCGTCTGACATATCGGAAATTTTCTCGCCGCTCATCATCCAGCGCAGGTAATCCTTCGGCAGCAGCACGCAGGCGGTTTGCGCGAAAATTTCCGGCTCATGGCGCGCCACCCACAGCAGTTTCGGGGCGGTAAAGCCGGGCATCGCCAGATTGCCGGCGACGGCATGCAGATGGGGGGCGCTGCGCGTCAGCTGCAGGCACTGTTCCGCGCAGCGCCCGTCGTTCCATAAAATCGCCGGGCGCAGCACCCGGTTTTCGCTGTCCATCAGCACCGCGCCGTGCATCTGGCCAGACAGCCCGATAGCGCGGATGTGCGGCCAGCGCTGCGGGATTTTGGCGCGCAGCCGGGCGATCGCGCTCTGCGTCGCCCGCCACCAGTCCGCCGGGTTTTGTTCGGCCCACAGCGGATGGGGACGTTGCACCTCCAGCGTTTCACCGGCGCTGGCCAGCGGCGTGCCGCGTTCATCCACCACCATCGCTTTAATTTCCGAGGTGCCCAGATCGATTCCCAGATACATAACGTTCTCCGTCACTCGCCCAGCCAGCGGTTGACCCGCTCTACGGCGTGGCGCAGCAGTTGGGTAAACCCGGCGTTGTGGGCCAGTGCGCCGAACAGCGCCTCATCGGCGGCGTAAACCGCAAGCGGGTCGGCGGCCTCGAACATCCGCTGCACCGCCGGGGCATCCAGCATGCCGTCCTGATAGTCGTAAGGCAGGCGCCCCTGATGCCAGCGCCGCATAAAAACAAAGAACAGCGCCGGCAGCATGGCGGTGGCCTGCGGCGTTTCGCCGCGCTGGAAACACTCGCTGAGCGTCGGCACGATAAAACCGGGGATTTTTGAGAAGCCGTCGGCGGCCACGCGCTGGTTGGTGTCGCGGATATCGGGATTGCCAAAGCGTTCCAGAACCCGATCGCGATAGTCGGTCAGGTCGATCGGGCTGGGCGTCAGGCAAGGGATGACGTCCTGGGTGAGGTAGTCGCAGGCCATTTGGCGAATGGCGTCGGTCCGGGTGCTTTCATGAATGAAGCGTTGGCCGATCAGCGTGCCGGCCCAGGCGATGCAGCTGTGGCTGGCGTTGAGGATGCGGATCTTCGCCTCTTCGTAAGGCAGCACCGAATCGACCAGCTCGACGCCAACCTGTTCCAGCGCCGGTCGGCCTGCGGCGAAGTTATCCTCGATCACCCACTGAATGAAGGACTCCGCCATCACCGGCGCCCGGTCCTGAATGCCGGTGGCCTCGGCGACGCGTACCGCCACCTCTGGTGAAGGACGCGGCGTGATGCGATCGACCATGGTGTTGGGGCAGCGGGTGCAGCGTTCGATCCAGTCGATCAGCGCATCCTCGCGGCGCAGCTGAAGAAACTGCATCAGCCCCCGGCGGAAGCGGTCGCCGTTGTGCCGCAGGTTATCGCAGTTCAGCAAGGTGACGGGGTCACCATTGAGCTGCATTCTGCGCTGCAGCAGCTGGGTGAGCGCGCCATAAATGGTGCGGCAGGCGCCGTGCAGGTCGGCCTGGATATCGGCATGCTGCCGGTCGAGATTGAACTGATTGTCCAGGTAATAGCCGGCTTCGGTCACGGTGAAAGAGATCACCCGGGTTTCGGGCCGCGCGCCTTCGGCGGTCAGGGCCGCCAGTTCGGCATCCCAGGGGACGATGGTTTGAATCGAGGTGATGGTTTCATAGCTGCGTTCCCCGTGCGGCGTCACCGTTTCCAGCACGTACTCGCCGTGCTGGGCCTCAAGGGCCGCCAACAGCGGCGCGGCGTCGTCGCGGATATTGGCCAGCGTGATCGACCAGCGCCGATCGCCGGCGAGCCGCAGGCGATGCAGGTACCAGGCCTGATGCGCGCGGTGGAACGAGCCGGCGCCGATGTGCAGCCAGACGGCAGGGGTGGAATGGGTTTGCGGCATAAAGATTCTCCGTGGATCCAAGATTATTTGGGCAAAGGCCCTTTTGTTGGGCAAATGCTCGGTCGATGCGCTGTAGCCTAATCAAACTTTTGCCCATTAAATGGGCTTTAGCTCACAAAAGTGTAAATTGGCACGCCACCGGGCCGGTGATGGCAGTAACATGGCGGCATGAGGCTTCATGGGCGAACGGCAGATGAGTAAACACGACAGGAAATTGGATCAGGCGGCGCGCGCCGCCTGGATGTATTACGTTGCGGGGCAGACCCAGCACGAGATCGCCGAGGCGCTTGGCGTCTCGCGGCAGGTGGCGCAGCGGTTGGTGGCCTGCGCCATCGACAACGGCCTGGTCAGCGTCAGCATCGCTCATCCGGTGGGCCGCAGTATGGAATTGGCCGCGCAGCTCGGCGCGCGTTATGGTCTGGCGCTCTGTCAGGTGGTGCCGAGCCAGGGCATGGACGGCGCCGGCATCAATCGGGCGGTGGCGGTGGCGGGCGCCGAGGTGATGGCGCAGTTTATCCGCAGCGAAGCGCCGCTGATTATCGGCGTGGGATCGGGGCGCAGCCTGAAGGCGGCGATCGACGAGTTGGCGGAGTATCAACGGCCGCAGCACAGCTGTGTTTCGCTGATCGGCGCCATTGCTTCGGACGGTTCCTGTACGCGTTACGACGTGCCGCTATGGATGGCGGAAAAAACCCAGGGGCGCTATTTCATCCTACCGGCGCCGCTGTTCGCCGACAGCGAGCAGGATCGCGCGCTGTGGTGCAACCACCGCATTTACCGCACGGTGAACGACAAGGCCAGCCAGGCGGACGTCACCTTTATCGGCATCGGCACCATCGGCGAACGCTGTCCGCTGCACCAGGATGGGTTTATCTCGTTGGAGGATGTGCAGCGGTTGACGGCGGCCAATGCGGTGGCGGAAATGCTGGGCCACTTTATCGACGCCGAGGGCGCGCGCGTCGCCAGCGATCTGGATGCGCGTCTGACCAGCGTCGGCCTGCGCCAGCGGCCGGAAAAGCCGGTGATCGCCTTGGCCGGCGGGCCGGAAAAACACCGCGCCATTCGCGCCGCGCTGGCCGGCCGCTGGATCAACGGGCTGGTGACCGACGAAGACAGCGCCCTGGCGCTGCTGGCGGATTAAAGCAGCGCTTTTGGCAGATAGCCTTCATGCTGCAGCAGCCATTGCTTGCGCTGCACGCCGCCGGCATAGCCGGTCAGGGCGCCCTGCGAACCGATCACCCGGTGGCAGGGCACCACGATGCTGATCGGGTTGGAGCCGTTGGCCATGCCGACCGCGCGCGAGGCGGTTGGCCGGCCGATGCGCTTGGCCAGCTCGCCGTAGGTGAGGATTTCGCCGCAGGGGATCTGGCGCAGCTGTTGCCAAACGGTGCGCTGGAATTCGGTGCCCGCGGTCATCACCGGCAGCCGGTCGATCACCGCCAGCTCCCCGGAAAAATAGCGCTGCATGGCCTCCGTCAGGCCGCCGGGATTACGCCGTTCGCGCAGTTGGAAACGGTCCGCCCGGTAATGGGTATTCAGCAGCTTCATCAGGCGCGCTTGGTGATCGGTCCAGTCGATAGCGCGCAGGCGGTCCTGCTCATCGGCGATCAGCACCAGTTCGCCCACCGGCGTGGCCATACGGTCAATTAAAAAAGTCTGCATCTGGATCACTCCTCTGTTCGATAGACCGATTATTGCATGAAACGCGGCGAAACGATGGCGGATTTCGGACATGCAGATGGGCGGCGCCGGGCTGCCCGCGCGTCGATCAATCGTTCGAAGTCCAGCCTGGGTTCGCCGTGGTACAGGCCGTGCGCTGAGCCGATCGCCACCGCCAGCGAGTCGATGCCGGTGGCGGCGACGAATTCGCGCGCCGCATCCGGATCGGTATCGCACGTGGTCAATCGGCAGCGAAAGTTCGGCTTTCGCTGCCTAATTCACCATTATTTGCTATACCTGATAGTCGAGGGATTTCATTTTTTTGTCATGTAACTGACACGTTAGAGTCATGCCTCTAGCTTAAGTTTGCAGCGACTAAGTCAGGAGATAACGCGATGTTCAGCCTGGATTCTCTGTTGCAAGACGCCTTTCCACACCGCAATACCCCCGCCTGGCAGCGTAGCCTGCTGAGAAGCCTTCTCTTCGAAAAAGAATTCAAACAGTTCGCCGTCGATTATCCCCATCTGAAAGGGTTGGACCTGATAGAACAGGTGGTGGTCCATTTCAACCTCAGCTGCGAGCTGGTGGACGGTGACCTGGAAAACATTCCCAGCCAGGGGCCGGTGGTGCTGGTGGCCAACCACCCGATCGGCTCGCTGGACGGGCTGGTGCTGCTGCGCGCCGTCGCCGCGGTGCGGCCGGACGTCAAAGTGGTCGCCAGCCAGCTGCTGACCTACATCGAACCGCTGCGCAGCCTGTTTGTGCCGGTGGACAACGTGGCGAACAAAACCAACCGCAAGCAAATCGAAGGCATGCAGCGCCAGTTGGATAACCAGGGCGCGCTGATCCTGTTCCCGGCCGGCGAAGTGTCGCGCATGAGCCCGAAAGGCATCCGCGACGGCCACTGGCATACCGGTTTCCTGCGCCTGGCCGCCAAGGCGCGCGCGCCGATCGTGCCGATCCACATCAGCGCGCGCAACAGCAATCTGTTCTACTTTACCTCGTTGGTTTATCGGCCGCTGTCGACGCTGCTGTTAGTGCGCGAAATGTTCCAGCAGCAGGGCGGGCGCATCAAAATCCGCATCGGCGGCCGCGTGCCGTTCGCCAACTGGCACGACGGCCACACCAGCGCCAAGGATCTGGCCGAACGCTTCCGTCGCCACGTGTATCGCCTGGGCCAGGGCAAACCGGGCCTGTTCGCCAGCGAGTCGCCAATCGCGCTGCCGGAGGATCGTCTGGAGCTGAAGAAAGCGCTGAGCCACTGCGAACGCTTGGGGGTGACGCCGGACGGAAAAACCATCTTCCTGTATCGCCGGCAGGATGAAGCGCGCACCCCGATCCTGCGCGAGCTGGGGCGGCTGCGGGAAATCGCCTTCCGCGCGGTGGGGGAAGGCTCCGGCCGCCGCCGCGATCTGGACAGCTATGACGACGACTATTATCACCTGGTGCTGTGGGACGAAGACGAGCTGGAAATCGTCGGCGCCTATCGGTTTATCCCGACCGCCGAACAGCTCGAGCGCAAGGGGCTGGAAAGCATCTACAGCAACAGCCTGTTTCACTACGATCGCGATATGGCGCCGATCCTGGCGCAGGGCATCGAGCTGGGGCGCAGCTTCATTCAGCCGGCCTACTGGGGCAAGCGCGGCCTGGACTACCTGTGGCTGGGCATCGGTGCCTACCTGGCGAAATACCCGCAGTACCGCTATCTGTTCGGTCCGGTGTCGATCTCCGGCGGCATGCCGCTGGCGGCGCGCGACCTGTTGATCGCCTTCTATCGCCTGTATTTCTCGCCGGATCAGGCGTTCGCGCAGTCGCGCCAGCCTTATCCCGCTTCGCTGCCGCAGGTGCTGGCGCAGTTCGCCGGCGACAACTACCAGGAAGATCTGGTGCGGTTGAAAAGCCTGCTCAGCAATATCGGCTGTTCGATCCCGACGTTGTACAAGCAGTACACCGAATTGTGCGAGCCGGGCGGGGTGCAGTTTATCGATTTCGGCACGGATCCGGCGTTCAACAACTGCATCGACGGGCTGGTGCTGGTGGATACCACGCGCCTCAAACCGGCGCGCTACCAGCGTTACATTGCGGTGCATCAGCCGCAGGCGGCGGACGCAGTGTGACCGGCCGCACACTCATGCCTTTTTGATCTAAGCCCCGGCTTGGGGCCGGCGGCGAGATAGCGCTACGATAGACGTTTTGTTATCGAGCCGCCGGAGCTTGCCATGTCGCAGTCATTTATCCCGCCACTGTTATCCGCCGAGGAACCGCCTGCGGTGGCCGTTGAAACTCCGCAGGGCGCGGCGCCGTTTTTGTTGCTGTGCGATCACGCCGGCCAGGCGATACCTCGGCGGTTGGGCGGTCTGGGCCTGCCGCCGGGCGAGATCGACCGCCATATCGGCTGGGACATCGGCGCGTTGAGCGTTTCCCGTCATCTGAGCCGCCATCTGGACGCCACGCTGATACACCAGCGCTACTCCCGGCTGGTGATCGACTGCAACCGCGCGCCGGGCATCGCCAGTTCGATCCCGCAGCTGTCCGAGCTGACGCCGATCCCCGGCAATATCGGCATCGACGCCGAGCACGCGCTGGCGCGTGAGCGCGAAATCTTCCTGCCTTACCACCGCGCCATCGACGATCACCTCGGCGAGCGCCACATGCGCCAACGTCCCACCGCCATTATCGCCATGCACAGCTTTACGCCGGTCTTCAAAGGCGACGCGCGGCCCTGGCCGGTGGGGCTGCTGTTCAACCGCCAGCCCGAGTTTGCGCATTTGCTGGCCGAACTGCTGCGGGAGGAAGGGGATCTGCAGGTCGGCGTCAACCAACCTTACGCCATGACCGATGCCACCGACTATACGCTGCCGGTCCACGCGGAACGCCGCGGTTTGCCTTACGTGGGCATTGAAATTCGCCAGGATCTGATCGTCGACGA